>JBEKEB010000139.1:0-9685 GCA_050014055.1 Anaerolineales bacterium | reverse complement strand
CCCACCAGGTATATTTGACTGAATCAAGATGCAAATAACGGAAACTGTCGACCAGGCCGGCCTGGAAGAACTCGCCCAGCCCTGCACGTTCCTCCGGCATGAAGCCGCTGTGGGCAACATTCTCTTTCGGGCGGGCCAAATCGATCTCGGCGTAGGCAGTGTTAAAGTCGCCGGTGACCACTACCGGCCGGCCGGCCTGCATATAGCCCCGTACAACGGCGAGGAAACGCCGGTAGAAAGCCAGCTTGTGGCTGACCCACTCGGCCCCGCGCCCGCCATTGGGAAAATAGATGTTGAAGAGCACAAACGGCTCGAACTCGTGGATGAGCACCCGGCCTTCGGTGTCGAAACGGGCTTCGTTCAGGCCGGTAATGATTTTGAGCGGCGCCTGCCGGGAATAGGTGACGGTACCGCTGTAACCTTTTTTCTCGGCCGAGTTCCAGGCGGCCTGGTAGCCGGGCGGATTGAGCAGCGCCAGGGAAAGCTGGTCCGGCGAGGCCTTGGTTTCCTGCACCGCTACCAGGTCGGCACCGCTGCGCGCGAGCCAATCCAGGAAGCCTTTCTTTTCGGCCGCGCGGATGCCGTTCACATTCCATGAGGTCAGTTTCCAGTCCATAATAACGCTCCGTCTTCCAAACAATTTTCTATCTTGTGGTTCCTTCTAGCCACCTGACACTTTCCTACAAGCGGTGGTCGAGTAGCCCCGAATGTTCTCTGAGGGCGTATCGAGACCACTTTTCAAGGCTATTTTAGTTATCGTTGGTCTCGATAAGACGGGAAAGCACCGCTTACTCGACCAACAGTCCACACTTGAAACAAACAATCAAGCGGTGGTCGAGTAGCTCCGAATGTTCTCTGAGAGCGTATCGAGACCACCTTTCAAGGCTTTTTTAATTTTCGTTGGTCTCGATACGGCGGGAAAACACCACCTACTCGACCAACGATCCACACTTGAAACAAACAATCAAGCGGTGGTCGAGTAGCCCCGAATGTTCTCTGAGGGGCGTATCGAGACCACTTTTCAAGGCTATTTTAGTTATCGTTGGTCTAGATAAGGCGGGAAAGCACCGCTTACTCGACCAACAGTTCACACTTGAAACAAACAATCAGGTTGAAAAAAAACAAAAAGCTTTGTGCCTTCGTGTCTTTGTGGTTAAAGCTCTTGTTTTTTTCCAGGCAAAGGATGCTGCTGGAAAAAGGCCCACATGGTCCTGGTTGCATCGATTTCCGTGGGGGTATGACCGACAATGAACTTCGGCAAAGGCTTGCCGCCCGGCCAGGCATGCCCGCCGTCCGCAATGGTGTAGAAGACCAGCTCGACGCCGGTGGCGGAGTTGGCATATCTGACCCCGCTGACCTGCCCCTGGACGGGCAGTCCCTGCGGTGTGCCTGTGCAACCAATATGCTGAGCCAGGGCAGCAACCCAGGCCGGGATGGAAGGAAAGGGCAGGTTGAAAAGGCGGGACGGCCCGCCCTGGTACGGAACGACCGGGTCGGCGGTGCCATGGAAAAGAATCGCCGGCACCGGGCGGGCCGGCTGGCAATCGCTCCATGGCAGCAGATAGGCACCCGCAACGCTCCCGAAGGCAGCAATGCGCTCTGAGAGTTGGCAGGATAGTACAAATGACAGGCCGCCGCCGTTTGAAAAGCCGTTGGCATAGATGCGGACGGGATCAATGTTGTACCGGCCAGCCAGGTGGTCGATCAGGTCGGAAATAAAGGTTACTTCCGGCTGCGGGCCGCTGGGGCGGTTGGGAATCCCGCCGATCCGCCAGCGCTTCGGCAGGCCCTGGCCGGAGGGATAGACGACAATGAAGCCGTACTGGTCGGCCAGGTCGTTCCAGCAGGATATTTGCATCTGGTGGGCCGGCCATTCAGAATAGCCGTGGATGCTGATGACGAGCGGGACAGGCCGGGCGGGATCGTAACTCTTTGGCACATACAGCAGGTACTTGCGCTTCACGCCCGAGGAAACCAGGTAACCGTTGCTGCGGTCAGACAGCCAGTAAGCCACCGCTGCGAGCAGGGTCAGGCCGGAGGCCAGGGCCAGCAGGATTAGAGGAATGCGCAGAAGTTTTTTTAGCAGGGATTTCATTGGATTATTTTAACAGAAAAAGCAAAAAAGTCTGATAGCCTTAAAGTCAGATGGTCTAAAAGGGCATTCCGGTTGGCTTGATTTCCCTGAATGGTTACTGTGTTCACAACCCCACTTACTCATTCCCCATCTAATACGAACCTGGTCGGGTCATCGGTAAACTTTGTCCAGGCCAACGCCGGGCGCGGGCTAAGCATTGCGCAAGTAGGCGCCTGTGAGCGAACCCTTTGCAGAGAGCAGATTTTTAGGTGTGCCCTCAAAGATAACTTTGCCGCCCTTATTACCTCCTTCGGGTCCCAGATCGATTACCCAATCTGCATTTTTTATAATGCTTTGGTTGTGCTCGATCACGATGACCGTATTCCCTGTGTCCACAAGGCGGTTGATAACCGCCAACAGATGGGCAATATCCGACATGTGCAGGCCTGTTGTTGGTTCATCCATCACGTATATGCTGCCGTTTTTGTGCAGTTCGCTGGCGAGTTTGATGCGTTGGCATTCGCCGCCAGATAGCGTGCTGAGGGGCTGTCCCAGCGTGAGATAATCCAGGCCTACATCGTTCAGCGCTTGCAGTTTCCGAACGATCTCTTTGTTGTCGAAAAACCCCAGGGCCTCTTGCACCGGCATATTGAGGACATCCGAGATCGATTTACCGTGAAGTTGGTAGGCCAATACCTCATCCTTGAAGCGCTTGCCGCCGCAGACTTCACAGGGTATTTTAACTTCGTCAAAATAGGACAGATCGATATAGACCACGCCCAATCCCTGGCAGTTTTCGCAAGCGCCTTTGGAGTTAAAACTAAACAGCGAAGGACTCACTTTATTCGCCGTCGCGAAGGCTTTGCGAATATCATCCATGATGCCCGTATAGGTGGCCGGATTCGAGCGGCTGGAGACACCGACCGCCGATTGGTCGATTACGATAGCGTCGGGGTTCTGCGGCAGGAAGGTTTGATGAATGAGCGAACTTTTGCCGGAACCCGCTACGCCTGTGATCACCGTTAACACACCCGTGGGAATATCAACACTGACATTCTGCAAATTGTTAGCGTGGGCGTTGGTAATGGCAATTTTGCCCCTGGCCGAACGGACACGGTCTTTGATTGGTACGGGCTGGTTCATAAACCGGCCCGTGAGGGTATCGGCCTTAAGCAGATCGGCCCAACAGCCCTCAAAGACGATACAGCCACCCTGCCGCCCCGCCTGCGGGCCAAGATCGACGATATGATCCGCGACCTTAATCACATCGGGGTCATGTTCAACGACGAGCACTGTATTACCTTTGTCGCGCAGTTTTTGGAGCAGTTCATTGAGTCGATGGAGATCATGCGGATGCAGGCCGATACTCGGTTCGTCGAAGACATACATCACATCGACCAAACTGCTGCCGAGATGTTTAACCATCTTGATCCGCTGCGATTCCCCACCCGATAGCGTATCGGTTTCGCGGTTGAGACTCAAGTACTCAAGACCAATATCGATCATTGCTTGCAAGCGTTCGATGATATTTTCCACGACCGGAGCCGACGCCGGGTCGTTGATGTCACGGATGATTTCGATCAAGTCATCAATCTCCATCGATGCCAGATCCGCAATGTTGTAGCCATTGATCTTGCAATTCAGGGCGGCCTGGCTCAGCCGCGCACCTTTACAGAGCGAACACGGGCCGAAGCGCATATATGGCGCTACCGCTTTCTGGGTACGTTCCGAATAGGTTTTGAGGTCGTATGTGATGTACTTGCGGCTGAATTTATCGATGATACCCTCAAAGGTCATGTTGGCAGAATTACTTGCCACCTGCATTTTGACCTTGGAGGGTTTGCTGTGGAGCAGTAATTCCATTTCGTCGGGCGCGTAATCCGCCAGGAATTTGTCATTATCGAACAGGCCCGAATGCGTGAGGATGTTCCATCCCCAGCTATCGACGGCGTACTCCGGGAATAAAATAGCTCCCCCGTTGAGCGATTTGGAAGTATCCAGAAAGGCATCCAAATCCACGCCGATTTTGCGACCAATGCCGTTGCATTCTGGACACATGCCGCGTGGATCGTTGAACGAAAAAGCAATGGCCGGGCCTGCATACGGCTGACCCACCCGTGAAAACAGCAGCCGCAGTACCGAATAAATATCCGTGATCGTCCCTACGGTCGAATGCGAGCCACCCCCCAGCCGTTTTTGATCAACGACAATCGCCATACTTAAATTTTCGATCGCGTCGGCTTCGGGTTGGGCATAGCGGGGCAGAAAGTTCCGAACGAATGTACTGAACGTTTCATTGAGTTGACGGCGCGCTTCCGCCGCGATCGTATCGAAGACCAGGGAAGATTTCCCGGAACCGGATACGCCGGTAAAGATGGTGATTTTGCGCCTGGGGATACGCAACGAAACATTCTTCAGGTTGTTTTCGCGAGCTCCGCGTATCTCGATATATTCCTGGGACACGATATCTCTCCTGTTCTTAACTTTTTCTTTCCATCTACGGATGGCAGATTCTTATCTTCCGCTTTTGATAAGGATATTTGATTGAAATCAAATACACCGTTCCAATCACCACCATTTGCTGAAGTGAGATTCCAGGAAGGTTATTCGACAATATATTAAGATATCTGCCGTTATGTTTTCAAAGCTGATTGCTTCTCGGTTGGTAAGGCCATCATAATTAACTGCCCCGGTCTGGGCAATCACTGAGGTTGAACCGTTAAATATAGGAAATGCCAAGCTGAAAAAAGAAACCGCCGCCAACCGAATGAAGTTTTTACACATATCTTCATCACTGGCAACTACCAAAATTGGCGTAACTACATTGTTGGAAATGCGAGTTACGCCAATTTGCGCATTAATAGTTAGGATTGTCGTTAATATATCTAAGGGAACTGACGAAACCCAGTGATGTTACCATCTTTGTCTTTTACAGACGCGACCAGCAAACCGCCACCGACATCTCTGGCTTCTTGCTGTACCTGCGCACCAGCCTCTACCAGTAACTTTACTATACTCCTGATGTCACTTACGTCGAAGTAAGGAAGAGGCCCTGCCATGCCTTGCGCGTCTCCGCCGGGAACTAATCCTATTTCCTGGTCTCCCACTTTGTAGCCAACATAATATCCCCCATCGACATACGGTTCAACACCCAACAGTTTGCTATATAACATTTTTGCCTGAGCAATGTCTTTGACGGGATAAGTCAAAAGTGTTATTCCTTGAAGCTTGTTCATAAAAGTTTACCTCCATGCTAAAGATGATAGACAATCCCCATAAAGGATTGAATTGGTTGAGGAAGACATATTCTATTGTGCCAGGATTAATGGATAATGAGTTTCGATCTTGCCGAAGAGCCTGGCGGTTTACGTTCGCGAAGCATGGCAGACGGGGGGCGTGGACTCTGCTTGGGAACAAAGAAAACTCGAAGCCATAATAATGCCCGAAAAGCCGCGGCGGACATCGTGTCGGCTGGGATAGGCGTCAACTCAAGAGGCGCCGGATTCGACTATCGGGCCGATGACCTGTTCAGGGCTGCAGCGGCGCGTATGAGCGTCTTAAAGGCCTCCTCATCTATTTCATCACCCTCATGGAAATCGATTGCGCGCCTGACGTTGCCTTCAAGGCTGGAGTTGAATAGTCTTGAAGGGTCCTTGAGCGAAGCGCCCTTGAAGAAAGTCAGCTTCACGACACTCTTGTACGTCTCGCCAGTGCAGATCCCTCCATTGTGAGACCAAACTGGGACGCCAGGTGATGATTCTTTTCTCCACTTCCACTCCTCGACCACCTCAGGGTCAGCCTGTTTGATGAGAGCGCGGACATGAGAGAGCGTCTTGCCCCTCCAGTCGTCCTGTTCTTCGATCCTCGCATCAATCAGCCGGGAAGGAGATTCGCCCTTGGTCGTTGTCTTTTTCATATTGTTTGCACCCCATATGGATAGGAGTTTCCTTTTTTCATAATCGTGTTCATTATCCTTAATCTCCTTTTTTACATTTAAATAAGGATTCCTCCGATAATTCAAGAGGAGGTTCTCCTTTAATTCTAAGGTAATATTTGGAGCGTGTCAATAGGATGTATATGACAAAATTACGCAAGAATATTTGGTCAGGCAAGTGACCATGCGCCCACGTGAATATGGGATCAATACCGTTCTGTTTCGCCATGCGGTTGGCAAGATCCTTGGCGACAATGGTACTGAAATGGAATGTCGGGCGCTGATCTTCTTCAAAGGGCTGGCCAGCCCATCGGAGCTGGCCCGCTGTACCGGCCTGACTTCCGGCGCGACCACGGCCATGTTTGACCGGCCGGAAAATGCCCGCCTGATCAAGCGCCGTCCCAATCCGCACGACCGGCGCGGAAGGTTGATTGTTCTTATCCCCGTAGGTGGTTTACTCCCTACGTTCCAGTTCATCCGGCCCTGGCGGCTGGAAGATCGTCAGCCATTTTTTGAGGTATTCTTCTGGAATACAGAAGGTTCCTTGGACAGGGGCTGCGTTTCTCCTTATCAGGCGTTCCATTAACTCCGCCTCAGGCACTTCCAGAAAGTGGATTTCGCTGCCTGCGCCCAATTGCTTTGCGCGGGCGCGGTAATCCTCACGTTCGACCCTGGCCCAAAATCCAAAATCCAGGATCACATTAACTCCCAGCACCAGCGCACGCGCGGCGACCTCCCACAGCAGCGCTTCGATCAGCCCGTGCCTGGTATCGTGCAGCTCTGCCTCCGCATCGTTGCCGAAAAGACGCGTGTGCCATTCGTCGGGCGTAAGCCGAAGGGCTGAATATTCCTGTTCAAGCTGTCTTGCCAGGGTCGTTTTCCCTGAACAGGGCAGCCCGACCATCAAATGAAGTGTCGCCATAATCACCCTTTCGTCAGAAACCATGGGCTCGTTTGTGCCAGGTACTGTCCTTCTTCCGAAATAGCGACCATGGACATGGTTTGTGCAAAGTTAGCGCTTTGAAGCTGGAAATAGAACCAGGCGAAGGCTCTCCGGGAGGTGTCGAACCTGCCAATCCCTTTCCGCGCTGGCGCTAGCGCTCGTGGTTCCAGCGGCGGCCGCTTTGACAGCATAGGCAGCGGCATGCCGGGCGTGATCGGCTACGTGAGCCGTTGCAGCAGCGTGGCCGGCCGCGCGTGCAGCCGCCCTGGCGGCAGCATTGGTTGCCGCGCGTGCGGCGGCGTGGGACGCGAATGCGGCTTTGCGCGCTTCCACCATTGCCAAATCGCCGCGCTCCCAAGCGCGCCCGGCTTCGATGGCATGGCGAGGCCGCTGGTCCTGCGGGTACATTTTCTCGAAGTACGGGAGCACGTGCCCGGCGCAATCGCAGGCCCAGGCAACCAATAATCTATGCTCCTCCTCGTTGAACAATCTGGGATGGCTGGGAATCAAAGTGCCTCTTTTTGCGTGGTTCAGAGATGGAAAAAGAACACCGGTGCCAACGCAACCAGCCCGGCGGCGGCCTGCAGCACCAGCACCAGCAGCGCCGGTCTGGGAAAGCGCAGCAGCCACTTGATCGCGAAGAACGCCACGATGGGTAGCTGCACAATCAAAAGCAACTGAAAGATATGCGCGGCGGTGCCCTCGTCAGCCTCCCGGGCCGTGCCAAACAAGGTTATGTGGATGAGCACGGTGGCCAGGGCAGCCAGCGACATCGCCACCGGCAGAAATGCACTCGGCTTTTTGAGCATGCTTGAAAATTTCATTGGCAGACTCCAAAAATCGATTTTACAGGAAGAAATTTTTTTTTACTATGAACACAAAAAAGCACGATGGAAAAACAAATGAACAAATATGGATTTCTCCTTAGTGTCCTTTGTGGCCGTTGTGGTTGAATTCTTTCGCTCCAAAACGGAAGACCATTAAAGGAGACTTACATCTGCTCGCCCTTGATATACGACCAGTGGTTATGGAGGATGCGCCACTTGCCATGCAAGCGCGCGTAGACTTCGCTGCAGTTCCAGGGGATGCGGCTGGCGATGGAACCATCCGTGTTCAAACGCGAGGAGAAGAAGCGGTAAAACAATACCGCCATATCCCCCTGGACCTGGATGCCTGGGGAAATGAAATCCATGACGTCAAAGTAGATCTGGCCCTACCGCTGCGCCAGCTCGGCCCGCAGGGCCGCCCCGCTCAGGCGTTGCGGCGTGCCCGTGTCGAAGTAGGTCGCCTCCGGCGCGTAGAGTTCGATGAATCCCCCCGGGTCACCCTTGCGCCAGCGTTCCATCGCAGCCGATTCGAGCTCCATGACCTCACCCAATACGCCCGGGTATTCCTGGGGCGACATTTGCACCGGCAGGGGCACTTCCAGGCTCTCGAGGAGCTTATGATGGATAAAGGACCAATGGGTATGTACGATCTTCCATTGACCGTCTCTGCGGAAGTACACTTCCGTCGCATTCCAGGGCGTCTGGTTCCGGACCGTTCCCTCCGGTGTGAGTTCGCTGGATCGATAATTATACGAGAGCACCGCCGCATCCCCGAGGATGACGACTTTGGGCATGATGAATTCCGAACCCTGGTAATGGATTTTCCCCTGCACCTGCTGCATGTAGGCCTTGTACTGCTCCAGGCCGGTAATGGGGCTGGCCAGGCCGGGATCCACATAGGTGATATCCCCGGCGCTCAGTTCCACGAAGCCCCAAGGATCGCCGTTGCGCCAGCGTTCCATGGCATGTTTCTCAAGAGACAGGATGGGTTCTTCCATCGATTCAACTCCTGGTTCCTAAAATGGGTTCAATTGCTGTGCGGATTGCCCATCATCCTGGGGCACCTGCAGTGGCAGGACTACGAGATTTCACATTTTCGCGCCATTTCTGGCACTTGGGTTGAGCCTGTCGAAACTAATCGCGCCAGTGTCCGAGCGGCGGGGCGGCTGTCTGCATTAGCAGGTGTGAGCCGTTTTATGCATTCAAAATCACGAATTTTTATCCTCAGTGGTATTAGTTATAGAGAGACGCTTCAAGCTTCCGATTATGAAATACACAATATTTTCGTGTGTGAGAAGACTATCTTCTCTGACTGAAACACCTTGGCGTACTCGAGCAACTCCGACAATGCCACCAAATTGCAATATCTCATTGACTGTATCACCCATGTAACGAGGAGACGCGATCATATACTTTACTAGTTCGCCATGATCTTGGAATGGAGTGACTGTCTTCAATAAGATATATGATTTCTCTTTATCGCGTGAATTCGAAATCGTCACCTTCCGGACAAAGTCTACAAGCACACGGTTGGGGCCATCGGGCCTATCAAAATTCCAGGGCTCTCCAACAAACTTCTCGTATCGAGTCATATTTTTCTTAGGCCATTCTAACTCGCGTAAAAGGGGATATGTATTGCTGCGTACCACGCAGAAACAACTGATTGGCAATCCATACCTTTCCCCGCGGGGATAAAATTTCAAACGTTTATTGGAATACCGATAAAATCAACCCTTCGATAACTATACAGCAAATCCATTGCATGGGCAAGCGGCTGCGCCTCGCCTTTTTCCAAACATGCTTGACAAATCAGAATATTTGTTCTATTATAAATTTGTACATGTTTAGCGTTGATTTATGGTGAAGCTGTGAGCGATGGTGTCGTATCGCCGTATCGCTGCAGGCTG
>JBEKEB010000138.1:0-9734 GCA_050014055.1 Anaerolineales bacterium | reverse complement strand
CGCACAACTTCTGGCTTTTGATCGCTCAGAACAGTTACTTTTTGTCGGCACTAATGATGCAATTTCTGTGATCGATCTAGCAGAAAAGTCAACCTTGACAACCATTTCGACAGCTGGTCTCACAACATTTACGATCAGCTCCGATAATCGGTTATTGATTTGGGGTGATTCAAAGGGCGCGATACATATTTGGGGTATACCATAACACATACAATAACATTAATGTTCACCGCTTCCCAAGGTGCTATCAAGAGAATATTATAATGGAAGCGTGTGAGCTCAAATAAATGCCTGATTTTGGTAATCGGACTCCTCTGGAACAAACGTGTATAGCTACAATGTCCTCGGAGACCGCCTACAGCAGACCGTGAACGGCAACACCGCTATGTATATAAACGATTTGAATGCCGGTTTGACCAGGTGCTGGACGATGGCACGAATACCTATACCTATGGCACTGCCTGTATTGCCCAATCCTCAAATGAACCATCTTTTTCTTCGTGAGCCTTTGTGATCCTTTGTGGTGGAATATTGTCATCTTTAATCCCTTATCAGCAATGATACAATAATCCCGTGATCCCCCTGCATCTCAAACTCTCCGGTTTCCTTTCCTATCATGAGCCCGTCGAATTGGATTTCAGCACCTTCGACCTGGCCTGTATCTCCGGCTCGAACGGCGCAGGGAAATCCTCCCTGTTGGACGCGATCACCTGGGCGCTGTTCGGCCAGGCCCGCAAGCGCGACGAGGCCCTGGTTAATTTGCAGTCCAAGGTGGCGGAAGTAGCCTTCACTTTCGCCTATGAGAATAGCATCTACCGCGTCCTGCGCAGCCTGCCGCGCGGCAAAGGCACCACTCTGGAGTTCCAGATAGCCGAAGGCGGTAATCTACAATCCTCAATCGTAAATCAAGAATTGATTTGGCGTCCCCTCACCGAACGCACCCTGCGGGATACGCAGGCGCGTATCGAGCACATCCTACGCCTTGATTATGATACTTTCGTCAACGTATCGTTCTTCCTGCAAGGCCGGGCGGACCAGTTTGCCCAGCAGCCGCCCACCCGCCGCAAGGAGATCCTGGGCGCCATCCTTGGGTTGGAAGTCTGGGATATTTATCGGGACCGCGCCGCCGAGCGGCGCAAAGCAGTCGAACGCGAGCTCGATTCGGTCGTCGGACGTGTGGCTGAAATCGAGGCGGAATTGGCTGAGGAAGAACCTCGCCAGGCAGCCCTGGCCGAACTGGAGAGCCAGCTCAAAGGACTGGCGGCCAGCCGCAAACTCCAGGAAACCGCGCTGGCGAATGTCAAACAGGTGCGCCTGGCGCTGGACAGCCAGCGCGAGTTGGTCCGGAAACTGAGTGAGTCGCTGACGCGTTCGCAGGAGAACCTGGCCGGATTGCGGACCCGCCTGGGCGTTAAAGAATCCGAGCGCAGCACGCATGCGGAGCTGATGCGACGCGCCGGCGAGGTTGAAGGCTCCTATGCGGCCCTGCAAAAGGCCCGTCTCGATCTTGAAAAATGGGAGCAGGTAGCAGGCCGCTTCCACGAACAGGACGGGCTGCGCCAGCCGTTATTGCGTGAGATCGAGTCCGAAGAGGCGCGCCTGCTGCAGGAAAAGGCCGGCCTGGAACAACAGCATTCGGCCATCCAGGAACAACTCGCCAGCTCGACAAGCCTGCAGGCAGACCTGGCAGCCGCCCGGCAGGCACTGGAGCAGGCCGAGACAGCCCTGGCCGGACGGCTCCAATTGGAAAAACAAGCCCAGGCTGCCCGTGAAAAACTGGCCGGGTTGCGTGTTGAAAACAGCAACCTGAAAAACGGTATGGATGAGCTCAAAAGCCGCATCGAAAAACTTGCTGCCGCCCAGGGCGTGCTTTGCCCGTTATGCGGGCAGAGCCTCAGCCCGGAACACCGCCTTGCCACGCTGGAGCAGCTCAATGCCGAGGGCACACAATTGGGTGACCGCTGGCGTGTCAATAAGTCGGCCATGGAAGAATTGGCAATCCAAACGACGGATTACGAAAACCAGATTACAAAATCCGCTTCGGCCGACTCAGACCGCCTGAGCGCCTCCAGGGGCATTGCGCAGTTGTCCGAACGGCTGGAAAGCCTGCAAAAACAATCCGGCGATTGGGAGCAGGCTGGAGCAAAACGGCTCGAGGAAGTCACGAAACTGCTTGGCAAGGGCAAATTTGCCCTGGAGGCCCGCAGGAAATTGGTGAAAGTGGATAAAGAACTGGCCACCCTGGGCTATGACGCCGCCGCGCACGATGCCGCCCGCCGGGCCGAGTTGCAGGCCCGTCCCGCCGAGGCGGAATATCGCCTGCTCGAGTCGGCGCGGGCCGCCCTCAAACCGCTTGATGATGAGATCGCCAATCTCGAATCCGAAATAAAAAATCGTCAGTCAGAAATCGACCGCCAGCAGAGAGAAAATGATGAGGCAATTTCTGCGTTGTCTGCGATCGAAGCACAGGCCCCCGACCTGGATGCCGCCGAACGCAGCCTGTTCGATTTGCAGGAACGCGAGAACCAGTTGCACCAGGAGGTCGGCGCAGCCCGCCAAAAAGTCACCGTGCTGGCCGACCTGGGTAAGCGCAAAAAGGCCCTGGAAGCCGAGCACGGCGACCTGGGCCGGCAGATCGGGCATTATAAGACCCTGGAGCGCGCCTTTGGCAAGGATGGCGTTCCGGCGCTTTTGATCGAACAAGCCCTGCCGGAAATCGAAATGAAGGCCAACCAGGTCCTGGGGCGCCTGAGTGAAGACAGCATGCATCTGCATTTCGAGACCCAGGCCAGATACAAAGATGAGAAACGCAAAGAGCTGCGCGAGACGCTGGAAATCCAGGTCAGTGATGGCGCCGGCCTGCGTGATTACGAGATGTACTCGGGCGGGGAGGCCTTCCGGGTCAACTTCGCCATCCGGCTGGCGCTCTCGGAAGTGTTGGCGCAGCGCAAAGGGGCGCGCCTGCAAATGCTGGTCATTGACGAGGGCTTTGGCTCGCAGGACGCCCTGGGCCGCCAGCGCCTGATCCAGGCCATCAATGCCGTCAAGGCTGATTTTGCCAAGATCCTGGTCATTACCCATCTGGAGGAACTGAAAGACGCTTTCCCGACCCGCATCGAGGTGGAGAAGACGGAGGAGGGGTCGAGGGTGGAGGTGATCTAAGAACGTAAAACGTAATGCGTAAAACGTAAAAAACAGGGAGATAAAAGATGAGTTTTGAAGAGTGGGAGAAGAGTGCGCCGGAGACGTTCAAGGCAGATACGTTGTGGAAGGTGAAGTCTTATCGGCTGGCGCTTTACTTGAGCGACTTATGCTGGCAGGATGCGACTGCATTGCTTAAAGATAAGCGCACAGTTTCACTTGCGGACCAGGTATACCGTGCTGTCGGTTCAGTCAGTGCTAATCTTGCCGAAGGTTACTCGCGCAGCACCGGAAAAGATCGCGCTCTTTTCTATCAATACGCACTTGGTTCGGCTCGCGAGAGCCGCGATTGGTATTACAAAGCTCGCTTCATTCTCGGCGACAACATATTCCAGCATCGTGCTCAAATCATTACCGAAATCCTGCGCCTCTTACTCACCATGATCCCACAACAACGCGGCTACGTAATCCGGGAAGACTCTGATCCGTACGAAGTCAAAACTGTCTGAACTCGTTCTTTATCTCTTTTCCAAAAGTTCCTGATATTTTCTCATTTGGATGCATCCCCATCTCCTAAACTGCCTTTGTTTTTCCCGTCTCTTACGTTTTTCGTTTTAAGTTTTATTCTATAGCCTGATCAATTTCCTTACCGATAAACTTCGCGCCGGTGGCCAATTGCGAAAATCGTCACGAGCTTCATGTGGTCGTCGATTGTATAAAGAATCCGGTAATCCCCCACGCGTAGACGAAAGCCATCTTCTCCCTGGAGTTTCTTGATCCCGACCGGGCGAGGATTGACTTGCAATGTTAGTAAATGCCCAACAAGGCGTGTGCGCGTCCTGGCGGATAACGCATCCAATTCTTTCTCGGCAGATCGTTTGATGATGATTTGATAAGCCATGTCAATTTATTTGCGATTTTCCTGCAAATAATTGCGTAAAGGACGCGCCGGTTCGTCACGGCGTTCTTCGATTAGTGCCAAATCCATCAAATCCCGTCTCAGGGATTCGTCACGAATAATGTGCTGGATGACAGCACGTTTCTCATTGGTGGGAAGTACTTTAAATGCCATCCAGAATACTTCGGCAGTTGCTTCGGTTTTGGTCATAAGCTACGCTCCTTCATTCAAGGCTAGTATATAGCACATCGATAACCCTGACAACTCCGGATATTTATGATAGACCTTGATAGCTTCCTCGGGTAAAATCCAGCCAATGGTAAAACCAAATCAATAAATACTTTGTGATACTTTGTGCCCTTTGTGTTTAGAAAAGATTGAAAGGTTTTTATGCGCCAAATCGCCATCCTCGGCATCGGACAGACCATCATAGATGAACAGTGGGATAAAAGCCTCCGCGACATTGCCGCCGATGCGGTTATCACTGCCATGCACGACGCCGGACGCGAGTCCGCCGAAGGTGTTTTCGTTGGTAACATGATGTCGGGCATCATCAACGGCCAGACCGATCTCGGTCCGCTGGTGGCGGACTGGGCCGGCCTGCGCGGCGGGGACGCCGTCAAAGTGGAGGCAGCCTGTGCTTCGGGCGCGGCCGCCTTCCGTTCCGGTTTAATGGCGGTGGCCTCGGGGGAGCTGGAATCAGCCATTGTGGTCGGAGTCGAAAAAATGACTGACCGCCATCCGCATGAGGTCACTGCGGCGCTCGCCACGGCCGCAGATGCCGATTACGAAGTGGATATGGGCGTCTCTTTCGTCGGCCTGAACGCGCTGGTCATGCGACGATATATGTATGAGTACGGCTGGAAACATGCCGATTTTGCTCCGTTTGCCATCAATGCCCACGCCAATGCTGTCAGTAATCCGTATGCCCGCCTGCGAGCCAAGATTACGCTGGAGGATTTTGAGAAATCCGCAATGATTGCAACGCCGATTAACCTGCTGGATGCGTCGCCGATCGGGGACGGCGCGGCGGCGGTTTATATCGTCCCGGCCGACAGCCTGGTTCCCGGAGCGCGCATCCTGGTCGCCGCTTCCGCCTCCGTCACTGACACGATTGCCATCCATGACCGGTCTGATACGCTTTTCCTGGCTGCCGCCTACCAGTCTGTCCGGCAGGCCTACCAGCAGGCCGGCGTCGGGCCCGCAGACATTGACGTATTCGAATTGCATGATGCCTTTACCATCATGTCGGTGTTGTCACTGGAGGCGAGCGGATTTGCCGAGCGCGGCAGGGGGGTGCAGCTTGGACTGGATGGTGCGATCACTCCGGCTGGACAAATTCCGGTTTGCACGCGTGGTGGGCTCAAGGCGCGTGGGCATCCGGTTGGTGCGACCGGGGTCTACCAGATCGTCGAGGTGGTGCAGCAATTGCGCGGGGAATGCGGCGAAACCCAGGTTCCGGAAGCACGCATCGGCATGGCCCAGAATATCGGCGGATCGGGTGCCACCATCCTGACGCACATCCTCAAAAGCGAATCCTGACAAGTAGAGTGCCTGACAAAACCTCGCTCCAAGCCTCGTCCTCGCCGTCATAGCTGGCGGAGGAAGCAGGTTTTATCAGGGGTTTAAAGCAACTCTGGCAATTTCCAGGCCGGGCTTTTTCTTTTGCGAACTTTCGCATACAATTGCACCCATGCGACTCAAATTCACCCGATTCATTATCCGTATTTTGCTCCGTCTCTTAACCACAGTCGAATGCCATGGCCAGGAAAACATCCCCAACGACATCAGCGGAGGCAATTTTATTATTGCCTCCAACCACCTCGGGCTGGTGGACGCTTTCCTGCCGTTCTACATTCTCCCGCATAATAACCTGCTGCTGCTGGTGGGTGAGAAATGGGAAAAAATGGCGATCATGCGCTGGTTGGGTCGCCAGTTGAATTTTATCTTCGTGGACCGCTTCAACCCGGATATCAGGGCCATCCGGGCGGTCATAAAACGCATGAAGCATGGCGAGGTGCTGGTCATCACCCCGGAGGGCACCCGCTCCAAAGTCGGCCATCTGATCGAAGGCAAACCGGGGGTCAGTTACCTAGCCGTAAAAATGGGATTCCCGCTCGTGCCGGTCGGGATCGCCGGCACATATGATGAAATCTTTTTCGTTCAATTAAAGCACTTCCGCCGTCCGCACATAAACATCCACATCGGTCCCATGTTCACCCTGCCGCCGCTCCCGTCGGAGAGCCAGGGCCGCGATGAGGCCCTGAAAACCGATACCGATGAAATCATGTGCCGGATCGCGGCGCAATTGCCGCAGGAAAACCGCGGTTTCTACGCAAACCATCCCAGGTTACAAGAGCTTTTGCAAAACTGATCAGTACCAGCTACTGGTCAATCGAGCAGGCGTTGTAACGACTTCAGTCGTTCTTTGTCTCTATGGCAGGACAGCTTCTGCTTTGATCGCGGCAGCCAGTTCCCTCTTCCTGGAAGCCTCTCCGGCGAGATATGCCAGCAGCCTGCTGCGAATAGCCAGGAAAGTAAGCTTCTTTCTCAACCATCGTCCTGCCTGCACTGTGCGGCACCTGTACCTGCGGTACGCTGCAAAGTCTGTCCACCTGTGCCTGCGTCAAGGTGCAGGCATGACAGGCTGGCGCAGGCAGGCACACATGAGCGGAGCGACCATAGGGAGCAGCTTGGCTCCAAAGGGGGCAGTCGATGGACAGTTTGTCAAATAAAAACCGTTTATCCCCGTTTACATCGTACCCGCCTGTACCCGAAGGGTGTAGGGTATCTCCGGTTAAATATTTATTGCAGGTTACAAGACTGCTGCGCCTGGCTGGCGCGCCATGAATTGGCCCATCCCGCGGCGCCCCAGCCACTTCTCGCCATCGACGATTAACCGCCCGCGCAGGAAGACCTTCTCGGGGTAACCGGTCAGCTCCCAGCCCTCGTACAGGTTGTAATCCGTGCGCTGTGCGCTGTGCGCCACGCCGTACTTGACCTTCTTGTGCGGGTCCCAAATTACCATATCCGCGTCCGAGCCTGGTTGCAGCGCGCCTTTGCGCGGGTACAACCCGAAGATCCTGGCCGGATTAGTGGATGTGAGCGCCACGAACTGGTTGGCGGTCAGCTTCCCGGATCCGACGCCGGTCGTCCAGAGTACCGGCAGGCGGTCGCCGATTCCCGGCAGGCCGTTGGGGATCTTGGTGAAATCCTCCCGCCCGAGCTCCTTGCCGGGGATGGCAATCGGCTTGCCTTCATAGACAATCGCTTTGGTGCCATCGAAGAAGAACGGGCAGTGGTCTGTGCCGATGGTCTGGAGCGTGCCGTCCGCCAGGCCTTCCCATAGGCGGGCGTTGTCGGCCTGCGTTCGGACGGGTGGTGAGCACACCCACTTGGCCCCGTCCGGGCGGCGCAGGTCATCTTCGGTGAAGAACAGGTACTGCGGGCAGGTTTCTCCCATCACCCTGACGCCGTGCTCGCGTGCATAGCGCAGCATGTCCACTTCGCCGGCCACATTCATATGCACGATGTATAGCGCCGCCTCCGCCTGGGCAGCCAGGGAACTGGCCCGCAGGGTGGCTTCGACCGCGCCCCAGGCCGGCCGGGTCTTGGCGTGCCATTCGGGCGTCAGGTGATGCGCCGCCAGGGCTTCGGAAATGAGCGTTTCGATCACATCCCCGTTTTCGGCGTGCAGCAGCACCATCATGCCGTGGTCGCGCGCGATCCGCAGAGCCCGGAAGATGTCGCCATCCGGTAGGCGCAGCCGGTTATTGTAAGCCGTGAAAGTTTTTACCGTGGTGATGCCCATCCCGGGCAGGTCTGGCAGTTCTGCCGCGATCTTCTCGTCGAAGCGGGTCAGGTTCATATGGGCGGAGTAATCCACGGCAGCCTTTTCTGCATTTTTCTTCCATGTATCGACCGACTCGCGCAGCGTGGGGAAGTCGAAGGAGACGAAGTCGATCACCGTGGTTGTCCCGCCGAAGGCCGCTGCCTTCGTGCCGGTGTAATGGTCATCCGACGAGACCGTCCCGGCCATCGGCAGGTCAAGATGCACATGCGGGTCAACCCCGCCGGGCAGGATCATCTTCCCGGAGGCATCCTCCACATTGGCATCACCAGTTTGCAAATTTTTGCCGATTTGTGAAATCTTTTCATCCACAACCAGAATATCGGCAGAGAATGTTTCCTCAGCAGTAACCAGTCTGCCGCCTTTTATCAAAGTTTTCATTTTGTAGTTCCTTTGCGTCGTAAGATGAATGGACTTCCTTAATCCCAAGCAGTGCCGCCAGCACTTCCGGTGGAATATCCGCTTCCGGCAGATCGACCTGATAGGCTTGTCCCTGTGTCGCTCTTTCTCTTAATGATTGCCAGAGCAACTGCCTTTCATCACTCCGGACGACCAGGTCATTCAGCGATTGTGCTTGCAGCAGATATTCTCCGGTAGTATACAGGAATGTCTGTCGCCGCCACTTTTCCGCAATGACCGGGTGCGCCAACCGTTCCAACGGGCCCAGCTGGATCTTGAAATATTCCTCGCGCGCGTGCGGATGCTCCGGTTCGTCCCGCAGCAATTCCGCCCGCGTGGTCAGCTCGTAGCCGCGCACCGGCGCCATGAACTCGATCCGCCCGCCGGATTCACCGAACGTTCCGGGCTGGTAAAAAGCCAGTCCATCCACCGCCACCACTTTGGGTGCGCTGCGAAACGGGATGCGGTACCAGCCTAGCAACCGCGCAATTTCCAGGTCGCGCGGTCCCGGCAGAACACACACCAGGATCAAGTCAGTTGGTTTAATCATGGCATCCTTGCGCATACTTTACAGCAAAACCTGCCCTGTGTCGAGAGGAACTTGAATTCTATTTTAACTGCTCTGCGGACACTACCCGGTCTTCTTCATCCGATCCAGCCAAGGCTCACGATATTTACGATTCCAATCTATCAGGAAGCGCAAGGCCACCACCAGCCCCACCGCGCCCGCGATCCATAGGACCGGGCCGCGCAGCCCGATTGCCCATAACACAGGCGCAAAAAGGATCCCTGTGATCACGCTGGCGCGTGCACTATGGCGCAGGATCAGCGTCAATAGGCCCACCAAGGCGTAAGTGATCAGAATGGCGGGCGGGAAGGCCGACATCATGCCGCCGTTGGCGGGTGCAAGCCCCATGCCGCCGCGGAAATCCGCGAAGAGCGGCCAGCAGTGCCCGACCACTGCCAGGGCGGCTGTCAGCGCGGCGATCCAGGTCGCCGGTGCGTAATGAAGCGCCAGCCAGGTGGGGGCAAAGCCCTTGGAAACATCCAGGATGAAGACCGCTGCGCCCGGTAGCAAGCCGGCCTGGCGGATGGTATTGGTGGTGGTGGCATGGCCCGAACCAGCCGCCCGTACGTCCACGCCTTTGACCAACCGCGTGATCCATACGGCAAATGGCAGCGAACCGCACAAATATCCTAATACCCCAAACCCTAGGGCATATAAAAACATTTGCATGCTGTTCTCCATTAATAAAAACTGGCCGTTTCAGGGTTGATAACCCCGATACGGCCAGTTGGGAGCGCAAATTACTGTTTGTATATCTGACTCGTCTGCAACAACTCGTACTTTAACAACTTTCGGATAATAATTTTGGCCTTGCAAAGCCGCACAAAGCTGCCAGGCGGGCACTTAAAAGAGCCCAAAAAGAATCCCTGCCCTGTTTT
>JBEKEB010000137.1:0-9945 GCA_050014055.1 Anaerolineales bacterium | reverse complement strand
TTTCAAGTCTGGGAAGCCTTCGGGCCAATCCCGCCATGACTTGTAGGGTGCCTTCGGGCCCCACCCTTTGTGCAACTTTCCCTCTTTCTCTTTCCTCTTCCGGCTCGTCCGGGTTAGGGTTATTCATTACTCATTTTCATTACAAACCCAAGATTCTTTCCCTTCGTGTTCCTTGGTGACCGCTTGTCCCGCGGTGTTCTTCCGCGGGATCGTGGTGAAAATTTCTTAGCAAGAAACGGGTGGGTTCCGCCCGGCAGTTCGGTATAATGGGGTATCTTTATCAGGAAGAAGAAATTGCCCATGCCAAACAAGCTCAAGATCTGGATCGCCTTGCTCACCGTCTATACCTTCTGGGGTGGTACATACCTTGGCATCCACTTTGCTGTCGAAACCATCCCGCCTTTCCTCATGGCCGGGACGCGTTACCTGCTCGCAGGAGCTTGCCTATACGTGTGGAGACGGCTGGCCGGCGATCCTGCGCCGACGCGCGGCCAATGGCTGCGGGCTTCGCTGGTCGGCTTGCTGCTCCTGCTTGGAAGTAATGGACTCCTTTCGCTGGCGGAGCAGAACGTGGCTTCCGGGATTTCCTCGCTGATCATCGGATCAGTGCCGCTCTGGATGACAACCATGGAAGCGCTGCGTCCGGGCGGCGTACGCCCGAATTTGCTCGGTATGATTGGCCTTGCAATCGGTTTTGGGGGCATCGCCTTGCTGGTTGCCCCTTCCATGATGGGTGGAAAATCAGTCAATGCTCCCACGCTGGGAGTGATCACCCTGCTTTTTGCAGCGCTTTTCTGGTCGCTCGGCTCGATCTACAGCCGTAGCGCGCGCCTCCCGGCTTCCTCCCTGCTCTCCACCGGTATGGAGATGCTGGGCGGGGGCGCCGGGCTGTACCTGGCCGGTTCGCTCACTGGCGAATGGCACCAGCTGGTGCTGAGCAATATCACCGCACGGTCCTGGCTTGCCATGCTCTACCTGTTCCTGCTTGGGTCTCTGGCCGGTTTTACCGCCTATGCATGGTTGCTGCGCGCCGCCCCAATCTCCCTGGTTTCTACCTATGCCTATGTCAACCCGTTGGTGGCGATCCTGTTGGGCAGCCTGTTCGCGCAGGAGACCCTGACCGTGCATGTGCTTGTCTCGGCGGCCATCATCATCGGCTCGGTCGTGCTGATCAACCTCTCGCGCCGTTCCACCTCGCCTAACCCGCCCGTTCCGGTCGCAGAGTAAGAGCATTAATTTACACGACGGACGCAAAGGATACAAAGGTTTTTTACCAGACTTTTTTTCATGTCCGTAGTGTCCGCCTGCCCCCCGTTCGTTGGGGGGTTGTGTTAATTCTTTTTTCTTTTCACCTCAAGTACTGCGATCTTCGTCGAATGGTTGAACGGCTGTGGGTCGGTGACCGGTTCCCCTACCCGGGTCTCCGGGTAGCCCGTGAAATCCTCCGGCACCGGGATCAACCCGGCGATCTTTAGATATCCATCTGAGCACAATTCTTCCAGAGTCTGAATATATTCCTTCCCGCTGACGTACAGCGCGTTATTGATGGAGACCAGCCAGCCGCCGTCATTGACCAGCGGGCGGACTTTGTTGATCAGCCGGGCGCTGTCCGTGTTCAGGTCCAGCCTGCCTTTGGGAGTGGCCGAGAAGAATGGCGGGTCCACCATCACGCAGTCGAAGCGCACCTCTGCCCGTTTAAGCCGGCCGACCTGCTCCCAGAAATCTCCGCAAAGAAATTCTTCCTTGTGGATGGAGAAACCGTTCAACGTATACGAGCTTTTGGCCAGATTGAGGAACTCCCGGTTCAAATCCAGCTGTACCACCCGGGCGGCTCCGCCCGCCAGCGCTGCCACTCCCAGGCTGCCGGTATAAGCGAAGGTATTCAGGACGGCCTTACCGCCCAGGGTTTGGCAGGCCCACGTGCGCAGATTGCGGGAGTCCAGGTACAGGCTGGCGTCCTGGTGCATGGTCAGGTCCAGCGCGTACCAGACCCCCTGTTCCTGCACCTTCCGGTCGGGGTCCTCGCCGAATAGCGGCTGGCCGCGTTTTGCTTCTGCCGACGGGCTGTTGCGCACCTTGAGGATCCCTGCCCGCAGCCAGGGCAGGCGGTTTTGGAGCCAGACTTGCGCCTGCCGGATCATGTTCAGGCCCTGTTCCGGCGATTCGGAATAGTCGTGCAGCACCAGCGTGCGCCCGTACAGATCGACCACCAGCTCGGGGCAGCCCTCCAGGAAGCCGTTGAACAACCTCAAGGCGATCTTGTGCTCTACATCGAACAGCTTTTCACGCGCCTCGATGGCTTTCTCCAGCAGGGCCGTTATGGCTTCTTGTGCCATTAAATTTCTTTTCTTTCCCTTTGTGTTCCTTCGTGACCGCCTGTCCCGCGGTGCTCTCCCGCGGGATCGTGGTGAAGTTTTTTTACCTTACATTGCAACCGGTTCGGGTTCGGGCCTCGCCTGTCCTGCCAGCCAGCCTTCATAAACGCGCAGGAAGACCACCCCGCTCAGGATCATCAGGCTGCCGCCCACCTGCACCCAGGTAAGTCGTTCGCCCAGTAGGAAATACGCGATGACGGCAGTGAAAGCCGGTTCCAGGGAGACGATCAGGTTGGCAACACTGGAAGGCAGGAGCGACAGGCTCACGTTGTAAAGCCCCATCCCGGCCAGTGTGGGCCCCATTGCCAGCAGGAGCAAAATGCCCCAACCTGCCAAGGAGTTCCCAAGCCACAGGAAGTCTGCCGGGCGGGTGATCGCGCCGGGCAGGAAGCCCTGGCCCAGCAGGTTGAAGCCCAGCATGAAAACGGCTGCAAAGCCGAAGGTATACAATAGCGTTGTCCAGGGGTTCAGGCCGCGCTGTGAGGCCGAGCGTCCCATCAGGCTGTATATGGCGTAGAACAGCCCTGAAAGGATCCCGGTGATGATTCCCAGCAGGTTGACGGCCCAGGCGGCCGGGTCGAGTGCGCCTGAGATGAACACGCAGCCTCCCAGGCACAGCGCCACTGCCAGCAGTTTGGCCCAGCCCAACCCCTCCTTTAACAGCCACCAGCCTAACAGGGCCGTGAAGCCGGTCGAGCAATAGGCCAGCACGGTTGAAACCGCGGCCCCGTTCAGAGAGACCGAAAGAGTCCAGGACGAGTTAAAGAATGCGAGCACCAGGCCATACAATACCAGAAAGCGCAGGTGGCTGCGTTCCACCCGCAGCAGGGCCGGTTTTAGCAGGCCCAATGCAAGCAGCATGGTCAGGGCTACAATCACTTCCCGCCAGAAGGCCAGTACCAGGGCCGGCAGGTGGAAGGTTTGGGTAAGATAACGGATGAAGATGGCGGTGGTGGAAAGGATGACCGCGCTGATGAACGCGACCGTATAGCCGCGTGTGAGGGAGGTTTTGTGGATGCCTGGATTGGACATGGCCTGATTCTAGGAAGAAAATGCCAAGTTGTATAGAGCCAATTTGTTCGTGCTTAATCCTTCGTCTTTCCTGCCACGAAGATCAATTCGCCCGGGTACTTCGACCCATACGAGCTCTTATCATAGTCGGCGTAGAGCTGCTCCACCCTGAACCCGGCGCGCGCCAGCAGGTGCTCGGCCTCGAATGGGAACAGGTAGCGCATCGGGAAAGCCTGCACCAGGCGTTCCTCCCGGCCATCCGGATGAGTCACGTAATAGATCAGCTCGACATAATTGATCTGGTTGGCTACATCTCTCGACACCACCGAGTGGCGCCGGACCACCTTTCTTCCGTCCGGCAGGCTGAACTCCGGCTCCTCGGCCATTTCCTTTCCAAAATTAGTGTCCACCAGCGATTCCAGCTTTGGGTTGAAAATGTCCAGGATCAGTTTGCCGCCCTCCCCCAGGTGCTTGTAGATGCAGCCCAGGCAATCCAATTGCTCTTCCACCGTCGTCAGGTGTTGGAACGGCCGGAATGGCAGCGTCACCAGTTGGAAGGTCCGGGCCAGTTCGAACTGACGCATGTCCGCCTCCATCAACTCTACCCTGGACCGGACTTCCTGCGACTCGGCCTTCAACCGTTCCCGGCAGACCGCCAGCATATGCAGCGAAAGGTCCAGGCCGGTGATCTCGATCCCCGCCCGGGCAGTCGGGATTAGCACCCGCCCCGTGCCGCAGCCTACTTCCAGCACCGGTCCGCCGGATTCACTGGCGGCCTGCACGAAAAAACCCACGTCGGCCCGTTCCCGGTACGGCACAATGTAATCATACATTTCCGCGATGACCATATACTCGTCATAACTTTCCTTCTTTGTCATAAGTGTTTCCTCCTCTCCTATTTCAACCCCAGTGTCTCATTCTTTTCCAACCGCCCGATTGCTTCCTTTATCCGCTTTTGTCGTGTCTCTTCCCGTTTGGCATCCGAGACCCACAGGATGTAATTCCGCCGGTGCGAGGGCGGCAGCTTGCTGAAGTTCTGCCAGGCCTTCGGGCTGGTCATCAGACTTTCCTTCAACCAGTCCGGCAGGGGCAGTTCGGGCCGCTTTGGCCGGGCAGACTGGGCTTGCTCTACGGAAAACTCCACTTTGGCCATGCCGGCCCCGGTCATACGGCCTTCCTTGATCAGTTTAACCACCAGGTGCTTGTTCAGCTCGGACCACTGGCTCCCGGGCTTGCGCGGTGTGAACTTGCGGGCGTATTTTTGCTCGTCGATCTTCTGGATCAGGCTGTCCACCCAACCGAAGCACAGGGCTTCCTCGAGTGAATCCTCGTACGAGATGGTTGCTTTGCCGCTGCCGGCCTTGTGATAAACCAACCAGATTTCGCTCTCGCTTGCGCCGTGCCCGGCCAGCCACTCGCGCCAGGTCGCCCGGTCAGGAGCAGTAAAGGTTTGTGTGATTTTCATGGGTCTTTTTTCTTCATGGGGCAGGCATCAGCACCAGCTTTGCTATGCCCACGTAGGAGCGTTGCCCCTGCGCGTTGCAGGTTCCGCCCGCCTGGATGTTTGTCGGGATATTGATAACCCCGCTATTGTTGAAGCTAAGCCGGATCACGGCGCCACCGCTGACCGGGGCGGCGCACCAGTTCTGCCAGATCAGGTTGACCCACACGCTCCAGCCCGGCCACAGCCCCACCTTGGCAGTGGCATTTTCCTGCGCCTGTTCCGTGGCGGCCGCCCCAGCATTGCCCAATCCAATGTCAAAATAGCCATACTCCACATCCAGTGCTTTTCCCTGTCGGTCAACCAGCCGGACTTGCGGCCAGGTTTGCAAAAAACACGCCTGGCTGCCGGTATTTTTCAGCCCCGCGCTCAGCAGGATCGTCTGCGCGGCCGCATTCGATCCAAACGAGCTTTGCAAGTCAGCTGGTTGGCAGAAAGGTGCATTCGCGGGAACCGTGGGGAATGGCGTGTCGCTCGGCTGGGCCGTCATGGTCGCCGACATGGCGGTCCCGAGGGTATATTTACCCGCCATGATCACCGTGATGGTGGCGTCGTTCTTGGGATAACCAGCCGTGACTGTTTCGGCCTGCGCGGTCAGCATGGCCAGCTTGGTTGCTGAAAAGCCGGGGGCTTGTGTTGTCTCCTGGTTGTTCACGGCGGTCGCTACCACGCTGGGGCTGGAGGATGCCGGCCCACAGGCCGCCATAATAAAAGGTAAAATAAGGCAAAGGCAGAGCTTCATTCGGAACATCCTCAGACCAATTGTACGCTTATCTCAAACAGAATTACAGGTGGTTGAAATGGACGATCAGACCATCCAAAAGCGTTACTTAGAACTTAAACAACAGCTGCACTTCCACAACTACCGCTATCATGTCCTCGACGACCCTGTTATCAGCGACGCTGAATATGACCGCCTGCTGGTCGAACTGCGCCGGATCGAAACGGACCACCCGGACTGGGTCACGCCCGATTCGCCCAGCCAGCGCGCCGGGGCGATTCCATCGGAAAAGTTCGAGAAAGTCCGCCACCCGCATCCCATCCTCAGCCTGGCCAATGCCTTTGGCGCCGCGGACGCACAGGCCTGGTACGAGCGCGTGAGCAGGATCGACGACCGGGTGGAAAAAGCCTGTTTCGTGGTTGAACCGAAGATCGACGGCCTGAGCGTGGTCCTGCACTACCGGGACGGCCTCTTCGTCCAGGGCGCCACGCGCGGCGACGGCGAGATCGGCGAGGATATCACCGCCAACCTGCGCACGGTCAAGGCCATCCCACTTCGCATTCCGGTAGACCGGGGGTCAGGCAATCAAGGGCGAGTTCCTGAACCCCAATTACCCAATCCCCTAATCCCTAATCCCTTAATCCCTGATTACCTGGTTGTGCGCGGCGAAGTCTTCATCCCCGTCCGGGAGTTCGAGGAACTGAACCGCAAGCTGCAGGAAGCCGGGGAGAAGACCTATCTCAACCCGCGCAACACCGCCGCCGGGTCGCTGCGCCAGCTCGATCCGTCCATCACGGCCGCCCGCCCGCTCACCCTGCTGGTCTACCAGATCGTCGCCTGGGAAAATATTCCACGGTTTCCTCAGGCCCCTCAACCCCCTCAGTCCCAATGGGAACTGCTTGCATATCTCAGATCGCTCGGTTTCCCGGTCGAGCAGCAAGTCCAGCGTTTTGACAATATCGAACAGGCCATTGCCTACACCGTCACCTGGGACAGCCGCCGCGATGAATTACCCTACGAAGCCGACGGCATGGTCATCAAGATCGATGACCTGTCCCTGGCCGGCGAGCTGGGCTTCGTTGGCAAGGACCCGCGCGGCGCCATCGCTTTCAAGTTCCCGGCCTATGAAGTTACCACCAAATTGCTGGATATCGAGGTGGAGGTCGGCCGCACGGGTGTCCTGACTCCCAAGGCGGTCCTGGAACCGGTCGAGATCAACGGGGTCATTGTCAAGAACGCCACCCTGCACAACTTCGACTATATCGCCGATAAGGATATCCGAGTCGGCGACCGGGTGCTTGTCAAGCGCGCCGGCGAGGTCATCCCCTACATCATCGGTCCGGTCGTGGACCTGCGCACTGGCGTGGAAAAGCCCTATGTTCCACCCGGCACCTGTCCGGCCTGCGGGCAGCCCGTCGAACACTTCGAGGGCGAAGTCGCCTGGTACTGCGTCAATGCCGCCTGCCCGGCCCAGTTGGTGCGTAACGTGGAGCATTTCGTCTCGCGCGGCGCCATGGATATCACCGGTCTGGGCATCAAGATCGTCGAAAAGCTGATCGAGACCGGCGCGGTCAGGGATGCGGCCGATATCTTTACTCTCACCCGCGCGGATATTCTAAACGCCGTGACCAGGAAGGACCGCAAGACCGAAAAGGAACCGCCCGGCAAGATTGCGGATAACCTGCTGGCAGCCATCCAGGTCTCCAGAGGCCAGCCATTGAGCCGCCTGCTGACCGCCCTGGGCGTGCACGGCGTGGGCGAGGTCTCGGCCGCCGACCTGAGCCGGGCCTTCCCCTCCCTGGATCTGCTGGCCAAGGCTGATGCGGACCAGTTGCAGAAGGTAAACGGGGTTGGTCCGAATATCGCCGAGGCCATCGTGGATTGGTTTGCGCGACCACGCAACCAGAAAGTGCTCGAAAAGCTAAAGGCTGCCGGTGTCTGGCCTGTCAATCAACCATCCTCCATCTCTAATCCTCAATCCTCCGGCCCGCTATCCGGTCTGACCTTCGTCGTCACCGGCACGCTGCCCAGCCTAAGCCGCGCAGGCGTGAAGGAATTCATCGAACAGCATGGTGGCAAGCTGACCGATTCGGTCAGCAAGACCACCAGCTATCTCGTCCTGGGTGAGGCGCCTGGCTCGAAATACGAGAAGGCCAAAGCGCTGGGGGTGAAGGTGATCGGGGAGGAGGAGTTGAGGAAGATGTGCGATAACCTGTAAACAATTTAAATCAGTGAGGTTATGTGACAGACTTGGGAATCAAAGAAGTAGATTGTGGTTTGACTGGATTCTGATTCTGAAATTCTTGCCAAATTCAATCATTGGAACATTAGCATGTTTGGCAATCAGATTCAGAAGTGTTCCACCGTGTCAATTGCGGCATAGGGAATTGAATTTTGCCAGAACGGATTAGCGATTTGCGACATTATCCTAAAACAAATAGACTAATACCTTCCTGGCTTTCGGGAGGTACCGGAGAGATGATTCAGCGCGCAAATCTGATCTGTCGTCGTGTGAATTGATCCAGCCACCAACCAAGGCACACGATGAGCAATGGGACCACTACCCAGGTAAAAAGAACTTCCAGGGAACCGGCGATCCACGAGCCGAGAATCAGCCCATAGATTGCCACCGCGGCCCAGCGGAAATTTCGGTCTTTGGCCAGGAAGATCACAGCCAACGCAACGATGTTCAGTCCGTCCAAAATCACAGAAAAACGTGAGAAGGCCTGTAGGATGGATAGCTCGATCCTTCCATTCAAGAACTGAACGTTTACAGTGGAATTAAAGGCGAAACCAAGACCACCAACGATTAACGGTAGCAGGCCATAGATGACAATCAACGCGTCCCGCCGGTTCTGCCAGATAAGCCGTCCAGTCAAGTAAACCACTCCCAATAAGATTGGAATCCAGATAATGCTCTGGTGAAGATAATATCCTTGAGTTAAAGCCAGCATCGCGACAATCTGGACGACTGTGCGAGTTGCCCAGGCCAATGTCAGCAGTTTAGAGCCTCGCCATATTCCAATTCCTATCAACAATACGCGGATTAGCACGACGGCTCGGACGTCTGCCCATGGATACCGCGGCATCAAACTGACGAGCAGCAAGTTGAGGCTGGTATTGAGCAAAAGGGGGATCGCAACCAAAAGGAAATCGATTAGACCATCCGGTTGGTAAATAATCTTGAACCCTTTTGCCATCTTTTCAGGGGAGCCTAGTTCCGACATTAGCTTTTGTCTCCTTTGCGCAGAATCTTTTCCCAACGTCGGATCTTCCTCGCCGCTTTCGATGTGGCTGCCGATCTCCTCGACCAGGTTGGCTTGATCGGCGGCCGAAAAGCTTTTCAGTTTTTTTCGTAAGGCTTGCAGATATTCATCCGGTGTCATGCCCCGCCCTCCTGAACTTTATCTGATGGTTCCAATGTCTTGAACAGATTAGCGACAAAGATCTGCCATTCCGCCTGGCTGTCTACCAACGCTTTCCGTCCTTTTGTGGTGATGGTGTAATACTTGCGGCGCCGCTTTCCCGGGTTATCCTGCCATTCACTTTCCGCCAGACCGTCCGATTCAAGCTGGTGCAGGGCGGGATAGAGCAACGCAGCGGTCATGGTGAAGTAGCCGGCACTGCGCTTTTCGAGTTCGCGCATGATTTGATACCCGTACATTCTTTCCGCGGACAGCACGCTTAAGATCAGTAGGGAAGTACTACCTTTGCGAACCTGTTGGATTTGGGTCATCGAAAAGCCTCGTTGACATAAGATTGTTATATAACAATATTATATATAAGTATCTTATCATTGTCAACCCCCTGATTTCAGACCTTTCCGTTTTGACGTCGTCAGTCAAAAATATTTAAAGGTCAGCCAGAATTGCGCCGCTGACCGGCACTTTCTCCGGTAAACTCACTTCAAACGGACAGCCCTTCAACTGGCTGGTAATTTGGCTGAACAGCGCCAGCCCTACCTTTTATTCTCTTTCCCAACCCTTGCCGAAACAGAACAATAGTTCTAAAATAAGCCTTATTGCGAATGGTAATAGCCATCCCCATCTCAAGCAGGTATATGCCTCCCGCTTTTGATCCATGAAGGAGTCTCTTTGGAACAATTATTTGTCCATCTCCCCTGGTTATCCGCTTACACACGAAAGGAAAAAGCCTCCCACTGTTCTTTCCAATCCTGTATTCGTTCCGCGGAAAAATTTCAAAAAGTGACTTTAATTGTCATTGACCGTGCTAATATGTACCACGCGTAGCCGCCTGATGTGTACCAGGCATGATCGCCCGTATATGTACCACGCGTAGCCGCCTGAATATGTACCACGCGTAGCCGCCTGAATGTG
>JBEKEB010000136.1:0-9968 GCA_050014055.1 Anaerolineales bacterium | reverse complement strand
GGAAGAGTCGCCAACCACAACCACCCGACCGTTTGAAGTGGAGTTTTCTGCCGCAGCCGCAACGGTCAAAGGGCCAGCGAAGTCGGTTTTTGCATCATAAGAGACTTGATTATTTTGCAAGGCGGTAAAGTCGGTCTCGCCCCAGGAGGTGTTTATGGTCGTAACCAACGCAGTCGTTTGCACATTCTGAATATTGGTATTCAGAGAAAGGCTGCAAGCGGTTGGAAAGAATGAAACCATGTTTTGGCTTTGTAACTTATCAGTGATCGGGTGGGTACCGTAAGCATTTTCCACCGCAACAATAATCTGGCTTGAACTCGGATCTATCACAAGATCATTCTCGATAGTAATTCCCCAAGTGGTTGTCAAATAATTAAGTAAGGGGTCAGCCGGTTTGCCCGCATTCGAAGCCAAGGAGGAGTCTTCCATGACAATAAGGGAGCCTCCTTTGGCGACATAGGCGCCAAGAAGAGACATCTCCTGGCTAGAAATCGGTTGGGTAGGTCCGTCAATGATTATTGAAAGTGCGTCTGGTGGAATTTTATTTTCAGCAAGGAGGTTGAGGGATTTGACTGTGTAATTCTTCGATTCAAGTACCGTGCGTGCGCGCGTGTAGGCCTTATCGGCAGGGTTTTGTATGTCGCGTTCACCATGCCCAGCGAGGAAATAAACAACCCGCGAACCAGGGTTCATGAGCCGCACCAAAGCGTTGGCGAAATCCTGTTCAGTGGGACTGGTGAGCACTTCCTGTCGACCTTGTAATAACAAAACAACCGATCCATCCTGAGTAATTTTATATTGTTGCGCCTTAGCGGGATTGGCTTCGGGGTCGACGAATTCATAGCTGAACTTGCCATTGCTACTGGCTTTTAGTTTGGTGAAAAGATCCAAAGTGGTGGTATTCGAAGTACGTGAAGTATAAAAACCGATCGCCTGAACCGGGGCCGGGAGCTTTTTTAGTGTGTCAATCGTCTCAGGAGCCAGAGTGTTTTGTTTCCCTTCCGTCCAATCCCACTGGATGGGATTTTGATAAGCAATAGCATTGATCACTACCAGTATAAGGATAAAGGCAACCAACATGATGATGGCATTGCTGCCGTGGCGGGCTTGCCTGCCTGTAAGAAATTCCCTTATTCGTTGCGGATCAAGCAAGGCATAAAGTGCCGGGCCAACAACTGCCACTCCGATGCTTATCCAAAGAATCAGGTTAATGATTTTTTGATCAGGAGGTGCATATAACCCAATAAAGACGAGAAGCTTCACGATAAGTGTGATTATGGCCACCAGAACAGCAAGTCCGGAGAGCCACAACCCGGCAGGCGCAACCTGCTTTAAAGATAATTTCTTAGAGGAATTCGATTTCTTTGCCATTATTTCCACCTTCGGATTTCAACCGCAACCGTGCCCAGGAAGAGACCAAGCCCGGTTAAACTTAGATAATAAACAATATCAGAGAGCGCTACCGTACCAGCTTGCATTGATGAAAAATGGGTACTCATGCTTAAATAGTCAAATATGCCGCCACTACCTTGCATCACAACGGCCGGCCACCCGATGACAACCCAAAGGAAAAATAGCACAGCAAGTGTCGCAAAAAAAGCTGCGAATTGGTTATTAAAGAAGGAAGAAATTGCTGTACCAAGTGCCAAAAATGCTGCGGACACTAGTGTAATGGCCAGGTAATTTGCCATCATCAGGCCTTGATCTATGCCTGGCGTGACCAAGCCGTTCAGCACGATCGGGTAAATAAAAGTGATTAATATAATCAGAAAAACAAAGAGGAACGAGCCCAACCATTTACCGACAACCAGTTCCCATTCATGAATGGGGGCGGTGAGGAGTAATTCAAGAGTTCCATTGCGATGTTCTTCAGCCATCAGTCGCATGGACAATGCCGGAACCGCAAAAAGAAGCAGAAATGCCATCAGCCCGACAACCAAATCGGGACCGGGTGCGGTTGTAGAGCCGGTGGTAAAAGCGGCCTGGCCAGCTAGATAAATTGACAATACAAAATAGATGCCTGTAATAAGGAAAATGAGTAGACCTATGATATATGCAATCGGACTGGCAAAATACAACCGAATTTCACGACGTGCGATTGTCCAAACGTTGCGCATCTTTACTACTCCTTATTTAGTAGACGCGTCATCACGCGTCAACTCCAGGAAAATCTCTTCCAGACTTAACCCGACCGGACTAAGTTCGAGTAAATCGAAGCCGGAATTAATAACTGTTTTGGCGACCTCTGGACGCACATCCACGCCTGGAGCAAACTGAAACTCCACTGCGCCATCAGGACGGATTTTGGCATCCTGCACACCATTGATTTTGGAAATCAATGGCATAAGTTCTTCAGCGTCGCCTTTAATCCGCAAGATCGAGCGTTCTGCACCCACAAGCCGGGCTTGCAGGTTCTCGGGTGTGTCTTCAGCAACAATGCGACCCTTATTGATAATGAGGACACGATCGCACAATTGCTGTGCCTCAGAGAGAATATGGGTTGATAGGAGAACAGTACGTTCCTTCCCAATTTCCCTGATAATTCCGCGGACTTCGACTACCTGGGCCGGGTCAAGACCAATGGTTGGCTCATCCAGGATCAGTACCTCAGGCTTATGCAATAAGGCTTGAGCCAAGCCGACCCGCTGGCGCATGCCTTTGGAAAGGTTGGAGATGTAGCCTTCGGCGCGCTGTTCCATCTGAACCATCTCCAGCGCGTTGTCAACCATTTCATCGCCGTTGGGCAAGTGCCGTAAATCGGCCATGAATTTCAAATAATCGAATACGGTCATATCGGAATAAAGTGGAACTGTTTCAGGCAGGTAACCCACCCGGCGACGGACCTCGATGGATTCTTCCACCACATCGAAACCGGCAATTTGGGCTGAACCGAAAGTGGGGGGCATATAACCGGCCAGGATGCGCATCGTCGTGGTTTTACCGGCGCCGTTGGGGCCCAGGAATCCGACCACCTCGCCTTGTTTGGCTTCGAAGGTCAAATTGTCTATCGCCCTTCTTGCACCATAATCTTTTGTGAGATTGGTAGTGCGAATCATTCTTTCTCCTTGTAGTGTAAAATAAATTAATGCGTAATAAAAGGCACAGCGGCCATTGATGAGCAGCGGTGCCAAGGAGTGATTGAGAAGTAACCGAGAAAACTATACAATGAATCGAGATATCATGTCAATAGGTTTTAAGTTCTCTAATGAAACCCTAATGCGACAGAGGAAATCAATCATTTTGCTGGAATATAAATTGCGAAACATTTTTATAAGGTGGTAAAATAGCGCAGAATTTTGTTGGTTAACTTTTTCACAAAGCTATCAAAATTTTTTCTAATTGGAGGTGACATGAATATCCTTTGGCTGGGCAGTCGGACGGGTTTAAGTAACTTTGAACAGATTGCCATCGTTTTCGTTCTGGTTGCCGCATTCATCAGTCTGGGGTACGCCTGGTTGTTGCGTGGCATCGTGCTCAAGAAGGACAAGGGCACGGAAAAAATGCAGGAAATTTGGAATGCCATCCGAATTGGCGCCAACAGCTACCTTACTCGCCAGCTCAAGACCATCCTTCCGCTGATTGGCATCCTTACCCTGGTAATGTTCTTCAGCGTGTATGTTGTTCCTCCAAGCTCGGAAGCCACTGTTGAATTCAAAGCGTTCAGCCCACAAGGAATTGTTCTTATCGTGGCTATCGGTCGAACCATCGCTTTCATCATGGGGGCGTCCTTTTCATTGATGGTCGGCCAGTTGGGCATGCGCATGGCGGTGCAGGCGAACATTCGTGTAGCTTCTGCATCCCGCCGTGGATTCAATGAAGCCCTTTCCATTGCGTATTATGCCGGTACCATCACAGGCATGCTGACCGATGGCCTCGGTCTGCTCGGTGGAACCTTGATTTTTATTGTCTTCGGTAAAGCAGCACCGGATGCCCTGCTTGGCTTCGGATTCGGTGGCACGCTCCTGGCATTGTTCATGCGCGTGGGCGGTGGTATCTATACCAAAGCAGCCGATGTGGGTGCGGACCTGGTTGGAAAAGTTGAAAAGGATATCCCGGAAGACGATCCTCGCAATGCGGCTGTCATCGCTGACCTGGTCGGGGATAATGTCGGTGACTGTGCAGGTATGGCGGCGGATATTTTTGAGTCCTATGAGACAACCATTGTTTCAGGCCTGATCCTTGGCCTTATTCTGTACAGCTTACCCCCTCATCATTTATATTGGATTGTGTACCCGTTAATCATCAGGGCAATTGGTGTGATTAGTTCCATGCTGGGAACGTTCACTGTACCGATTTGGGAGAAATTTCCAATCAAGTTCCTGCAGGCGCACGATGCGGAAGAATCCATGTTTCGCTCGTATGAGGTCTCCAGCATCTTCACTGTTACGCTGTCAATATTCCTGGCATGGCTTTACGCAGGAGACTTGCGCCTGGCTGCCCTTACCGCGATCGGTGTGGGGCTGGCGGTCGCGTTCAATCCATTGACATCATACTTCACTTCCACAAAGAAGGCGCCGGTTAAGGAGATCGTCAAATCGACCACCACTGGTGCGGCTACCACGATACTTTCTGGCCTTTCGGTCGGCATGGAATCCAGTGTATGGGCGCTCTGCGTTATCGTAGTCGCCTTTATTCTTGGTCTTTTGCTGTTTGGTCATGATGGGCCTAATTACGTTCTCTATGCCATTGCAATGATCGGTATCGGAATGCTCAGCCATACTGGTAACAACGTTGCCATGGACTCGTATGGCCCGATCTCTGACAATGCCAATGGCATTGGCGAAATGGCCTGGCATGACATGGAAGATGAAGAGACCAAGAAGGCCCGACAGATCATGGCCGACCTGGATGCAGTCGGAAACACTACCAAAGCCATCACCAAAGGTGTTGCAATTGCCTCAGCCGTAATTGCTGCAGTCAGTCTGTTTGGATCCTATATCGCAGACGTGGGTGTGGTGCAGAAGCAGTTGGGCATGCCGGTGATGGATGCGATCCGCGTTTCTGATACCAAAGTGTTCATCGGCATGCTCCTGGGAGGCGCGTTGCCCTGGTTGTTCTCCTCGCTTTCCATCCGGGCAGTCAGCCGCGCGGCTGGTAGAATCGTCGAAGAGGTCCGCCGGCAATTCAAGATTCCCGGCATCATGGAAGGCACCAAAAAACCCGATTATGCCGAGGTGGTAGGTATTTCGACCGCTTCCGCCCAGAAAGAACTCGTTCCGCTGGCGACTATCGCAGTCTTGATGCCTCTTTTTATCGGCCTAGTTCTGCAGGTGGAAGCCCTGGGCGGTTTCCTGGCGGGCATCATTGTCTCCGGTCAATTGCTGGCAGTATTCATGTCCAATGCCGGTGGGGCCTGGGACAATTCCAAGAAATCCATTGAAGATGAGCCGCGGAATCTAGTAGCCAACACCGGCAAAGGTTCCGAACGTCACAAGGCGAGCGTGGTAGGGGATACTGTGGGTGATCCCATGAAGGATACCGCCGGTCCAGCCCTCAACCCGATGATCAAGGTTGCCAACCTGGTAAGTCTGCTGTTCGCTCCGATCATTGTCAAGTACCCGATCCAGAATGCAGATGGGTCGATCAATTTTGTTGTCATAGCTATTGCTGTGATTCTTCTGGCTGGTACGATCTGGGCCATTGCCCGTTCCAAGGCTCCAGCAGCTGAATTGAAGGCTGAAAAAGCATAAAAGCTAGTGTTATAAGCAAATAATTAAAAACCTCTTACGTGTGAGTGAGAGGTTTTTGATTGAATGGATGTTGCGCGTAGCCATTATAATCATGTGATTCTATTTCTTTTCATCCAGAAAGAGTCGTTGCCATTCATATAATTTATTGAGCGCCTCAATGGGTGATAGCGAATTCATGTCCAGCTTTCCCAATTCTTCTATCAAAGGGTTGGTCTCGGGAAATAAGGCCACCTGTTGGGCTGCTTGCGGGTTGATCCGGATAGCCTGCCCGGAGGATTTCTCAAGTTCTTGCATAATTTCGGTCGCCCGCAGAACAACCGTGCGTGGTAGACCTGCCAGCTGGGCTACATGGATGCCATAGGATCGATCTGCACCGCCGGGGATGATCTTGTGCAGGAAGACAACATTCCCATCCGCTTCCGTAACGGCAACGTTGTAATTGCGCACTCCAGGAAGTAAGTCCGCCAATTGAGTTAGTTCGTGGTAATGAGTCGCAAAAAGTGTCTTTGCATGAAGTTGTGGGTGATTATGAATATATTCGACAACCGCCCATGCGATGGATACTCCATCGTAGGTGCTGGTGCCACGTCCGATTTCATCCAGGATGAGCAAGCTTCGCGACGTGGCATGGTGGAGAATGTTGGCCACTTCAATCATTTCCACCATAAATGTGGATTGTCCAGCATGAATTTCATCCTGAGCACCGATCCGCGTAAAAATGCGATCCACCAGCCCAATAATTGCAGAGGTTGCCGGGACGAAAGAACCCATTTGTGCCATCAGGGTAATCAAAGCGGCCTGCCGCAGGTATGTTGACTTACCTGACATATTCGGACCAGTAATAATCCGGATTACTTCCCCTTGTTCGAAGGTGATGTCATTCGGCACATAGCGCTCGCCATGCAGCATTTGTTCCACCACCGGGTGGCGGCCATCGCGGATGTCAAGCCCATTGTCTTCACGAACCTCGGGACGAATATAGCTTCCCAGGGCAGCCGCTTCAGCCAGGGCGGAAAGAACGTCCAATTCTGCAATTGCACGCGCGGTGTCTAGTAACCGTCGGGCAGATTTCATCAATTCTGAACAAACCTCGCGGAAAAGACGTAATTCGATCTCGCGTATACGTTCCTCGGCGTTCAGGATGAGTGTCTCATATTCTTTCATTTCCGGGGTTATGTAGCGTTCGGCGTTAACCAATGTTTGCTTTCGGATATATTCAGACGGGGCATTGGCAGCCTGTCCATGAGAGATTTCAATGTAATATCCGAAAACCTTGTTATAACCAACCTTAAGAGTCTTAATACCGGTGCGCTGGCGTTCAGCTGGTTCAAGATTATTGATCCACTCCCTAGCATGACTAGAGGCTTCGATGACGCCATCCAGTTCAGACGAAAAACCAGGGCGAATGACACCTGTATTCTGTAAAGTTGCCGGCGGGTCATCATCGATAGAGGAGTGCAGCAGATACAATACATCAGTGCAGTTATCGAAAGCGGGCAAGAAGGAAGGTGAAGGAAGAAATTCCTTGAGCCCTGCCTGGCTCCCTTTTATTGCCTGCCCTACTTTTGGCAGACTTAACAAAGTTCCCCGCATTGCAACCAGATCGCGCGGTTGGGCGTGACCAGAAAGGATGCGATTCGTCAGCCGTTCCAGGTCGGACAAAGGCTTAAGCGCAGTCCGCAGCTCAGCCCGGAGCATGGAATGGGAGACAAAATACCCCACACCATCCTGTCTTCTGCGGATGCGATCAAGCTCAAGCAACGGCTGGCTGACCCACTGGCGGATACTTCGTTTTCCCATGGGAGTGGCGGTCTGGTCAAGCACACCCAGCAAGGAACCCTTGATTTCGCCACGTAATGTTTCCGTTAACTCAAGATTGCGGCGGGTAGCGGCATCAAGAGTCATAAATTCGCTTAAGCTATATAAACGTAATCCTGAGAGCAAAGCGAGAGCCGCTTCTTCGGTCTCCTTGATATATTGTATGATTCCACCAGCTGCGCGGATTGCCAGTGACTTACCCTGCAAACCAAACCCTTCTAGGGAAGAAACGCCGAAATGTGAAAGCAAGGTTTCCTGGCATTTTCCAAGCTCGAAGCGCCAAGCGGGCCAAGCAGTCAGGTGACCGGGGATGCCGTTGGGGAGGATAAAGTTGTCAGGGTGGATGATTTCTGCAGGTCGAAGCCGCGTTAATTCAGCACGGATAGGTCCAAAGTCCTGACTTGATGAGGCAGCCGAAGAACCTGAAGGAGCATCAAGTTCGGTAACAGCGAACTCGCCGGTGGAAATGTCAACATAGGCAATACCGGCACGGCCATCCTGCATGATGATCGAAGCCAGATAGTTGTTGGAATCAACCGGGAGGAGGCCCGCCTCGATGATCGTTCCCGGTGTTACCACTCGAACGACTTTACGAGGAAATATGCCTTTGGAAGGTTGGTCGCCGATCTGCTCGCAGATGGCAACATGATAGCCTTTGTCAATGAGGCGTGCAAGGTAATTCTCTATGGCGTGGTAAGGGATACCTGCCAGTGGGGCACGTAGACCATTGCCGATAGGACGGGATGTCAAAACAAGATCCAGTTCACGCGATGCAATTTCGGCATCCTGGTCGAATGTTTCATAAAAATCGCCGAGGCGGAAAAGTAGAAGCGTATCAGGATATTGTCTTTTTATTTCCAAGTATTGCTGGCGGATGGGAGTAACATCGTCGGTCATTTACCTATTTTACTTCTTCTTCCCAAGAATCGCATTTAATTCCCAATTAACCACATGACTGGGTCATATGGAATACCCATGATAAAGGGAGATTTGGAACACCTTCATTTTCCATGTCCAATCCGGTGATTTCCAGGGATACTCATGATTATTACAGTCACAATTTTTAACTTTTGGTATAATGAAACCACTATACTCTTTCGGAATGGAGGCTCAAATGGCAAGTGTAACGTACGATCATATTACCAAAGAATTCGGAGAAGTCGTGGCAGTCAACGATTTAAATCTGTCCATCGACGACAAGGAATTCATCGTTCTCGTAGGTCCCTCGGGCTGCGGGAAAACCACTGCTTTACGCATGCTGGCAGGGTTGGAAGAAATCACCAAAGGTGAAGTCAAGATCGGTGATCGCATCGTCAATGATGTACCACCGAAGGATCGTGACATTGCGATGGTGTTCCAATCTTACGCTCTATATCCGCATATGACGGTGTACGACAACATGGCCTTTGGCCTCAAGTTGCGCAAGACACCCAAGCAGGATATCAAACGGCGCGTACAGGAAGCGGCTGAAATTCTGGGCATTCAGGACATGCTCGCCCGCAAACCCCGCCAACTCTCGGGTGGCCAGCGGCAACGCGTGGCGCTTGGGCGTGCTATTGTTCGAGAGCCGAAAGTCTTCCTTTTCGATGAACCACTTTCCAACCTGGATGCCAAATTAAGGATTGCGATGCGTTCTGAGATTACCAAGCTTCACCAGCGCCTGTCAACTACGTTCATTTATGTAACCCATGACCAGACGGAAGCCATGACCATGGCATCCCGGATAGCCGTTATCAACAAGGGTGTTCTCCAGCAGTTGGATACTCCTCAGGCCCTTTACGATCGACCAGACAATATGTTTGTGGCTGGCTTTATGGGCGCCCCAGCGATGAATTTCTTCAAGGCCAAAATCCACCAGGACGGCAGCCGCTTGATGATCGAAGGCGGCGCATTCAAAGTACCGGTTGTGGCCGACAAGAAGGCTTACCATGACTTTGTCGAAAAGTCGATCGTGATGGGCATTCGCCCGGAAGATGTTCATAACCCGGCATTTATTCCTTCGGGCATTCATGCGGCTTCCATTGAAGCCAAAGTGGATGTGACCGAACTGATGGGCAATGAAATCAACCTTTACCTGCTGGCGGGCCAGGATAACATAGTCGCCCGGGTTGACCCGCGCACCGATTTTCGCATGGGTGACAAGGTACAGGTGGCTTTCGATATGGACAAAATCCATCTGTTCGATCCTGATACAGAGAAAGCCATCCGATAATCTCATTATGCAAGGAGACCGCCAGGGTGCATCAGCTCTGGCGGTTTATCATGTATATTCAAGGTGAAACATGGAAAGAAAATACACACTTGTACTTTTACGACATGGTCAGAGCGATTGGAATCTCGAAAATCGTTTTACCGGCTGGACGGATGTTGGACTATCTGAGCAAGGCATGGCAGAGGCCCATACTGCCGGTCAATTATTACGTGACAATAAATATACTTTTGATCTGGCTTACACCTCGG
>JBEKEB010000135.1:0-10122 GCA_050014055.1 Anaerolineales bacterium | reverse complement strand
ATGCTTTAGCAGAATCGAAAAGACTGGAAAAAGCTGATAAGGAAACATTGAGAGAGCGATTAAGTGTTTAGCGTTTCAATTTGAGAAGTGGTGCCAGCGATCAGTCAAACCGCTGGCAGCATGCCAGCAAAAAACAAGAGAATATTCTCTCCTGTTATTTAAGTCAAGTCAAAATAATATCAATAGGAGGCCAAAATGGCTAAGCGAGCTCAAAACGAAGGTAGCGTATATAAACGTTCGAGGGATGGCTTATGGGTTGCTCAAGCAACTGTCCAAGGGAAGCATGTCAGCAAATACTTTAAGACACAGAGCGAAGCCCGACATTACCTGCGAACGATGCAGAGCCAGATCCAAGATGGATTGACGCTGGCAGGAGCCCGGACAACATTGATCGAGTACCTAGAACAGTGGCTGGGAACCATCCGGGAATCGGTCCGGCCAAGAACTCTGGATCAGTATACGCAGATTGTACGAGGGCATATCGCCTCTCGCCTGGGGAATATCAAGTTGAAGGATATGCGACCGGATCAGATCCAGGCATTCTACAACGAAAAACTGGATGGAGGTACAAGTGCCAGGACGGTATTGCTCATCCATGCCGTTTTACACCGTGCATTAGTTCATGCGCTCAAATTGGGGTTGATCGGAAGAAACCCCGTTGATGCAGTCACCCGTCCAAAAGTAAAGCGAAAGGAAATGCGTGTCTTTACCGATGATCAAGCCCGGGCATTTCTATCTGCAGCCAAACAAACTCGTCACGCATGCCTATTTCAAATTGCTTTGCATACGGGTATGCGCCAGGGAGAATTACTTGGTTTGATGTGGAAGGATATTGATTGGATTACCCGGCAAATTCATGTACAGCGACAACTTCAACGCAATCCAAACGGGAGTCTGGTCTTTTCAGAACCAAAAACTGCTGCGGGCCGACGCACCATTGTAATCAGTCCCACGATGATTGATTCCTTGCGAAAACATCTGGAAGAACAGGAAGAGTATAAGAAGGTTCTAGGGAAAAAATGGGAAGAAAATGATCTTATCTTCCCCTCAAAATTGGGAACCCCTTTACACCAGGCAAATATGTTCAGAGAATATAAAGAATTGCTTAAGGAAACCGGTCTTCCTCTTCTTCGGTTCCACGATCTTCGACACACTTCGGCAACCCTCCTTTTAACCCAAGGGGTCCATCCGAAAATAGTTCAGGAACGCCTTGGGCATTCAAACATCGCTATGACAATGGATATCTACTCGCATGTGTTGCCTTCCATGCAAGAAGATGCTGCACTGAAAATGGATGAGTTGCTCAATCCAATCGAAGTAACGGATAAGATAAAAGCGATCAAAGAACAGAGCGATATACTTTATAGGTAGCTGTAAGGTAGCTGTAAAAAAAGAGGCCTCTTATCAAAGAGGCCTTTTATATCCCCGTATCTGGGGGTATATCAGTGGTTTACCGCCACATATTGGGGTGCCTGATGGGGGTCGAACCCACAACAGCCTGATCCACAGTCAGGTACTCTGCCATTGAGCTACAGGCACCACGAGCGGGGGCGATTATACCACCAGCGTTAATGCCTTTCAAGGATGCGTGTGACTGCCTGCGTGAGAGCCGCCCGTTCGATTCCTTCCTGGGTGCCGCTGGCTAGGTCCTTTAGGGTGATACGGCCTTGGGCCACCTCGTCCGGGCCAAGCACCAGCACGGCTTTCATGCCCATTCGGTCGGCAAACTTGAATTGTTTGGGCAGTTTGGCCGCTTCGGGGTAGCATGTCACGTTAATGCCTGACTGGCGCAGTTGCACGGCCAGTTTGAGCGACTCGGGCTGCAATTCCTGGGAGAAGATCGTGACCAACACGGCCGCCGGGGTGATGGCAAGCTTCGGAATCAGCCCCAGCTCATGTAGGACCAGACTGATGACCACATCCCCCATCGCAAAGCCCACCCCGGAGAGCGGCTCGCCGCCTACATCCAGCAGCAGGTTGTCGTAACGCCCGCCGCCCAGGATGGCACGCCGCAGGCTGCCGCTCACGTCGAAGGCTTCGAAGACCGTCCCGGTATAATAGAGCAGTCCGCGCATTATGTTCGGGTCAAATTCAACATATTCAGTTGCTTCCAGCGCATCCAATGCCGCGAACAGCCGCACCAGTTCCTCGGAGCGCCGCCAGGCTTCACTGTCCGCCAGCAGGCTTTTCAGTCCTTCCAACTTCTCCGCACTCAACCCGATCTCGAGCGCATAAGCCTCCCAGGCAGCCGGCTCCATCTTTTCGCGCCGGTCCACCAGTGCGGAGACCCCGGGCTTCTTTTCATCCGGAATTTCCAGCCGCTCGAATTCGGCATCCATGAAGCGCCGGTTGTTCACGTAGATACGCGCCTGGCTTGGCGTCAAGCCAAGTACTTTGAGAAAACCGGCCGCAATGGCCACCAGTTCAGCGTCCGCTTCGGGGGAATTGACTCCCAGCATGTCAATGTTCCATTGGAAAAATTCGCGTGAACGACCCTTCTGCATCTTCTCATAGCGCCAGAAAGGACCGAACGACCACCAGCGTGCCGGGAAGGCCAGTTCCCCCTGTTTCTGGGCGATCATGCGCGCAAGCGAGGGGGTCAGTTCGGGCCGCAGGGTAATTTCCTCCCCGCCCCGGTCGGTGAAAACATAAGACTGCTTTTTGACCAGTTCTTCGCCGGATTTAGCCGCGTACAAGTCGAGAGATTCAAGGATGGGCGCTTCCCATTCCTGGTAGCCGAAAGATTCCGAGACGCGCCGGACAGTGCCATAGAACCAAGTACGCACGGCCATCTGTTCCGGGTAGAAATCGCGGGTTCCTTTGACAGGAGGGATGATTTTTTTCATGTTCGCTCCGCTTTTGGTAATATTTCCAAGTCATTTTAGCATATTTCGCCCGCGCGAAGTCCACCTGATCTTTGGGTTATTCGAAATTCCCGTGGTGGAAAAGAAGATATTACCTTTTTCTGGTGATTCCCCAGGAGCTTAAACTTTTAGGAAATCGCCTGGTTGGGGCTGCGTGGATCAGTCTTTCTCACGTCCAATTGTTCCCAAATGGTAAAAATATATGGGATTTCAGAAGAATAATTACCCTGTTAATACCATGTTGTATACTTTACAATAAAGTGTATAATCCTGATATTACGAATGGAAAATCGCGCATTGTATATCATTAACCGGCTCTGATGCTATGATTATCACATGATCGTTTCTGAAGGAGGAAAATTCCATGGCACATAAACATCCCAACGTTCGCTCCAAACCCTATTCGATATTCATCTCTTTGGTAATTTCCGCCTTGCTTCTCGCTAGTTGCGGGTTGCTGTCTTCGCCCGCCGCCACGCCCGTTCCTCCCAGCCCAACGCCGCAGGTCGGAGCTGCCACACAAGCCCCCGTCGTTGCCAGCAGCCCAACACCCCTCGATACGCCTCAGCCGCCAACAGATACACCTCAGGTGGTATTGGATACACCCACTTCCCTGCCCAGCCCCACGCCTTTGATGGTGCAGTCGAATGTGGCGACAGCCCTGCCCGTTTCCACACCGCAATCCACAACCGGCACCTTTTCTCTCATTACCGGAACGACTGCAGGGGTGATTCAGGGTACTGTCCAGGCCGGACAGGTACTTAGCTATTCGTTGGGAGCAGGACAGGCTCAGCCCCTTACCCTGATCATGGATTCCCCCAACAATGATGTCACCTTGGGAGTCTTGGATCCGGGCGGGAATGTATTACTTAGTACAGCCAGTAAAGAGCGATCCTGGCAGATGGCCCTGCCCAGCACCGGGCTGTACACAGTCCAGGTAATCGGTGGCTCAGTTGCCGATAGTTTCACCCTGACCATTAAACTTCCCGTGGTGGTCTCCTTTGCATCCGGGACCAGTTCCACCACCCTCACTGGCACCACGGTAAACGGATATCTATTTTCCTACTCGCTGAATTGTGCGGCTGGTCAGACCATGAGCGCCGCCCTCGTCCAACCCACCAGCACGGCAACCATTGATATCTATGGGCTTACCAGCGGAACCCTCGTGGACGCTTCCGCTGGAGATAATTCCTGGTCAGGCATCCTGCCGCAAACACAGGATTATATTATTGAGGTCGTTCCCGCCAACAACCAGGTGATCAATTATAACCTGACGGTCTCTTGCACGGGCACTCCTGGAAACAATTACGTCCCTTACTCCCCGCCAACGAACAACCCCTCCTCAGGTGGACAACTCTACTTTTTTCCCGACGAAACCATGTCTGTAGTGCAAGGCAATATCGCACCCGGACAGATGGTGACCTACAGGGTGTCGGCGAAACAATACCAGGCTCTGATTTTGATTGTTGGATCCCCGAACGGTGACGCTGTTTTAGGAGTTCTGGATCCAAGCGGTAACCAGCTGCTTGATCCAGTCGATCAGAGAACCTACTGGCAATGGCAGTTGCCCATGAGCGGATTGTATACGATCGAGGTTGCTGGAGGAATAACGTCGGAGCCATTCACCCTTACCACCAAAGTTGCTCCAGTCCTCACCTATCCCGCCGATGGGCAATCCATATATCAATACAGGACAACGGTCAGAGGTTTAATCAAATCTTATGCATTCAGATTAAGTGCTGGTGTTGTCATGACCCTCTCCCTCAATGTACCTGCCACGGTTGCCTACCTCGATGTCTTTGGGATTCAGACCGGCTCGATCTTGAATGCCTCAGCTCGGGCCACCACCTGGACAGGCACCATGCCTTCCACGCAGGAGTATGTGGTTGAAGTAATTCCGGGTGGCACAATGAGTGCCTATACCTTGACAATATCCAACCCCTGATCTGCTTTCTTTACGACAGAAATCGAAGGGCAACCCAAAAGGTTGCCCTTCATGTTATGTATTACTCCCTTCGTTGTGTAATGCACCGAGACCGAAGCACAGAGTACAATGATAACAAACATCCCTTTCAGGCATGACATAAGAGAGTTGACGAATTGCTAGGAACAAGATAGACTTACGCCTGTTTTGTGAAAAGTATCACAATATAATGGCATCAAATCAGGAGAAATGAAATGCCGACGGTAAAATCACTCGAAGACCTTAATAAGATCCGGGCGGATACCTTGAAAAAACGCTCTACCAATTGCGACCCTGGATCCGTCCAGATCATCGTGGGCATGGGTACGGCCGGAATCGCAGCCGGAGCACGCCAGACCTTGCAGGAGATCCTGCGCTGTGCAAAAGAGCAGGTGCTCACCGACATCACAATTTGCCAGACCGGAGCCCTCGGACTGGATTCTTGGGAACCGGTCGTCCAAGTGGTGATGGGACAGGCAGCTCCGGTCTTTTATGGGAAGGTGACACCCAAGGCAGCGCAGCGGATCATGCGGGAGCATGTGCAAGGCTTCCGCGTGGTTAGCGAGTACGTTATCCCTGCATAATCTCCCAGCTTATCCCCGGATTGCATCTATAAACGGAAAGAGATTTTGGAGGCAGGATGTTGAAAGAAACAGAAGAGAAAAACCTGACCGCAATTGTGGAAGCCGCCGTGAAGAAACACGGCACCCATCCGGATGCATTCATCCCGATCCTGCTGGATATAAACCACAATTATGGCTACATACCCGCCGAGGCCATCCGGCTGGCGCGTGCGAAACTGCATCAGCCTCAGGAACACAGCCTGGTCTCGGAAGGACAACTTTATGAACTGGCCTCCTTTTATCACATGCTTTCGACTGAAAAAAACGGCCGCCACGTTGTCCAATTCTGCGCTAGCGCTCCCTGTCATGTGCAGGGTGGCCGCGAACTCTGGAAAGCCATCCAGGAGACATTGCAACTTAAATCCGGCCAGACAGACCCACAGGGGCGTTTCACGCTTAAGACCGTCAGTTGTATCGGCATCTGCGGTGTTGGGCCGGTGATGCTAGTCGATGATGATTCTTTTGGCAATGTTACGCCGGAAGACCTGCCGAATATCTTTGCCAGGTATGAATGAGAGGCACAGCATGAAATTCACCCGATCCATGGTCCTGGTATCCAACGATCCTGAAAGCATGCGGCGTGGGGCAGCCGAGATTTACCAATCTTTCCACGATGAACTTGCCGAGGCCGATTTAAGCGAGCAGGTAGCTCTCTCCCATATTGCAGATTCAGGCCGGACGGACATCCTGCCGATGGTGATTATTTATCCCGAAGCTTCCGTTTACGGTCCGGTCAAACCCGCAGATGTGAAACGCATCGTGGAAGAACACCTGTCTAAAGGGCACGTGGTGCAGGATTTACTGGCCCCGGTACGGGAACTTACCGGGCGCGTTAGCTGGCTAAAAGCTCGCAAGGACACGCAGCCGATGGAAAAACGGATCGTCCTGCGACGAGCCGGGCGGATTGACCCGGAAAGCATCGAAGATTTCATCGCCGATGACGGTTACCAGGCCCTGGCAAAAGCTATCAGCCTGACCCGCATGGAAGTCATCGCAGAATTGGAAAGCTCCGGCCTGCAGGGACGCGGCGGGGCGGGTTTCCCCACCGGACTCAAGTGGCGCTTCGTGGCAGGCACAAAATCCACCAAGAAATACGTGGTCTGCAACGCCGACGAAAGCGAGCCCGGCACCTTCAAAGACCGTGTCATCCTGGAAGGCGACCCGCATAGCCTGCTGGAAGCCATCGCCATTGCCGCTTATGCAGTGGGAGCGGACGAAGGCTACATCTACGTGCGCGGCGAATACCAGCTGGTCCAGCAGCGACTTCGGAAAGCTATCACACAGGCGCGTGAATTTGGTCTGCTCGGGAAGAATATCCTCGGCTCGGGCTTCAGCTTCGATGTGCATGTGCACACCGGAGCCGGTGCCTATGTCTGCGGTGAAGAGACAGCCCTTCTCGAATCCATCGAAGGCAAACGTGGCCAACCACGCAGCCGACCGCCCTACCCCACCACGCAAGGGTTGTGGGGCAAACCCACCTTGATCAACAACGTGGAAACACTGGCCAATGTACCGGCCATTATCCTGAACGGCGCCGAATGGTACCGTTCGATCGGCACCCCCTCCAGCCCCGGCACAAAAGTCTTTACCATCCTGGGAAACGTCAACTTCACCGGTCTGATCGAAGTGCCCATGGGGATTACCCTGCGCGAGGTGATCGGTATCTATGGACAGGGCATGAAAGATGGTGCGAGTTTCAAGCTGGCGCAGACCGGCGGCTCGAGCGGCTCGGTCTTCCCGCCCGGCTTGCAGGATACCCCTTTGGATTTTGAATCCTTCAAAAAAGCCGGGGTTTCTCTGGGTTCTGGCGCTTTGCTTGTTTGCGATGAGCGCACCTGCGTGGTGGATCTGGCACTCACACAGCTGAAATTCTTCCGGGCCGAATCGTGCGGAAAGTGCACGCCCTGCCGGGTGGGCACCGAACGCGCCGTTCGCCTCCTGACTTCCATCAGCGAAGGGCAGGCGCAACTGGGCGACCTGGACACTTTATTGAAATTGGCTGACGAAATGGAACTGGCCTCCAACTGCGGGCTGGGCCAGGCAGCCTCCGTGCCGATCCGTGACATATTGAAGAACTTCCGCGCCGAAGTGGAAGCACACATCCGGCTGGGCGTTTGTCCTGCCGGTGTTTGTGCGATGGCCCCCGAGGAAGAGCTTGAATTTGTGAAACAAGGATGAATAGCATGATCCAACTCACCATTAATGGCAAACAAATCGAAGCACAGGAAGGAATGACCGTTCTGGCAGCGGCAAAACAGGCTGGGATTAATATCCCGACCCTATGCGCTCAGAAGGAGCTGGTTCCTTTCGGCGGCTGCCGGCTGTGTATTGTCGAAGTGCAGGGCTTCCGGGTCCCCATATCCGCCTGTACTCTGCCGGTCAGCAACGGCATGGTGATTAACACTGAAACCGAAACGCTGAAGAAATCCCGAAAATTCATCCTATCCATGTTGTTTAGCGAGCGCAACCACTTTTGCCCGTTCTGTCAGGTCAGTGGAGGTGACTGCGACCTGCAAAATGCCGCCCTTCATGAGGAAATGACCTACTGGCCCATGCAACCGGCTTGGAATAATTACCCGGTGGATTCTTCGCACCCATATTTCATCCTGGACAACCACCGCTGTATTCTCTGCCGGCGGTGTGTGCGGGCCTGTGCAGAGCTGGTTGGCAACTTTACTCTGGCAGTGGCGGAACGCGGTGCTTCCAGCCTGATCGTGGCGGATACAAATGTACCTTTGGGCGAGAGCACCTGCATCAAGTGCGGCACATGCGTCCAATCCTGCCCGACCGGTGCTTTGATCGATCGCACCAGCGCTTACCAGGGCCTCGAGAGTGCCATGAACCGGATCAAGACGGTCTGTGTCGGCTGCTCGGTGGGTTGCGGCCTGAATCTGGTCGTGCATGATAACCGCATCGTGCGCATCGAAGGCGATTGGGATGGCGTTGTTAACCATGGCCTGCTATGTGAGCATGGGCGCTACGATCCGATGCAGAAAATCCATGACCGGATCACCACCCCACTGATGCGCAAGAACAGCAAGCTCGAACCCGTTACGTGGGACGAAGCCCTTGGTGAAGTGGCCGATAAACTCAAACCACTGGCTGGCCGGCAACAAGCCGGGCTGGCTGCGATCGCCTCCAGCCGCCTGCCTGTCGAAGCACTGTCGATGTTCAAGGAAATCTTTGCCGACGGCTTCAAGAGCAGGATGGTCACCAGCACCGAGGAAGGCATGCCGACAGCCGTCCTCAACACGGTGGCCGAAAAAACCGGGGCTTTCGAAGGCAAGCTGGATGTGCTGCGCAATGCAGATACTGTCCTGTGTATCGGCGCGAACATCGCCAAAACCCACATGGTGGCGGGGTTCCTGGTCAAACGGGCCCTGACCAAAGGCATGCATCTGATCCAGGTCAGTCCCGAAGCCGGTCCACTGGATGAATTTGCCGATGTTACATTGAACAACAAGCCAGGCAGTGACCTTGCCCTGGTCAACGGCCTGCAGGCCGTGATCGTCAAGGAAGGCCTGGGAAGAACGCCGCTGGCTTTGCTGGATGCCGAAACCGTTATCGCCAAAGCGCTCCAGGCTACCGGGCTGGATGCCGAAGCTTTGACCTATGCAGCCCGGATTCTGGCGCACGCTGTCAGTCCGGTCATTCTATTCGGTAAGGGCATCACCGCCCAGCGGGATGAGAAGCTCGTGGAAGCCTTGATCAGCCTGGCGACTCTCGTGGGCGCAGTGGATAAGGAACGGGCTGGCCTGCTCTCGCTCAAGGGCGAAGCCAACAGCGCGGCAGCTGCCCTCTTCGGCTTGGATGAGCAATTTACCTTGGACGGTCAGAAAGCTGTCTACGTGGTACTGGGCGACGACTTTGCCTCGCCGCATCTGCTCCAAAAGCTGGAAAAGGCCCCTTATCTGGTTGTTCAGGCCTCCTATATCTCGGCCCTGACCGAAAAAGCGGATGTGGTTATGCCGGTGGCGCTCTGGTCGGAACAGGCCGGTCATTATGTCAGCATGGATGGGCGCGTCCAGAAAGCCGAACAGGCCATCCACGCGCCGGAAGGTGTGCGCTCGAGTGCCGCTGTACTCGCGGAAGTAGCCATGCGCATGAATATGCCTGTCAAACAAGACTGGCAGGCAGGTATCCATGAACGGAAATCAAGCGTTGTGCTGAGTACCAATTAACGGTAGCGTACAGAAGGAGAAATGACATGGCAAAACCCAAGGTTTCGACGGATTGGATGTGCGGATGTGCTGGCTGTCATATGTCCCTGCTGGACATGGACGAGCGTATCCTGCAAGTGCTGGAACTGGCCGATTTGCGTTCCTCCCCCATCACCGACCTGAAAGAACCCGATAAAAGCGGCGTGGATGTGGGCGTGCTCGAAGGCGGCATCAATAACACTGCCAACGAAGAAGTGGCACGCAAGTTCCGCCAGCGTTCCAAAATCCTGGTTGCACTGGGCGATTGCGCCGTGTTTGGCGGGGTGCCGGCCCTGCGCAATTTCTGCGGAATACAGGCAGCCCTTCAGCGCGCCTATGTGGATGCCGAAAGCAACGAACCTGGCAGCCAGATCCCGAATGACCCTGAGCTTGCGACCATGACCAAAACGCGCGCCATCCATGAAGTGGTGCCGGTGGATTACAATGTACCCGGATGCCCGCCGGATGCAGAT
>JBEKEB010000134.1:0-10136 GCA_050014055.1 Anaerolineales bacterium | reverse complement strand
GAGGTTCATGACAGGATCGAAAAAGCGGCCCATGGACAATATGAACAGGTACCAGGCGCCAATGGTAACGGCTCCCTGAGCAGCACTCAGGCCGCCTGCGAAGACCAAGGTGGCGGTGCCAATCCCACCCAAGGTATTTAATGAGGGCCAGACCAGGGAGAGGACAAAGCCGCGCCAAACATTGACCCGGTAGGAAGTCTGGTTGGCCTTGTTGAAGGTCTCAAAAATGCTGTTTTCCTGGCGGAAATTCTTGGCGATGGCGATACCGCTGACCGTCTCCTTAATGGCAGAGTTGACATCCGCCATGGCTTGCATGCCACTTTTAGTGACCTTGCGTGCCAGGCCACGGAAGCCGAGTGCCAACCCAAAAATGAATGGAAGAAAGGCAAAGAGCAACAAGGCCAAGTGCCATTCGGTTTCGACGATGACGACACCAAGCAGGACAGCCTGGAAGACCTGAGCAGACACATCCGTGATGATGACGACCAAATTACCAAGATCGTTGGTATCGGAATTGATGCGGGAGGCAATGCGGCCGGATGAAAACTGGTCATAGAAGGAAAGATCATGCTCGACAGCGGCACGGAAAGAGAGGGTGCGCAATTTGAGAATGACATCACCGACGATGCGAACGGTGAGGCGGCGCCTGATCCAATTGAGACCCCAATTGGAGACACCGATGAACAGAACTATCAACCCGATGAGCAGACTGGCAGACAAGGTGGGTTGGCCCTTGAGAGCATCGAGACCTTTGCTGACGACGACCGGTTCGGCGGCAGAAATGACCGCCATCAGGACGGTCAGGATGACAACAACTGCAACCCAGCTGTGCCGGGCAGTGAAATATCCAACGATGCGACGTGTCAGCTCGCGGTCGGGATACTGGCGGTCGTATTGTTCTTCGTTCAGACCTTCGTAGAAACCCATGGATAAAAGTGATCAGGTAATAAGGGATTAGGAATCAGGAGATCTGATTACCCAATTACCTGATTCCTATTCTCTGAATATTCGGGCATATGCGTCGGAAGTTTTCATAAGTTCTTCATGATTGCCAATGGAGGCGATGCGGCCTTTACGGAGGACGACGATCAGATCTGCCCAGCGGATCTGTGACAAGCGGTGGGTGATAATGAGGGTAGTCCGACCTTTTGCAGCCGCGGCAATGGCACGCTGGATCTTGTCCTCGGTGGCGGAGTCAATAGCGCTGGTCGAGTCGTCCAGGATAAGGATACGAGGGTCGGTGAGGAAGGCGCGCGCAATCGCCAAACGCTGGCGCTGACCGCCTGAAAGGGTGACACCACGTTCGCCTATGACGGTATCATAGCCTTTTTCGAACTCATGGATAAAATCATCCACCTGGGCTAATTGTGCAGCCGCTTCAACCTGCGGGCGGGTCGCAGCAGGTTCCCCAAACGCAATGTTATCCGCGATCGAGCGGGAAAACAGGAAGATATCCTGTTCAATGATGGATATTTGCGAACGGAGCGAGGCCAAATTCCAATCGCGCACATCCACGCCATCCACCATTATCTTTCCAGCGCTGACATCATAGGTGCGGTTGACCAGCTTCATCAAGGAGGTTTTGCCGGTACCGGTCTGCCCGACGATGGCAACGGTCTGGCCTGGTTTTACCGAGAAGGAAATATCCTGGAGCACCGGTTCACCGGTGGGGTAAGCAAAAGTCACATGGCGGAATTCTATCTCCCCACGTATGGTCTGCGTGCATCCAAGGGCGTTCTGATCGAGGTCATTCTCGCGGTTGATCAATTCCAGGATGCGGCGGGCTCCAGCCAGACCGGATGAGATTTGCGAGTAGGCCCAAATGGAGGTCCAGGTGGGGAAATCCAACAATAGCAGCAGGCCGAAGTAAGCCACCACGTCACCGGTGTTCAAGATGCCCATGCGGAACAATAAAATGGCATGCACCAGACCAATCGCAAGCGTGATGTAGAACAACAACAGCGGCACGAAACGAGCTTCGACATCTCCCTGCCGGATAGTATTGTCACGCAGCCGGCGGGCATTGGTGTCAAAGCGACTGACTTCCGGATCCTCCTGGGCGGCGCCCTTCACGGTCTCGACGCCATCCAACGCTTCTGAAAGGTGGGTGTTCATGACGCCGAAGGAGGCTCGCACGTCCTCCGTAATGGGGTCGAGCGTACGCAAGTAGCGGATCAGGGCAATAAAATATGTCATTATAAACAGGAGCGGGGCAAGCAGGAGCGACCAATGGTAGTACGGAGCGATGAACACCGGCATCACCAGGAAGACGAGCGAGCCAACCACAAGGTTGACTCCCGGACTGAACATATAGTTGACTTCGCGCACATCATTGGTGGCACGAGCCATCGTATCGCCGACTGGCTGGAGACTATGAAAGGTCATGCTCTTGGCGAGCAAGGAGACATATAATTCATCGCGCACATCGCGCTCAACGCGTTGGGCCATGAACTCGGCACCAAAATTGCGACCCAACTGTAGAACCCCTCGCACAATCTGTGAACCACCCATGAGAAGCGCGAGCGGGAGCAGTACTTTGGTCTCCGGTGGGACTTTAAGCATGTCATTGAAAGCGTCACCAGTCAGTACCGGTATGTAGGCGGCCAGGGCAGCGTTGCCGACTGCGCCGAGGAACATTATCAGTACCAACCACCAATAGCGCACCGCGTAAGAGATTATCCAGCGGATGTGGTTGCGCCGATCAGAGGCATGACGGCGTGTGAGGGTGAATTCAGCAATGGACATGGTTTCCAATGATTTGTAGGACTTCCCGGTATTCCTGGATTGGCATGGAATGTGATTTTACCATGCCAGAGTGAGGGAATTGCCGTTTGGTAATGGGTTAATGGATATTAATTAAAGGATGGTGATACCGATGTGATGCAGTCGACCGGAAAAAGTGTGTAGTAAAATCATGTTGCTTGGAATACCTGGAGTAAAGTGTGCGATATTTCATCAAGATTTTTAATGTGAGTAAAATGCGCAATTTTGGTATATTTATAACCAATTATCAATTAATTAAGTGCACTTTCCTGTATGGCGTTTCAGATACAGTTGGCATTATGATGCATGCAAGTGGCAAGCCCGGTCGCATAATTTCCGATTCAGTTGATTAGGCAGAACTTTGCAACGAAGAAATTGTTCATTGCCCAGGCAAACTGGTTGATGAGGAGAGTATATAAATGAAAATACTTGATCCTGTGCTGGTACCGGATGTATCCATATGGTGCGACCATATCAACCCGAAGGAGTTTGAAGATGGGGGCTGTGGTTCGGTGGTAGTAGGCCTGTATGCGTCCTTTGATAGCACAGGCGCAAAAGTCCTGTCACCCATTTCGCGCCAGCAGTGCATTGATGTCGCGACAAAAAGCTCCATGGTATTGCAAGCGTATTATTGGGACGATATTACCCAAGATCCCCTCCAGCAGGCCGATTGGGTGGCTCAAACCCTCCAGGCAGAAGGCTTACCAATAAAATGGGTCTGGGCCGATCAGGAGCAATGGTGGACGGATTGGACTGCCTGGCAGCAAGGCAGAAGTGGAACAGTCCCCATCAGCACTGTTCCGACAGGTTCGCCTACATTTATCAACAATCATTTCCAGAGCTTCATTACTGAACTGCACAGCAAGTTCTCTCAAAGCGGTGTGTACACAAACAATGGATTCGTCACTACCTGGGAGCAGGGGATGAATGCCTGGCTGCCGCTGTATCGTTCCTGGGTGCCACAATACGGAAAGCAACCAAAAGAGGCGACCCAAATGACCTGGGCGCAATTATCGGCGAATTGGCTGCCGAATTACGATATTATTCTGGCGGCAGGCCAGCTTCCTGAACTTGTGATGGGACACCAATTCACGGGCGATAGCTGCATATTACCGGGTTCATACAGCCCGAATAATGTACTGTTACCCCTGGATATAAGTGAATTCTCGAAAGCGTTCCTGGATGCTATACAGGCAAACAGCCTGAATCCCGTAACTGGGCCGACCCCCCCTACAACACCATCTTCAGCGGTTGACTATGTGGTAATTTACGCACGGATCAATGTAAGGGCGCAGCCAGACGGTAATTCCACCTGGGTGCGTTACGCGGTGATGAACGAAGTGCTGCACGTTGTCAATATTTCCAACGGGTGGGCAAGACTATCAGATGGTACGTTTGTGTTTGCAGCTTACATCAGTATATATACGTCGTCCACACCGGTCACACCTCCAGCGAACCCCACCCCAACACCTATTCCGCCTGCAACGGATGCATATGTGGTAATGTATGCACGCATCAATGTACGGGCACAGCCGTCCGGAAATTCAACTTTCGTGCGTTTTGCCGTGAAGGGTGAAGTTCTTCAAGTTGTCAATATTTCCAACGGATGGGCACAGCTGGCGGATGGCACATTTGTTTTTGCGGAATATATTGCCCTTCAAACGGCGACCACACCAACGCCTACGCCCACCCCCACACCCACACCGGCGGGAACAGTTGCCTATGTGGTCATGTACGCACGCATCAATGTGCGGGCGAAGCCAGACTCCACTTCCACTTTCGTGCGTTTTGCCGTGAAGGGCGAAGTATTGCAGGTCGTCAATATAGCCAACGGATGGGCGCAACTGGCGGATGGTACGTACGTATTTGCAGATTACATCCAGAAGCAGGCATAACTTTGTAATAGCTTTATCCAGGTGTCCGGCGTGAGTGAACGCCGGACACCTGTAGTTTAAACCATTCACCGAACACTCTAATCTATTGGTAAAATATGATAAAATAGAACTCCTGTTCTGAAGATTACAGTGGAACCTTATGGATTTCAAACTTAACGCTCCCTTCCAGCCCACCGGCGACCAGCCGGAAGCCGTCAGACAGTTGGTAGACGGCGTCCAACGAGGACTCAAGCACCAGGTCCTGCTGGGGGCCACCGCCACCGGCAAAACGTTTACGGTTGCCTCGATCATACAGCAGCTGCAGAAGCCGGCTCTGGTCATGGCGCATAACAAGACACTGGCCGCACAGCTTTATGCCGAATTCAGGGAGTTTTTCCCGGAAAACGCTGTTTCCTATTTCGTATCCTACTACGACTACTACCAGCCGGAGGCATACGTACCGCGGCATGACCTGTATATCGAGAAGGAGACCGATATAAATGAGGAGATCGAGCGTCTGCGGCTGGCAGCCACTACGGCGTTGATGAGCCGCCGGGATGTCATCATTGTGGCATCGGTTTCCTGCATCTATGGGCTGGGCAACCCGGAAGAGTATGGTAAAGGATTGGTGAGCTTGCGGGTAGGCGAAATCACCCGGCGAAATGCCCTGATCCGGCAACTGGTGGACAGCCAATACCAACGCAATGACATGGAGCTGAAGCCCGGAACCTTCCGCGTGCGCGGGGATACATTGGAAATCATCCCGGCCTATGAAAACAAGCGCGGCTACCGGATTACTTTCTTTGGGGACGAGGTGGAGCGCATAACGGAAGTAAACCCACTGACAGGCGAAATATTCAGCGAGCCAGTGCAGGTGGATATCTACCCGGCCAAGCATTACCTGGCGGGGGAAGACCGGTTGAAGGAATCCATCGCAAACATCGAGAAAGAATTGCAAGAGCGGGTGGCTTATTATAAAGCGAATGAGAAATTGCTGGAAGCCCAGCGGATCGAACAGCGCACACAATTCGACCTGGAGATGCTGCGGGAGATCGGTACATGTTCCGGAATAGAGAATTATTCACGCCAGCTTGACCAACGCGCACCCGGCAGCCATCCCTGGACATTGATGGATTTCCTGCCGCACGATTACCTGCTGGTGATCGATGAAAGCCATATGACCATTCCACAGATCCGTGGGATGTATAACGGCGACCGCTCCCGTAAGGAGACGCTGGTGGAGTACGGCTTCCGGTTGCCATCTGCCATGGATAACCGCCCGCTCAAATTCGATGAGTTCGAGCAAGTGATGGGCTCAACGATCTATACCACTGCAACGCCCGGACCCTACGAGATGCAACATGCCGGCCAGGTGGTGGAACAAATCATCCGCCCGACCGGTCTGGTTGACCCGGAGGTGGAAGTGCGACCAACCAAGGGCCAGGTGGACGACCTTGTGAACGAAATACGTGCCCGGGTGGAGAACGGGGAGCGTGTACTGGTGACCACGCTTACCAAGCGCATGGCCGAGGACCTGGCGGAGTATATCGAAGAATTGGGGATCAAGGTGCATTACCTGCACTCGGAAGTGGAAACACTGGAGCGGATTGGGATCCTGCGGGATCTGCGCCTGGGTGTATTCGACGTGGTAGTGGGTATTAACCTGCTGCGGGAGGGGTTGGACCTGCCAGAGGTTTCGCTGGTGGCAATCCTGGATGCTGACAAGGAAGGCTTCCTGAGGTCGGATACGGCACTGATCCAGACGATTGGGCGGGCAGCCCGGCACATCAACGGGCGTGTAATCATGTACGCCGACCGGATTACAGATTCAATGAAGCGTGCGATTGACGAGACCAGCCGCCGGAGAGCCAAACAGGTACGCTTCAACCAGGATCACGGCATTACACCGGTCAGTATCCATAAGGCCATCCGAGATATGACCGACCAACTGACACCCAAAGCAGTGGCTGAAATGCGCGGCGAATACAAACCAAAGAGCAAGCGAGCCGAGGCCACTTCACGCTACGAATTGCAAAAGGTGATCGCGGAGATGGAAAAGCAGATGAAGGAAGCTGCCAAGAACCTGGAGTTCGAGCGGGCAGCGGCGCTGCGAGATGAGATGTATGAATTGAAGAGCGTGCTTGCAGACGATGCCAGTCTGAAGCCGTGGGAGCGGATCAAACTATTGACAGGGGAGGAATGAGTAGTAAAAGGTAATTCAAAAAACGTAAGAAGTAACGGGAAAGAAACAGGTTATTATTCATCCAGAATCAGACCACCATGATAGAATAATTCATAGGCAGTTTCGTCACGGCAGGAAATATATTCGCGGCCGCGGAAGGAAGTGACACTGCCTTTGCTGGTATCAGAGTAACTGAAGCCTTCATGACGGTATTCGAAGCCACCCAGGAAACGGCCTTCGGAATACATTTTCGAGAGGCTGGCCTGGATGACCTGACCAGCCTGGGCGGGGGTAATCAGGTCAGAGCGCAAGATGTGCCCATAATAGTTCATGGCCCAGACGGGTTTTCCATTTAAATAGACGACTTCCTCACCAATGAAATCCCGACCGCCAAAGTAACTGTCGAGATAAAACCAATCGCCGTCCGCAAATTTCAGGTCATGCGAATTGGGCCGGCAGGCAGGGGCGGGCTGGCCAGATCCCACATAGGTGGCGGCTATAGCACGGAGGATGAAGTCATACAGGGATAGGTTATCCATTCAGCTTCCTCCTCATGCTCCAGGGCGAAAAATGATCAGCCAGTTCCAAACTGGCGATCACCCGCATCGCCCAATCCAGGCAGAATATAGCCGCGCTCATTCAAATGGTCGTCTATCGCGGCCAGGTAAAGGGGTACTTCCGGATGGGCTGCCTGCATTAGGGCAATCCCTTCCGGTGCGCCAATCAGGCCGACGAACTTGATCTTTCGTACGCCCCAGCGCTTGACGATGGCTGTGGTGGCGACCGCGGATCCGCCGGTGGCCAGCATGGGATCGAGGATAAGGCATACGGAGACAGTCGGTTCGACCGGGAGCTTATTATAGTATTGGACCGGTTGTAGGGTTTTCTCATCACGATACAAACCAATGTGCCAGACTTCGGCGGTAGGCATTAGTTCCCAAAAGCCTTCCACCATACCAAGGCCAGCGCGCAGGATCGGAACGAGACCGATCTTCTCCTGCAGTTCTACGCCATTCATTGAGGCGAGGGGTGTCTGAACCTGCCTTGGAACGGTTAAAAGGTCTGCTGTGGCTTCGTATGCCAGCAGCGCGGCGATTTCGCGAACCAATTCGCGGAACTTCTTAGGTTCGGTGCTGCGGTCACGCAATCGGGACAATTTATGGGCGACGAGCGGATGCTGGGATGCAAAAACGTTTGACATGGCTCCTCCGGTATTGGCTTATTATAGCCGACCCAATTAGGTTATGGTTGCCTGGAAAGGCGTAATGGTCTTGACGATTTAGCCCATGTTCGAGTATTCTAGTGGTAGCCCGAGGTTGTAAAAAATATGTCCTATTCCATTCTTGTGGTCGATGATAATGATATGAACTTGATGTTGATTTCCAAAATCCTCGAATTGGAAGGCTACCAGGTAACGTCAGCCCGAAATGGGCAGGAGGCAATCCAATCGGTCGTGGATAAAATGCCTGATCTGGCCATCCTGGATGTCATGATGCCGGATATGGATGGATATGAGCTATGCAAAAAATTACGCCAGCCCCCACTAAATGTCACGATGCCGATTGTCCTGCTGACAGCCATGAGCTCCGACATGGAGAGGGCACAGGCGATAAAGGCTGGTGCGAATGATATCTGGTCCAAGCCATTTGATATGAATTTATTTCGAAAACGGGTGGGCGAATTGCTGAAACCGATGTGATAAAAGGGTTGGAAATTCAATATTAAACCGGAGATAAACGGAGATAAACGTTTTGCCTTGATAACCAGCATTATAGTTGTAGACGAACGATTAAAGTCGTCACTACGATTTTATGGCTGGAACACCACGCTGACAATCTGATGGGCACGCACCGGGAAGGTCACACAACCGGACTGGTCTGGCTGCAAAGGTGACTGGTTTGCCTCTGCCAGGTTGACCAGCGCCACTTTCTTAAAAGGATTCCAAGGTTTTAATGTAACTCTAATCGGATCGTCCGTGATATTGTAACCGCGCACCAGCCAGGCGTGCCCAACCTCGGTTGGTTTTACTGCCGAAATAACAAAGGTTTCGGGTGCAGCTTCCACGAAGGAAAGGGCGGAGGATAGATTCCCGGCATGCATACCGGTGGATACTGCCCGGAGAGGATTGTTAAAGGCATAAGCCTGCCAGAAAGCGGTGTTCCAACCGCCTGAATGGGGAATGATGGAATAATCAAAAAACCATTGCCCGGGCAGCTGGGCGCCGGGTGTTTCTATGAACGGACCGGCATGGCCTTTGCGGGTGGAAAAATCATCCCGGGAAAGCCAGCCGATGCAACGCAGGAGCGTCAGGGCGATTTCGGCATTTCCCTGCGCATTTTTTAGCACTTCGACTTCCGGCAGACCACGATTCGCAATCATCAACCCGGTTTTGCCGTCCGAAACGTCGGTAAAGGCGCGCTGTGGAACCTCGGGCCTGGGCTGCTCCACCCAGGTATCATCAAAAGGAGGGAGTTCCACCCGCCGATCGACTACTTCGAAATGCCCATCCTGGCTGCCTATATTAGTTGTGAATGGAGCGGGAAAATGGATGCGTAATCGATGATCCCGGGCGTTATTTACCAGTGCTGTGCGTATATCCACGCGCGGAACATTTTTGGACAGGGTAATAGTGGTAGTGATGGGAAGGATGACCTGCTCCTGCGAACGGCTCTTACGGTCAGGAGTAAGAGAGAGGGGAGATTTAAGCTCCATTTCCACTTCAAGGGATTGCTGCACAGGTCCTCGTATCAGGGTGACCCGTTTCAAACAAGGTGAGGTGAGACGATCTATTGCAGGTGGACCATAATTGTATTCATCGCCGCAATCACCCCCATCCAGGATGCGATTCAGACCTTCATAAACCTGATTGCAGCGTTTATCCAGCAATGTCAAGCTGGCATCCTTGCGCAGCTCAACCATAAAAAATTCGTTTTCGATCCGGTAAGGCGGCCTGGCATAGCGCTTGCGGGTGGCCAGTTTCTGAAGCAGTGGCAGCCGTGCCATGGGAAGCAGAAATTTGACCAGCGGATTAAGCCGGATGGGGACTTTTTCTATAGCTGGAAGGGCCTGTACCCAGAAGGTACGGTAACCGAGCGCAGGAACCTGCGGAGCAGTGAAAACGATTTGGATAGCAGAAGCAGAACGGGCACGTACATGGTAATCGGTAATAGCGGAGTCGGAAATGTACTCGTCGATCTGTTTGCGAGCGCCATTCCAGACAGCCAGGTTGGGTTCGGCCTCATCAGACAGGAGGCTGTCGATATACACCTGGGAGCCCTGCCGGCTTACTCTGACATCCTGGATGGCCATTCCGATGG
>JBEKEB010000133.1:0-10233 GCA_050014055.1 Anaerolineales bacterium | reverse complement strand
TAAACGTCACCCAGAAGCTACAGCAAAGCATCTCGTCAAGCGGCTCGAGCAATTGGGCTATTCAGTTTTTTTGCAACAACCCGCGATTTGCCCGGTGGCGTAGGTATTTTCAAGACAGTCTTGAGGAATACCAGCAATGGTTTCCCTGGACCCCCACCCCAAATACAGCAGGGAAAGCATATCCGGCGCGATGGAAACGGGTTTGCCGGTGGACGGATCCACCAGATAGGTGCCCTGTTGGAAATAGGTGGCATCCTGTTGTGGTTCACCTGCGGTGGAGATGTAAGCTTGTTGGGCAATGGGATCAAAGGCAAAAGAATGGAAATTATGCGGCCAGATGAGATCTATTGATTTTTGATGGATGTCCAATATTTCCAAATTGAAGGTGCCCCTGCCATTGGCGTCTTCGGAAACCAAGGCCTGATGATCAGAGACCCATTCATCAAAATCACAACCGCGAATACCGCTATGATCGCCGGCACCTCGCATGGAAAAACCTGACGAACCGGAACCGTTCGCCGCAGAAAGATACCACGTCCCGCACATCCCTTCGCCAACATTATAGATGCCGCTGTTCAAGATCCAATTACCATCTGGTGACCGTATTATCTTGTAAACTTCGGAGGGACCACTGGTGATGCGTGTCATAACCCCTGAATCCAGGTTGTAGGTATAAACATCGGAGGATGTTCCCTCTGAACCTGAAGCAAAGGCCAGCACATGCCCGTCAGGTGACCAGCTGTTGGTGTATATAAAGGCCGTAAATGCAGCCAGCAGACTGGAAGCTAGGTCGCTTCTTGAAGCATATCCCTGTACTTCAAAATCTGAAGGCGAATTGGCAATAATACTATCTGCCGCCATGAGAAAATTTTGTGGGTAAACTTTATTTAAGAGGGATTTTTGGAAGACGATACTACCATCCATCGTGCGCATGATATTGAGATCGATCTGTTGCGGAACGGCCGGGGCCGCCGAAAGATCTGTCAGGGAATCCAAATGCCCGCTGTAATAGACCAGATATTGGCCGTCCAGCGAAAGCCCTCCAACACCCCATTGGAGGATATCCCCGGCTGGTCTGGAAATCACGAGTCTGGCCGCCTGGATTGGGTCGAACAATGTTATTTTCGAAGGCACGGTAGGGTTATCCTGAAATGCCAGGAAAGGACCTTGTGGCGAAAACACAGCAGGGGGTACCAATGTTGGTAGTTGCGTCATGGCAGATTGAATTGTTGGGATGGTAGCTGGTTCTGTCTGGATGGTTTCCAACGCCGGTGTGGAGTTAGGTGAAATATTACTCAAAGGTCTGGCAGTGGGGTTGAAGGATTCACAAGAACTAAAAACCAGGATCAGACAGGCCATCAACATTAGTTGTTTTATCATTGGAGTTTTCTCCAGATAAATTAACATCAAAACACACTTCTAGAAGTTTTGCCCTCGCGGACACTCAATTGCGTCCGGTTTTCTGAAAATACAGATGAGTAGAATAATAAACAGTATAGCTAATTCAATCTAAATGGGCAATCGCTTATTTCCGAATAATTTGGAATGAATTCCCGTTAAATAGAAGGATAGCATTTATTAATGCCATTGGTTTATTTCGGCCAGATTGGACCAGGCCTCTCGAGTACGGTCGGGAAAGAATCGGCTACTGTTGCATATGGTAAATCTTCAAGTCCAATTCAAAAGAAACCTACATTTCATTCATTAAAGGAGAGTAATGAACACTGTAAACAGAACTTCCAGAGTTTTAGGCGTTGCATTTCTTCTTCAGTTCGTTACATCTTTATTCTGTGGAACGATCTTGCGCCAGGCCTGGTTCGTGGCTGGAAATCTGGGTGAAACCATGCTCAACATCGCAAATAAACCCTGGATGATGCAGGCAACCATTCTGGTTGATGTGCTGACAGCCTTCAGTGTCATTTTCTTGGGAGCCATTCTTTTTGTGAGCCTGAGAAAACAGAACGAAAAAATCGCCCTGGTTGCCATGGGGTTTTATATATTGGAAGCAGCTCTTCTGGTTGTCAGCAGAATAGAGGCTTTTTCTCTCATGGGTATAAGCCAGGAATTCGTCACCACCGGATCCCCGGCTTATCTGCTGACGATGGGAAAGCTGACATTTGAATCCATGGATTTTGTTGGAAGTACTCTGCATATGCTAGCTTTTTGCTTTGGCGGGATACTTTTCCATTACCTGCTCTATCGATCGGGCATTGTTCCTCGGGGTCTGTCCCTCTGGGGGCTGATCACCGTTTTTCCCTGCCTGGCAGGAACACAGTTGGCTGTATTCGGCTATCAAGTGCCATTTTTCATATACCTACCTTATGCACCCTTTGAGTTGGTAATCGCAATTTGAATTTTGGTCAAAGGCATCCAGGTCGGTTCAGAACCTGAGTTCCATCTGGCGCAGGCAAACGATGCAATCTGAGTGCATAATAAGAAGGATAGCCCGATGAAAGCTATTGTATATACCCAATACGGATCGGCGGATGTTGCTCAGCTAAAAGAGCTGGAAAAACCCGCGCCCATGGATGATGAAGTTCTGGTAAAGGTTATGGCTGCCTCTGTAAATGCTTATGACTGGCATTTCCTGAGCGCGGACATATTTCTGATCCGCTTGACAGCCGGGCTGTTCAATCCTAAAAACAATCGCCTTGGCGCCGATATGGCCGGGCGGGTGGAAATAGTTGGCAGTGCCGTCAGGCAGTTTCGGCCTGGCGATGAGGTATTCGGGGATATTGGCACATGGGGCAATGGCGCATTTTCCGAATATGTTTGTGTTCCTGAAAAGGCATTTGCACCGAAACCGGCCAATCTATCCTTCGAGCAAGCCGCGGCGGTACCCATGGCGGCGCTCACTGCCCTGCAGGGTCTGCGTGACATGGGCCGGATCCAGCCAGGGAAAAAGGTATTAATCAATGGTGCCTCCGGTGGGGTGGGGACGTTCGCGGTGCAGATAGCCAAGTACTTCGATGCGGAAGTTACGGCCGTTTGCAGCACCGGCAAAATGGAGCTGGTGTGCTCGCTCGGGGCCGATCATGTGATTGACTACACCAAGGAAGATTTCACCAAGAATGGGCGGCAATATGACCTGATCCTGGCTGCAAACGGATATCATCCGATCTCAGCCTATCAGCGTTCCTTGACGCCCAGAGGCATTTATGTGATGGCCGGAGGTTCCGTGGGTCAAATCTTCCAAGCCATGCTTTTCGCACCTCTTCTGTCAGAAAGCGTGGGCAGGAAACTGGGCGCCGTAACGGCAAGAACGAGCCAAAAAGACCTGGCGATTCTGAAAGAGCTTCTGGAAGCAGGCAAAGTCGTCCCAGTCATCGATCGATGCTACCCGTTAAGTGAGGCGGCCGAAGCGCTCCGGTATCTGGGAGAAGGACATGCGCGAGGAAAAATAGTCATCACGATGGGGTAGAAGAAAGAATTGGGATCTTCCTACTTTGGTATAACCCAATGAGCAGGCGTCAAAGGGGGTTTTACCGTGAAGAAATAGCAAATATCTTGACAAATAGACGTATAATAGCCTTATTAAATTGATCTTCCTACCGCGGGCAGGTCATCCAGGAGGCAGAAATGGATTTTAAGGTCAATGACAGTGCTCTTGAAGAAGCTTTGGCGAAGGTTGAAGGGGTGCGGAACTGGAGTCCGCGAGTGATTTCCAAAATGGAAAACTCCATCCGCACTGCTAATGATGAGGATCTTTTCCGTGTCAACCCGCTGCAATGGGCGCAGGAAAAAAACGTGGACAGCCACGAAGCTGTTGATCTCTTCCTGCATGGGGTGAAAGCAGGTCTATTCGATATGGACTGGAATGTCATCTGCCCGTGTTGCGGCAAAATCACGCAAAGTCTGCGGGACTTGCACAGTATGCAGTCACAAATCAACTGCACAGTTTGCTTCCGTAACGACCAGGCAACCCTTGATGATTATGTTCAGATCACATTCACACTCTCGCCTGACATCCGCACGTTGCATTATCACCACCCCGAAACCCTGTCGTTGGAAGATTATTGTTTTAAATACCTGTTCGAACGGGGTGTAAGGATAGGGGAAGGTGGGACACTGACGCTTGCAGATTTTATTGGGGATATAACCAAACATTTTTCCACATTTTCACCAGGAGAAAAAATCACCATTGAAGCGGAAGTCGGCCATGGGATTCTATTTTGCAATGACCTGTTCAGCCAGAAAGGTTTTGCCTTCCTGACCGATGGCACCCCTTCAACTGAACTTCAAACGGTATCAATCAAACTGACCGAGGCTGGTTTTGAAGTGCCCTTACCTCAAATTCAGCCCGGAGAACTGCGTGTTGCTCACAAATTTATGACGGGAACGTTTTACCCTTTGCACCCGGGCAAGGTCGTTTTGGAACTGGAGCAGGCTTCGGATTCAAAGGCGGCATTGTTCATCTAGAGTGCTTTACTGGAGCAGATTCGGGACTTTCCGGATGTCGGATTTGTTCCCAGCCTGACCGCCAAACGGCTGTTCGCCTGCCAGACCTTTCATGATCTATTTCACGCCGAAGTCTTTCGAGAATCAGAAGGCTTTGGCGTGAAGGATGTGACCATCTTATTCACCGACCTGAAAAGCTCCACCCAACTCTACCAGCAGATTGGCGATTTGAATGCGTTTGCTCTGGTGAGAGAACATTACGGCGTCTTAAATAAGGTCATCCTAAACCACCACGGGGCGGTGATCAAAACGATTGGCGATGCGATCATGGCCACCTTTAACCAGCCCGTGGAAGCGGTTGGAGCCGGGCTGGAGATGTTGAAGGAACTCCGGAAATTAAACCAGGCTTCCCATCGCGGGGACTTGATCCTTAAAATCGGCATTCACCGCGGCGCAGCCATATCGGTGAATCTCAACGACATTATCGATTATTTTGGTCACACGGTGAATATTGCTTCACGTGTGCAAAGCAGTGCCGGGGGGAAGAGATTTTTCTTACCGAAGGAATATATCGTTCTGCTGGAGTGCAGGATCTTCTCCAGGTCCAGCATTGCCGGACCGAACCGGTTCAGGTTCAATTAAGAGGCATCGAGGAGCAGGTGAAAATTTACAAAGTAACCAGCGGGGAGTAATACAACGCGGGGATTTATTTAGCCCAAAGGCGGCCCACTCTGTTTGTCTGCGTATTCCAGCCTCCCCCAACAAATTCGTCGTAAGCCGCCATGGTCTTGATTTATAATTCGGAAATAGCGCGGATCACACTCGGCAATTTTTCGCTGTAACGCATCTTAAATTTCCAAAGGATCTTATGATGAATCAGAACAGCTCTGAAACTAAAGCCCAAATTGTTTATTTCAGCCATGGCGGGGGTCCGCTACCCATTCTGGGAGACGCCGGCCATATAGCGATGGTGGATTTCATGAAGAAACTTCCCTCCCGGCTTAAAAAACCAGATGCCATCCTGGTGATCAGCGCCCATTGGGAGGAAGGCGCCGCCACGTTGTTGGGAGCACCAAACCCACCCATGTTCTATGATTATTACGGCTTTCCGAACGAGGCTTATGAAATCACCTACCCAGCCCCGGGCAGCCCTGCGTTTGCGGATAGAATTGTCGATTATTTGAGTAAAAATAATATTCCCGCCCGTATCGATCCTAAACGGGGCTTTGACCATGGTTTGTTCATCCCACTGAAATTGATGTACCCTGAAGCGGATATTCCGTCTCTGCAACTCTCGCTGTTGCGTGGACTTAACCCGGCCGCCCATATCGCTCTTGGGAAAGCCTTGAGTGAATTAATGAATGAAAATATCCTGGTGATCGGATCAGGATTCTCATTCCATAACTTGGGGGCCTTTATGTGGGAAGGAACTTTTCATCCGGATCCGGCCAATGATGCCTTTCAGAACTGGTTGATCGAGACCTGCACCGGTCCGCTGGCTCAATCCGATCGTGAACAACGCCTGATCGAATGGCAGAAAGCACCTTCGGCACGCTATTGCCACCCACGCGAGGAGCACTTGTTGCCTGTCCATGTGTGTACAGGCATGGCTAACAAGCCAGCCAGCCTGATCTTTGATGACCTGATCTTGGGCAAGCGTAGTGTTGCATTTTTGTGGTGATGTGCGATATTCGTTATAAAAAAAACTCTTCTTTAGGAATATAATATACGCATGATGGCAAATAAAGATTTGGTTAAGATTATTTTTGAATCTCTTTCAAGATGGCATGCAATCTTCTACTGTGCTTACCAGACAGGTTTTATGGTGTAAATATCATTTTTGCCAGATCCATTTGGCGTAAATATGTTCGATAAAATAATATTCATATTCACCTACAAGGAATGAAAAATGAATACACCGAATCTGTTAGATGCAATCCGTATTGTCAAGGAAAATGAAAGATTGGCCTCATTAACTTATGCCAATGCAGCCAAAAAAACCAACCCATTGGGTAGGGAATTATTCATCCAATTAAGTGAGTTTGAGAAATATCATTATGATCAGTTAACCGCCCTTGAGAAATCCCTAGAGGAAAGTGGCCAGTTCATTAATTATCAAGGAAAAGCACTCATCCTCCCACCAAAGCTAGAAATTAAGTTTGCTGAAGTCCCAGAGCTTAAAAGTTTAATGGAAATTATTACTGAAGCCAAAAAAATCGAGAAGCAAGCAGAAAAAGCATATGCCGACCTGGCCGACCAACTTGAAGACCCACAAGGCCATGCAATGTTTGTAAGATTATCAGAAGAAGAGCACATGCATTTTCTACTTCTATCGGACGCATTTTGGTCTTTGAACCAAACCGCTGTCTGGAAATACTCCCGACCTTGATTTGGATAAATTAATAGATGTCCTCTTATCCCACTTTTTACCCTGACGTAAACCACTTCTTTATCAAATCCGTCCGAACGCTTGTCACCATACTCCCGTCGTTTGGGGATTAGAATCGAAAAGAAAAGACTCCCTTGTCAGGAGTCTTTTTAGGGTGCCTGATGGGGGTCGAACCCACAACAGCCTGATCCACAGTTGCCCAGAGTGTTTTTCATATTGGCAAGAGAATTGTTTGTGTTGCCCAAAGACCAGTCTATCCAGTATATATGGTGGCAATTTTTCTCTTGAGTACTATATATGGGGGGAAGTCGAATCTTGAAATGGGTTTGATCGTGAGAAATATGTCTCTTTTTGTTATGTTTTCTATGCCTTCTCTTCTGGTAGCTGTAAGGTAGCTGTAAAAATTAGAGAGCCATATTTAGGGCGGTAGGAGATTGGCTGTCACTAGCCAAGAAGAAAATATTATTAATTTTCAAAAATTTGGTAATCTTCTTCGCGCGCTTGACGGAAAGCTTCTTTTGCTTCTTTCTTCATACCCTTTCTTTCCATCTGATGTCCACGATAAAACATTTCGTTCCCAAATCTTTCATCTAATTCGACTGCCTGACCATAAGCCTCTAGTGCTTCCTCCTTTCGACCATCATCAAAACATAACATGGACAAATAAGCAAAAGCACTAGGATTATGTCTTATTTCTATTGATTGCCGGTAAGCCGCCTCCGCTTCTTTTAAACGTCCTTTTGCATCTAGAAGTAAACCTAATTCGAGATAGGTCTCGGAGCTTTGAGGGCAAACTTTAATTCCTTGGCGGAAGGCGCCTTCAGCTTCAGCCAGACGATCCTGCTCTTCCAATACCTTTCCTAGACAAAAGTATGCCCAACCCATATCAGGTTTTTTCTTAATCGCTTGGTGGAGAGCTCTCTCTGCTTCTTCAAGATGACCCTGCTTTAATAGCGATTCACCTAGATATAATCTCGTGTCTGCCCGTTCGGGAGCTATATTCACCGCATGTCGTAAGACTGCGATTTCTTCATCTCCTCCCAAATGGTAAGCTAAATCAAGACAGGCTTCGACATCTTCGGGATATTTCTTTATCTCCCGCTTATCGAGATCCATTGTTTCTTCCAGACTATTATCTACTTCCGGCAGATCCTCTAGATTATCTTGAGTCAAGCTGCATCCTAGGCGGGTGAGTGATCCGTGTCCATTATTACGATATACAAAACCAGGAGTTGCAAGATATTCCTGGCGACAATTTGAGCATATGAATTTTCCTAAATCTTGAATAGCCTTTATTCTCTCTCCACAAGATGAACAGAAAAATATAAAATAACTAGACATTATTTCATCCTCTAATGATATTGAATAATGGTTAGTGAAATTTCAGCGATCTTAATTTCACCTTAATTCTACTATAATCCCATCTTGTTTGTTATTGGGCAATATCTTTCGAGTAAGGAGTTGAAGCAGATCTAGCAAGAACGGGGAGAAGATCCCTATGGTAATTGTCTATAGTGGACAGGTATAGGATTTCAGTATACATTAATAGGTTTAATGGATAGAGATGATATAGCGGAAGTGGCAGAAGGATTAATAAGGAATTGATGAATCAGAAAGAACTCTAGGATAACTATTAAGGGCCCTTGCGCAAAGGAATATTTTCTTGTATGCTTATTAATTGATTTTATTCAGAAGAACTTGGTACAATAAATATTATGTAAGGGCTTGATGGAGAAAGGAAGGTTACTGCTGTATCTATAGTATCTCCATCACTTTATTTTAGGAGTCAAACTTAAATATTATGGACAAGGCTAATGTTCAGGCAGGTATCCAATATTTCAAATCAGGCAATAAAATTGCTGCTTTGCAAAATTTCTTCGAAGTGGTGAAACAAGAACCAGATAATGAAATCGCCTGGTTATGGCTCGCTGCTTGTACAGAAAAATCTGAAGAGAAGCGGAATTATTTATATAAAGTCCTTTCGATCAATCCAAACAATCAAAATGCTCAAAAAGCTTTAGCAGAGTTGGAAATGCAAATTTCATTAGATGTAAAATCGATTTCCCCAAGCAACAAAATTATAAAATGCCCTTCTTGTGGCAAGATTTTAGGAAATCCTGATCAAAATGGATTAATTCAGTGCGAAAGTTGTGGAACTTCAGTTAATTATCACCAACCTGTCGAAATAGATAAGGTAAACAAAATCAAACAGTATTCTGAATTGTGTAATAAGGCATTAGGAGCGGGGGGAAATTACGATGAAGCATTACTCTATGCTAATAATATTCTGGATATTGATCCAGTAAATAGTAAAGCTTGGTACAAAAAAGGCGTTTGTCTAATGAATCTTGAACGTTACGAGGAGGCTCTTCATTGCTATGATATGGCCTCGGAAATCGATTCCCAGGATGTCGATGTCTGGAATAGTATGGCGAGCCTCCTGCTATTTAAAAGCCGTGGTAATGAGGCACTTAATTGTTATGACAAGGCCCTTGAAATAGAACCGGATAATAGATTTTTATGGTACGAAAAAGGAGATTGCTTTCGAGCTATGGAGAAATATGAGGAGGCATTTCGATGCTATGACCGTGGCTTAGAAATGGATCCGCAAAATCATATGGCATGGTACGATTTTGGGAATAAATTTGCTACTAATGGTCAATATCAAATGGCCATTCGTTGTTTTGATAAAGCCTTGGATATTGACTCACAAAATGGCTACGCTTTGACCAACAAAGGATATAGCCTCTATCTTTTAGGCCAGCCAGAAGATGCTCTCAGTTGTTACGATGAGGCCCTAGAAATTGACACGCAACATGTCTGGGCCTGGGATGACAAAGGAGATATTTGTGCCTCTTTAGGCCGCCACAAGGAGGCAATTCGTTGCTATGAGATGGCATTAAAAATTGATCCGCAAGATGGTTGGGCTTGGCGAAATAAAGGCAAAAGTCTTGCCGTCTTAGGTTATCACAAAGAGGCTGTACGTTGTGAACATAAGGCCCAAGAATTTGAGGTGGAAGAAGATCGAGACCGCTTCACACTTTAGTTTATTTACAGTGGTACTTAATAGTCCCATTTCGTCATGGTTAGTCGTAATTTTCGGTCTGGCATCTTCTCGCAAAGTAACGGCCCTTGATTGGCTGCCCCCCTTAGCCTGTCAGGGGCATTTTGTTTTTTTGTGTTGCATGCCGCTTGACCTTACTTCAAATTGTATCTATACTTTAAATAATAACATTGTCATTTTGATGCCGTCTAAAAACCTAAATGGTTCGGAGGTTATGCCGACCGTCAATAAGCAGTTATACGATCCGCTTATATATAAGCTGGCCTGTATCTCAGAGAGTCAAAATATGAGCGAAAAATGGACGCAAACGAATCTTCAGCAATATATAAGTGATAAGACACAAGAGAGTCTCGCGCTTGAGTATAAAGGTGCCGCCTCTCTG
>JBEKEB010000132.1:0-10246 GCA_050014055.1 Anaerolineales bacterium | reverse complement strand
GTGGCTGAATTCATCCAGGCCAGCCAGCCGGACCAGTATACCGGTTCGCTGGCAGTGCTTGAATCTATTCCGGCCGATGATCCCGATACATCCCAACGTCTCGAGAGTGGTGGCACAATCGGATGCTTCCAAATCGAGAGCCCTGGCATGCGCTCCACACTGCGGGAGATCCATGCCCGCAGCGAAGATGATCTGATGGCGGCACTGGCGCTATACCGTCCCGGTCCACTTTCAGGCGGGTTGAAGGATGTCTTCGTCAGGCGATTCAAAGGCGAGGAACCGGTAGAACACCTACATCCAGCACTGGCACCTCTGCTCGCTGACACTTTTGGTGTGATTCTGTACCAGGAACAAGTGCTGCGTATCGCCCACGAATTGGCTGGTTTCAGCCTGGCAGAAGCCGATCTATTGCGCCGGGCCATGAGTCATTTTGACCCTGGCAGGCTCATGCAGGATTTGGAGCGGAAGTTTGTCAGCCAGGCTCAAACTAGAAGCGGCGTCCCTGTAGAGACCGCCGAACGTGTCTGGGAGATGATGGCAGCCTTCGCCGGGTATGGTTTCCCAAAAGCGCACGCCGCCTCCTATGCAAAGGTGTCCTGGCGCTCAGCGTGGTGCAAGACCCACTTCCCCGCTGAGTTCATGGCAGCTGTCTTGGCCAATTGGGGCGGCTATTACAGTCAAAGTGTCTATTTGGGCGAAGCGCGCCGCCTTGGCCTGACCGTCCGGCCCCCACATGTCAATTATTCTAGCCGCAATTTTGTTGCCGCCAGCCCTGAGTCGGGTAGTAAAGTCCTCTTCATGGGACTGGATCAGGTACGCAATATGACCAGACGAACAATTGGGCGCATCCTACGCGGCCAGCCATTTGCTTCCCTGGAAGACTTCCTGACCCGCGCAGATCCACGCATCCAGGAAGCTGGAGATCTTGCACGGGTTGGGGCTTTCGAAGGCTGGGGAACGATCCCTGCAATTCTTCGGCGCTTGCAGAGTGGAGGCTGGCAGTCCGGGCAGCCGAGCCTTTTCGAGTACCCGAAGGGTGGGGATGAGTACTCTCATGGGAAAATATCTGAGAAAAATTTTGGTGAGTTCAAAGAAGGGGAAGATTGGACACTGGAACAGAAGTTCGCTGCCCAGCAGGAGCTTTTAGGGAGCAGCCTGGACGCACACCCCCTGGAGTTGGTCGCAGGAAGAATTTCGGCGGCTGGGGCAATCACTACTGTCGATGCTGCATGTCGGGTAGGCCAGCGGGTAACGGTAGCCGGTATTCGCCAGAGCGGGCACCGCAGCCGCACCGCCCAAGGTGATTTGATGTTGTTCTTGACCTTGGAAGATCTGGCGGGAATGCTGGATGTGGCTGTATTTCCGGATGTCTATCGTCAGGTGCGTAGCTTCATCCATTCGTCCGGTCCATTTCTGGTAACCGGTATAATCAAGACAGATTCCGGGCGAAGCGAACCGTTATTGGTGGCAGAAAAAGTAAAGCAGCTGGGATGAAGCCAGGTTTGTCACAGGTTGTGACTCAAGATCTCATCCGGCTCCCAGCTCCAAGTTAATGATAGCAGGTAGGGGCACCCGATCAAAGCTGGCCGGTTTGCTGTATTCTTGCCTGCAGATGTTCCCACGCTTCGGTAACCAGGAAGCTCTCATCCATATTTGCCACCATTTGCCTTAAGCGCGCGAATGGGATGGTAAAAGTCAGGTACGTTTCGGGCACCTGGGGTCGAGCCGTAACATCGAACATTCCTAGAACACAGCGCGGCTGGTCAGACCGCGCCTCCCAAAAAGGATAATTCACAATGGTCGAACAACCTGAGCCATTCGGACTGATAACTCCATTCGGATCGGACCTGTCGAAGTTCGCCAGTCCAAACAAGCCGGATAGTACATCGGGAGGAGCGAAAAAGATTACTGCAAAAGGTTGGTCGTTTGCGCCCAGCTTGTCCCAACGTTTACAAACCATGAAACGCCCGGTGGCTTGGAAAGCAGGATGGCTTTCCAGGTACTTGCTGACCAGCTCAGGCGATTTTTTATAGCGCTCACCCTCCACCTCCCCCGCAATCCCGCAGGAAAGGAAATATTCGAACTTGGGACGTAATGATTGGGAAAAACCAGTATAGCGTCTCCAGCCTTTGCAGCCCGGGCTGTCCTTTCCATATACAAAAGTATGCCCCTGCCGGACACGCTGGAAACTCGCCATGACACAGTTTTCCACATCCTGGCTGTCTGCCAAGTCCTCCGAACTGACTTCGTCGGTATAAAAATAGGCCACAGGAAGCTCGGCCCCGGAAAAATACTTTTCCCAATTGTGCTGGAACTCTTATTGGAATTGAGTATTCATAAGTAATCCTCCAGATCTTTTAGAAAGTTTAGTTTTTATTATCTTTTCCTGGTCCTTGTCCTGCCGGACCCCGAACAGTTGAAATGAATACATCCTCCAAGGTAGGCATGATCCAGACAATGTTGCCAACCACGATCGCTTCGGATTCAAGCATTGACCTAACCGGTTCGAGGAATTCATCCGCGCTTGGAACAACAACATGTATTTGCGCGCCGTACAGGGCCACCTCATCAATAGGCAGACTTCTGTTTGATTGCGCCTCTTTCAAGAGGCGAACAGCGCGATCGGGTTCAGGCGTATCGATCTCCAACACCTGCCCATGCATATGAGTTTGCTTGAGTTCATCCGGCGTTCCAATCGCGACCAATCGCCCCTGGTTGATGAAGCCCACCCGCTGGCAAAGCTCCGCTTCGTCCATATAGTGGGTGGTTACCAAGATCGTAGTTCCTTTATTAGCCATGGCGTAGATCAGCCCCCAGAACTCGCGCCGGCTGATGGCATCCACGCCGGCAGTCGGTTCATCCAGAAAGATAACGCGAGGGTTGTGTACGATGGCACAGCCCAATGCCAGACGTTGTTTCCAGCCACCGGACAGGTTGGCAGTTAGCGTGTCTTCGCGGCCTTCCAGACCGGCCATTTGAATGATTTCCTCCTGCCGTTGGGCAAGCGCTTGGCGAGTCAGGCCGTACACTCTGCCATAGAAGTGGATGTTTTCGCGGGCAGTCAGGTCATTATATAAGGTAAATAACTGGGACATATAACCAACGTGCGCCTGCATGATCTTCGTCTGCGTGACCGGATCGAATCCCAAGACGCCTAATTTACCTGCACTGGGCCGGATCAATCCCAGCAGCATACGGATGGTGGTGGTTTTCCCGGCACCGTTTGGCCCCAGCCAGCCGAAAACCTCCCCTGGATGGATGTGAAAGCTGACCCGGTCGACCGCAGTAAATTCACCAAACCGCTTGGTAAGTTCCTCCGCAACTACGGGATAAGCTCCATCCGGTCTGGCTGCATCCCCGGACGTCAAAGGTTTATTGGCCATGATCGGCTGCCTCCTGGCTTCTCACCAGGCTGATGAACGCTTCTTCCATACGCGGCTCGATCACTCGCATCCCGCTCCATGCAATATCCTGAGCGCCAAGCGCTTCTTCAATTTGCTTCTGGCGACGTTCTGTTTTATCGAGGAAAAGGTGCAGCATGGCGCCGTATGTCTGGACTTCCAGGATTCCCGGCATGCCGGTCACAAGCTTACGTGCCGCTTCAAACTTCGCTGGTTTGAACTCAATCATGTGACCAGGAACCATCTTTTTTATCCCGGCTGGCGTATCCTGGGCGATCAAACGGCCTTTATAAATCAATCCAACCTTGTTGCACCTTTCGGCTTCGTCCATGTAAGGCGTGCAAACAAAAATTGCCAGTCCCTGCTCGGCCCGCAAATTTCCGAGCAAGTTCCAGAACTCGCGCCGGCTTACCGGATCCACGCCCAAAGTAGGTTCATCCAAAAGAACCACCTGAGGCCGGTGGATCAGGCTGCATGCCAAGGCCAATTTTTTCTTCATGCCTCCCGAAAGCCGGCCAGCCAGGCGGGAGGTGAACTCAGTCAACCCGGCAAACTTGAGCAACTCGGCAATACTCGATTTTTGCAATTTGCGCGGAATGCCATGCAAATCAGCAAAGAAACGCATATTTTCCAGCACGGTCATATCGGCAGGTAGAGTGAACTGTTGGGCAATATACCCGGTCCGCTCGCGGATTTCGTATACATCCCGCATTGAGTCATAACCGAGCACACTGCTGGTGCCGTCGTCCCGCCTGAGCAACCCCAATATAACACGCGTCGTTGTGCTTTTTCCGGCCCCATCCGGACCGATCAGGCCAAAGGTCTCACCACGCTTAACCTCCAACGAAACTGAATCAACTGCGGTAACAATTCTTCGCTGCCCTTTGAATTTTTTGACCAGACCCTGTGCTGAAATGACAACATCGTTGGGCATGGCGATCAATCCAATCTCTTCTTCGAAACTGCCGCCGCGATGGCTAGAGCGATTGCAGCATATATGAACAGTGTCAGGGAATCCGTCCACAGGAACGTCATGCCGACACCTTTGGTCATTATTCCCCGGATGACCCGCACAAAATAGGTCATGGGAATCAAGTTGCCGATGATCTGTGTCCAAAGCGGCATGGTGGTACGAGGATATAGAAAGCCGGTCAAAAGCATCGCTAAAAGCTGTATAACGCTGGTTAACTGCTGTGCCTGTCTCTGGGTCTTGGCTACCGCTGAGATTACCAGACCCAGACCCATCCCTGAAATTATAAAGAGGATCGACAGGCCGGCCAGAAGCAGTATATTCCCCAGGAAAGGCACTTGGAACCAGAAAACCCCAATGGCTAGAATCATCGTCATATCCAGTATTGCCACCACCATACCGGGGATTAACTTGGCGATGACCATCTCGGCCGGGCGGGCAGGTGTTGCAAGCAGTTGTTCCAAGGTGCCGGCCTCGCGTTCACGCACAATCGCCATGGCCGAATTCGTTACAACAATGATCTGCATTATCAAGGCGATCAGGCCTGGCAGGATGAAGATCAGATCGGTGATATCCGGGTTGTAGAGAACCCTGGTGGTGGTGGTAATCGGTAGTTGGCCCGTTAGCGCGTTCAGGACTGTTGAGGCTCCTCCACTCTGCACTTTTTCGGTGGTCAGGTCAAGCGAATATTTCTGGGTAATGCTAAGAGCGGCGTTATAACCTGATTGGACACTGAAGGAATCGGAGCCATCCAGCAGGATCAGGACATCGCCTTTTCCCAGCAGAACCTGCCTCTCAAAATCCGGAGGAATGATCACCCCCACCTTGACCGTACCTGCATCGATCGCTTGCCTCACCTGTTGTTCGTTTTGGAGCACAAGGGTGATATCGAAGTTTCCCGAATTGACCAACGCTTGAATGAAATTTCGGCTGCGCGTGTCGAGGCTCTGGTCAACCACTGCGGTAGGCAAATGGGTGACGGTCAGGGAGACCGCATAAGCGAACAAGAATAACTCCACTAGCGGCAAGGCAAAGAAAAGGAGCAAAGTACGGCGGTCTCTCAGGATCTGCACGGTTTCTTTATATATCAGGGCACGTAAACGTTGGAGGGATTTTGCCATGCTCAGTCCAGTCTCTTGCGGAAGGTAATCGTGGCCAGGAACATCACCACCACGATATAGATTACCAATGCCAGGACCTGGCCTGACAATACAGAGAAACCAATCCCCTTTGTGACAATGCCACGCGAGATCGGCACAAAATACGTTATGGGAAAGAGGTTCCCAATAATTCTCACTGCCGCCGGCATGGTATAACGCGGAAAAATGAACCCTCCCAGCAACAAACTGACCATCATGAACAGCATCATCAATTGCTGCGCCTGGCGTTGGTTTTGCGAAACAGACGAAATGAGCAATCCCAGCCCCAACCCACTGAGAACATACAAGGAGGACAGCCCTAGAAACAACCAGAAGCTGCCCTGGAACGGTACTCCAAACCAGAAAACCCCGATGGCGATCACGGTCAGCATATTAAGCATGGCGATGATCACGTAAGGAACGACCTTGCCAATCATCAGTTCGATCGGGCGGATTGGGGTTACCAGGATTTGCTCGATTGTCCCCATCTCACGCTCTCGGACCACTGCTGCGGCGGTCAGCGCCAGGGACTGGGTCTGCAGCAGCATGGCTGCCATCCCAGGAATAATGAACCACAGGGTTTTCATATCCGGATTGTAAAGCACACGAATAAGCGCATTTAACGCCGGCAGGGTAGCTCCGGAGATCTGTGACCCGGCCTGGGTAATCACATCATAAACAATCTGGATAGCGTGCTCCTGGCCGATGATGGTGGCATAGGCATTCGCCGATTGGGAAGTGAAGTAGTCGGACCCATCCACCAGGATAAGCACCTGGGCGTCACCACGCACGATATTTTTTTCAAAATCAGGTGGGATCACAATTCCGACGCGAGCCTGGCTTTCATCGATATTCTGGATCACACCAGCCTGGTCCGGCGCTGTGGCAATGATATCGAAGTAACCCGAATTCACCATGGCATCCAAGTATGACCGGCTGGCCTGGTCCAGGCTCAGGTCAGCCACCACGGTCGGGATGTGGGTCACATTGGTATTGATCGCATACCCGAATATGATCAATTGCATCAGTGGAATGGTCAGCATGATTCCCATCGTGGTCCGGTCACGCCAGGCTTGGGAAAATTCCTTTTGGATTAGGGCAAGGATTCGCTGGAACATTGCTCCCCCTAGCCTCTCTTTATATTGAGACCATTGGAAATGGTCTCTACGATCATCATGGCAAGATGGTGACGTTGTTCCGGCGAGGGAGCTGGTTCAATACCACGCAATACGGGCAATATGGCTGCGATAAAGGAGCCCACAACCATGCGCGCCCCCATGTCCGGTTCTATTGGCCGGAAGATACTCTTAGCGATTTTCATTGTAATGAAGTTCTGAAGGGTCTGCATAACCGGATGCCAGCGTGCAACCACATAAGACTGCAGAACCTCGTCATCGGTCCAGGCCTCCGCAATCAACACCCGGTTATAAACAGTCCTTGTCAAAATTTTTTCCATTAAGAGATCGACAAGGTTCACAAATGATTGAAAATCTTCCAATTCGACGAGATGCATCAAAAGTGCGTCAACCATCTCGGCCTGCTGGGAAAGGATGGCCACGAGAACCTCTTTTTTACTGGAGAAGTATCCATAAAGCGTGCTTTCGCCGATATCGACGGCTTCAGCAATATCCCTGGTGGTGGTGGCCCGGTATCCCTTTTGGGCAAACAAATCTGCAGCCGCGTCCATGATAGACCTGCGTTGACGTTCGATGCGGCGCTCGCGGCGGGTTTGGTCTTTGACAGGTATGAATTGGTTCACCATGGAGTTTATTTCCTTTTCACGTGGATAGGAAAATAGGATAAAAACGAGTAATTCTTCGTAATCCGATTATCCGCTCGTATTTTAAAATAATAGTATATTTCATTTCCACATACTGTCAAGATACTCCAAACAAATTGTCAGAAGCCTCTTGACAAATTTGATTCGTTCATATATAGTTAGTATACTAATTATTTGCGACTGATCTCTGGAGAGGTTTCAATGGAATCGCCAAATATACAGTCTGTTGCCGAGGAGCTGCGTTCATTGACTGAAAAGATTCTCAAAGCGGCCAGGCATGATATAGAACAGCGCTTGGCAGCCAGTAAAGTTGGCATCACCGCATTGCAGTTTGGTATCCTGCAGATTTTAGAAGATAAGAATTGCACCTTGAGTGAATTAAGCACTCTGATGGGACGTGAATCTGCCACCCTCCTGCCGGCTGTGGATACCCTTGAAATCAAATGCATGCTGCAACGCTGCCAGGATCCAAAAGATCGCCGCCGCACTCCACTCACGATCACCGAACAAGGTGCGGCAGTCCTGGAACGTGTGCCGCAAGTGGGAGAAAATGATCTTCTTCTAAACGCTTTGCAAGGATTAGGCAATGAAAAAGTCGAGCAATTGATCTCTCTGCTGCGCGAAGTCGCTCAGCAGGTGACCCAGAATAAGAACAGAGTAAACTAAACTACAGGAGAAAATGATGACAGCAAAAGTAATCGTGATAACCGGAGCAAGCGGCGGTATCGGTGCCGAAACAGCCAAATTACTGGCCAAACGCGGTGATAAGGTTGTACTGGCAGCCCGGCGTCTGGTTGAGCTCAAACAGATAGCGGGACAGTGTGGAAAGGACGTATTCCCCGTGGTAATAGATGTTACCTGCCGCGCCGAAGTGGAGCATTTGCGCGACGAAGCCTTGCGCGTCTTTGGCCAAGTGGATGTATGGATAAACAATGCCGGGCGTGCCCTCTCACGCCAAGTGTTGGACCTGACCGATGAGGATTTTGACCTGATGATGTCCATTAACACCAAGTCCGCTCTCTATGGCATGCAAGCCATCGTACCCTACTTTAAAGAACACGGTATAGGTCATTTAATAAACATATCGTCAGCGCTTGGACGGATTCCATTCGCCAGTTATCGCTCGGCCTATAGCGCCTCCAAAGCAGCTCTCAACAGCCTGACCGCCAACCTGCGCATGGATCTGCGTGCCGCGTATCCCAATATCCATATCTCCATAGTAATGCCTCCCGTAGTAAGTTCGGACTTCGCCAAGTACGCCGTATATAGCACACCACTTCCACCGGGCGGTTTCCACCCTGGCGCAGCTCCCCAAACTCCCGAACAGGCTGCGGCTGCCATTGTCCAATTGATTGACCAACCCAGAGCCGAGATTTATACCAATCCCGGTCATTCAGAAATGGTCGCGCGTTACTTCGCGGATGTTGCTTCCTTCGAAGAGAACATGGGCCTCTAAACTTATTCTTGAAAGAAGGTAACGATTATGTCTCAACCTGGAAATGAAAAAACATTTCGAACGATCACCCTGGAAGAACACTTTGCCACGGCGGAATTTATGGCAGGCCCGGGGCATGGACTCGGCGAGCGTGTCAAATCAGCCCACGATCTACCTCCAATGGGGCCGATTAACACCCGTCTTGTCGATCAATTGCTGGATCTTGATGACCTCCGGATCTCCGAGATGGATGCCGCCGGAATCGATGTGCAGGTGCTGTCTTTGAACTCGCCTGGCGTGGAACAACTCGATGCTCTCGCCGCACAAACACTCGCTCGCCAGACAAACGACTCGCTCGGGGAGGCCGTACAACACCATCCAGACCGCTTTGCCGGGTTTGCGGCTTTGCCAACCGCCCTCCCGGATATCGCAGCGGGTGAGTTGGAACGCACAGTCCGGGATTATGGGTTCAAGGGAGCGGTGATCAATGGTCACAACCGGGGCCGTTATCTGGATGATCCATTTTTTTGGCCTATTCTCGAGCGAGCAGAAGCTCTTAAGGTTCCAATCTATCTGCACCCAACCCCACCTCCCCAACCGGTAATCCAGGCCTCCTATGTAGGGAATTTCGCTCCGGAAGTTTCCGCCCAGCTGGCCGCGGCTGGTTGGGGGTGGCACATTGAAACTGCCATCCATGTCATCCGCATCATTTTAGGCGGCGCTTTTGACCGCTTCCCTAAATTGCAACTGGTGATTGGGCATCTGGGCGAAGCACTCCCCTTCATGTTACCCAGGCTTGATCGCAGTCTTCCCACACAACTCACCAAGTTGAAACAGCCTATTGGAGCTTACCTGCGCGAGAACATCTACTATACATTCAGCGGTTTTAATTTCACTCCCAATTTCCTCGATCTGATGTTCCAGGTGGGAATTGACCGGATCATGTTCTCAGCAGATTATCCATACAGTTCGATGCTGGCCGCCCGGAATTTTCTGGAACAACTGCCCATCAGCCCGGTCGATAAAAATAGCATCGCGCATGGCAATGCCGAGGTTTTATTTCATATGTGAAAATACTTGCCCGCCTTTGAATGGCAGATTTCTGCCTATTGCTGCACTAAAACAACGGGTGTTGCGTGGCGAAGATTCTTTTGATTCGTTTTTCAATTTCCTTTCTTATTCTTCTCAGGGACCTTAAACCTTTTTTTGAAAGATATAACGGGTATTTTCATTCTTGAGCAGATCAATAAGTTTTAGAATTCCCAAATAATTGAGCGCAATTCCCAGGAAAAATGCAAAGATAACCTCATTTGCGCCTGTCTCTGCAAGATTCATGCTGGCAATATTGCCAGCGCCCCCCCATCGAGGCTGTGAAGATATTGCAAAATAGCCGGGAAATATCAAAAGTGGAATCAATGCGCAGCAATTTTACTGAGCACCTGTTGAATAGGGATGTTCATTTGGTTGTTATTACTAACATTTTTCGATTGTCACCATCCGTAGGCGATTCAGTACCCACAA
>JBEKEB010000131.1:0-10363 GCA_050014055.1 Anaerolineales bacterium | reverse complement strand
GGGTGCGGGGGTTCGGCATACAGTTACAGAACCTACTTTGGAAGGGAAAAACCGGCTTTCCGAAGCCCCGAGAAGATTGTTCAAGATATCCGGAAGCTTCGCGAACAAGGAGTCGAACGGATATTCCTCTTTCAAGACCCGCGCATGGGAGGAAAGGGATATTGGAGCAGACTGCTCGCGACCCTGCAAAACGAGAAAATCAAATTAACCCAGCTCACGATGGAGCTTTTCGGTCCGGCCAACGAAGAATATATCAGGGAGCTATCAAAGATCGGCGCGCCGATCGTTCTGACAATATCGCCAGATTCTTGTGTCGAGAGAGTCAGAAAGGCTCATGGGCGAAACTACACCAACGAGGAGTTGTTTCGAACCATAAGAACGTGTCAGAAGTATGAAATCCCGATAGGCATCTTCTCAATGATCCCATTGCCAAACGACACCCGGAAGACGATCAGAGAGACCTGGGAAATATGGGAACAAATATGTTTGACAAGTGAAGCAAGTAGAGGCAAAACGCCGGTTCATTTCGCCTTTGGACCGATGATTCTGCTTGATCCGGGGTCTCATGGTTTTGATTTTCCAGGGCGTCATGGTTATCACTTACTCTTTAAGACCCTTGAGGACTATATCACGGGCATGTCGCTTCCATCCTGGCACCAATGGATATCATATGAGACCACGTCTCTGGATCGAGATTCAATCACAAAACTCATCATCGACTCCGTAGAGCGCTCGATTGACCTCGAGGAGAAACACGGATTGCGCAGCAGTTTCGATGCAGATGCCGCGCGCCTTTGGTCTGTCATGACCAACAGGCTGGCAATTGGCGTGGTGAACGACGCAATGAGTCTTGATGAAGGCGAACGAGAGGAGAGACTCAAGTCATTTAGAGGGGCGTTGGAGAATAAGATAAGGGAAATATCCGATGGTCAATAGTTTCAAGAAAGGCACCAGCTGCCATACGCTGGTAGTAATTTGACTGTTGGAAAGTCTCAGATGCTCTACCTATCCATTAACCAGTTCCATATTCCTTTATTAAAATCGTACAGATTATCAATCCATCCAGGGTACTAGAGACATCAATATAACGGCTGTCAATTCGCCACCACATATTGACTGTACCGACTTTAACTTTGGATTTCGTATAAAATTAAAGAAAGGAGTATTAATGGATCTGGAATTTTTCGCCAACCAGATGGCAAACCACGCCGGGACCCTCCACAGCCTGACGCTTGGCGTTTCAGATGAACAGGCACGCTGGAAACCGGACCCGCAGACCTGGTCCATCCTGGAAGTCATCAACCACCTGTATGACGAGGAATGCGCCGATTTCCGCGTTCGTCTTGACATCATCCTGCACCACCCGGCCCAGACCTGGCCGCCCATTAACCCCACCGGCTGGGTGACCGAGCACAACTACAATCAGCGTGACCTGGCGCAATCGGTGGAAGATTTCCTAAAAGAGCGCCGGAAATCGCTGGCCTGGCTGCGGGGATTGGATGCGCCGGATTGGCAGGCCTCCGTCACGGCTCCCTTTGGGAAGCTCAGCGCTGGCGACATGTTTGCCGCGTGGGCGGCGCATGACCTGCTGCACCTGCGCCAATTGGTCGAACTGCACTGGGCCTATATATTAAAGTCGGCCCACCCGTTCCAGGTGACTTACGCCGGGGAGTGGTGATAATGCATAAAAACAGCTTTCGTATCATGCTGGCCGGTTTGGCAGTGCTACTCAGCAGCAGCTTCTGCATCCTGACGCCGCGCCCTGCGCTCGAATTCCTGCCAGACCAGATGCCGGCGGCCAAGGTGGGGCAACCTTACCAGGTGGACATCCAGATCGCCCGGAACGTTACGCCGGCCGGCATTTACTCGATAACGGACGGGAAGCTCCCGCCCGGCCTGAAGCTGGTCTCGGACCGGGACCTGCAGATCGGGCGGATCAGCGGCACTCCCAGCCAGGCCGGGACATATAAGTTCACGGTGAGCGTGTGGTGCCTGGGCACCAACACCGGCGGACAGACCGGCGAAAAGCAGTATACGCTGGTGGTGGGGGAGTGAAGGGGATAAACCCTGGCTGGTCTTTCATATAATTCCATTTCAACGGGAATATATTGAAACGAATTTCCACACCAGATGAAAGATCACGATTTTACGAATTCCAAACCGGTCATTCGCAGGATTTTCACGCCATTCCGAGGAATCAGTTCAACAGTTTCGCCGCCCGAACGACCAAAGCCGAGTATTACACCTTCCGTGTCGGATATGGGCCCAAGGACCAGCGACATTTTTCCAATTTTGCGCGCCTTTACTTGAATGAAAAGGGCACCATCCCGCATGGTAAGGAGTATTGCGGTGAAAGGCGGCAGCTTACTCTCTGTTACGAGATGGTAATGCCCCAATGATCCGGACCAACCCGCCGGAATGGGGGTGGGAGAATATTCCACGCCAAAAGCAGCCTGAAGTCCATTCTGTTCCATGCCAAGGATCTTCCGGCCGTCCATCGAACGAACCGTCAGGCGTAATCCGGCGACAGCGGCGATCTTCAAGGGGATCAAACCGAAAAGCAAAAACCGTAACGAGTACCATCCGTCACCCGTAGGAATCAAAGAAAACTGCATTCCCTGCAGAAAGACCCTGAGCGAGCCTTTATATTGAAATATGCGCACGATCCCGCTGGCCGAGGCAAACGTGCCAGCGGGCGATTCACTCTGCCTTTTTTCCGCGATCCGGGAGGGGGCGACCCATACATCGCAAACAGGAGCGCTTTTACCGGTTTTGACTGTGATGGCATATTTCAGAATTTCATCGGCGATGAGGTGAACATTTACCATCCCGCCATCCGAATTGGAAAGTACCACCGCCCCGAGTTTTACCTCCGGCAAAGCCACCAGAACGCTGAAGAAATGCGGCGTACCACCATCATGCCAGCACACCCGTCCTGCATAGGAAAGGGTCGGGCGGCTCAGCATCCAATTCAATCCGATGCGGAATCCCAGGTCAAGTTTGATGTCCTCATTCTGAGGCCTGAGCATTTCAGCCAGAGTCCGGCTTTGCAGAATGGAGGCACCCTGATGGAGGCCATTCGCCAGTACCATCGAAGTGAACTGAGCCATATCCAATACATTCGAGAAGATGGCGCCTGCAGGGGCGTCGCGCGGCATGGGATCTTCAACCTCCCTGCCACCCGAATAGGCTTTGGAAAGCAATGCAACGGATGCTCCCCCGGCGGTTGTGGCGGTATCATTCATGCCGAGCGGGGTCAGTATATTCTGCTCGATGTATTCCTGATACGAGAGATGACTGACTCGCTCAATAATTATGCCCACCAGCGATGTGGCGAGGTTGGAATAAGAAAAAATGGTATTCGGAGGAAAGGTCAAATGGAAGTCCTTCAAGTATTCAATCACTTTTCGGAAGGCATGCGGGTCATCACTCAAATAATCGTGGTAACAGTCGGCAGGCAGACCTGAGTGATGGGTCATCAGCATGCGCGCGGTGATCAGTGAGAGATCACCTGGACGACATTTGATCGAAAACTCCGGCAGGTATTCCGTGATTGGTTTATCAATATCCAGCAAGCCTTTTTCAGCAAGCTGCATGGCCGCTGTGCCAGTGAATAATTTGGTAATGGAACCGATTTTGTAAACGGTGTGCGGCGTCGCAGATTGCTGCCCCCGTATATCTGCCCGGCCATAACCTTCCGCAAACAAGGCCCCATTCTCATCAACCAATGCAATGCTCAAACCAGTAATTTGTTTTTTTCGCATTACCTGTTCGATGAAAGGAGAAACGCGCGATTCAATAATATCAACGTAGCTCGAATTGGGTAGAGTTGCCATAACATTTTTCCTCAGAGGGTTAAAAGTAGCAAATTTGGTGAGAATAAATAGAAAACCCGCTCAAATGCCCTATTTTAACATCAAAAGTGGGGAATTATTAAGAAACTCTTTCTTTGACCGGTCAGGCGACGAAGAACCCAGGTAACCTTTTTTTAGAAGAAAAATCCACGGCGCTTCCAAAGAACCGGGAATTTTTTGCACGTCGCTATTTATCCTGGTCAGCGGACATCCACCATAAATACGTCCCAACCAATCCCACCAACCCGGTGAGAAGCACAATCACGAAGCTGGCCTGGGGCAGGGCCTGTTTGCCCTGCGCATAGAGAGCCAGGATTGCCCAGGGGAAATACTCGCCCCAGCCGGCTGCCATCACCAGGTTCGCCAGGATCAGCACCATGAAGCATACCCCGATCGGCAGCAGATAGCCGCGTCCCAGGTTATGGGTTAGGCTGCTTTTTTCCAGCCCTTGGCATTTTGCAAAAACGTGAGTTCCTGATGTTTGCCCTTGTAAACTGTAGGACGGGCGAACAGGGCCATATAGCCGCAGGACAAGCAGACGTATAGATCAGAGTGATAAGTCCCCATCTCTCGACCTATAAATCCCGAAAACGTCATCATCCCATCGGGACTCGTATTATCATCGTCGTCCGTCATGTACACTTCACTTGATTGACACATGGTACATATACCATTTTTCATAGCTCGCTCCTTCTGTTAATTGGTTTTCGGCACAACCCTAACGGGTTGTGTCCGCGCAGCATCCTGTGGTGTGGAATCAGTAGCCGCCGGCTGCCTGCTGTTTCCTGATCTTATTGATACCACCATAGACTAAAAATAAAAATGGCACAAAGAGGATTGTGCTGGAGATCAACCCTAGCATGGATTGCGCCAGATTGGTCACATCCTTTTTGGCGCCGGTCGAACCATCAATACAATATACCGTGACCGTGTAGGAGGTTGAGCCGGGTTTATAGGAATAGACATGCTGGTCCACTTGCATGCCATTGCTGCCGCAAACGATGGGCTTTGTGACCTGATTTAGTGGAGGGAAAAAGCTCCCCAATCCAGCAATTACGACGAATCCGAAAAATATGCTAATCCCAAGCACGACGAGCGTAATAAAAATATTGTCTTTAATGTTCATGGTAATTCTCCTCGGACGATTGAAAGCCTTCACTGCAAAAACGATTGGACAAAAGCGCCTATCGGTGACCGTTACCCGTTGGTGGGCGGGAGTGGATAATGCTTATTTTTTAGAAAAAAGCTTGTGTGCAGAAGCAACTCATTTTGGCAGTACGACTCCCACCAGTCGGGTGCACGCTTTGTTGGGCGGGCTACAGACTATGGTTTTCATACGAATTTTTTTACAGTTTCCTCTGTTAATTCATCCTGCCAATAATACAATTCTGCCCATGCCACATCCGGAAAAATACTTTTGAATTTTTTTGTTTTTGATTTAGCCGCTTGAATTTCAGCGATTTTTACCGATATCGATTTTCCAACTTGAATTTCTGCAAAATGAGCTGGTTCTACCGACCAAACGGTTGAGGCATTAAATGATTCGCCGAACTGAGGGGTAACTTCCAATCGAAGAACAACATCCATCCCAGCTGCACCTTCCGCCGATGCGTCAATTCTTATTATTTTGGCATCGCCAGGTATTGCGGTATCAAGAACCGCCTTTTGCATCTTCTCTCCCGTATTCTTCATTGAACGGGTGAAATACCAGATGGCAAAACCCACAATACCCACAACCAAAATAATAAGAACCAGAACCACCAAGTCAGTAATACCTGAAGACATATTAATCTCCTTTCGAAAGTCGATTGATTGGCCTAACGTCTATAATGAGTTTTTGATTACCGGGTTTGGCGGACGGGTTTTTCGGCAGGTTATAGCCGCCCAACTATGATTGGATCAGTACACCTTATACATCATACATTGATTTTGAACGGCCTGGCATAGTATTTAAGATGGATAGCCTTGTATTGATGATTGGACTATAATGATACAGTTTGTTTAATTTCATTCGGCTGGAGAGGAGAAATCATCGCGGAGAATCAAGGGTTACAACTTCAGGGAATTCGACTGATATCCACGTGAACAGGTTTCCATTCCTTGTATGTCTCCGCAAAACAATGCGTAAAAAAACAGGCGATCCTTTAATAAGTGGCTGGAAATTGTTTTATATCACGCCACGCAGCCTGGTGATTTTTCCAATATTGACCCTGTCATAGCATGCCATCGGTTTTCTAAAAGCGACCTTTTTTAGCATCCAATGGAAGGAGATTTACGATGCGTACACATAGGAAATTTATACCTTTAATCGTCTTTTTTATCATTCTGATTCTTGTGCTGGCGGCCTGTAATCTGCCCATGGGAACCTTGGCCGCTCAGGTCCCCTCAGGAGGCTTGAATTCCGCAGCCGCAACCGTACCTGCGATTGAAACAAGCACGCCCATCACTCCTGTTCCCACTGCGACACAAATTGCCACTGAAGCACCATCTCCAACGCCCAGCAGCGTGGCCACTCTGGACCTGGCTTTGTTATCCAACTTCCTGCTGTCGCTTAATCCGAAGGCCACGCCCACGCCGGTTTCCTTTGTCCCATTGATACATTACATAGGCATTCAGCCTGGATTGCCTTTAAATAATCCTTCCCCCGCAAGTTGGAATGATATATCCAGCTGGCAATTATTGTGGAACGGCAACCCGGTTCCATCCACTTTGGTGCTGTACACTCCGGATTGCAGCCAGCCGCTCAGTGTTGATTCTTTTTCAGCCGTCATAACTGCCAATAAATCAACCAACTTTTCCATGATGTGGGTGGCATTTATCATCACTTGGAACGCTGCCCATACCGCAGTGGTGAGCCAGACGGCTGCCGGGCAAGGCAATCAGATGGCCATTTCTTTCAATGCTGCCGGCACCCAGACCATCAACCAGGATGTGCCTTTCATGTTAAACTGTGGGGTCGACTATACGATTGTGACCGCGGTGCAGTTCCCCACCGGTGTGGGAGGCTATCCAATCATGCAGGACCTGATTATTTCCCTGAACCCCACTGCTACGCCCAAGATCAAATACATCTTCCTGCCAACATTCACCCCCACTCATGCTGCCACCCATACCCCCAAACCAACTCTGAAACCTACGCTCATACACATCATCATCCCCCCCATCCTCTTCCTGCCTACACCCACGCCCACGGTTGTACTCAAATGAATCCCACCGCAGGAAATTTGCACCATTTCCAGATTTTATGAGCTGGCCAATTCCCCGGCGCTTCCAAAGCGCCGGGGATATTTTTTTGGCCTAGCTATTTATTCTGGTTGGCGTACATCCACCACGCATACGTCGAGGCAAGCCCAACCAGACCGGTTAAAAGCACAATCACGAAGCTGGCCAGGGGCAGGGCCTGTTTGCCTTGCGCATACAAAGCCAGGATTGCCCAGGGGAAATACTCGCCCCAGCCGGCTGCCATCACCAGGTTTGCCAGGATCAGCACCATGAAGCATACCCCGATCGGCAGCAGATAGCCGCGTCCCAGGCTGGCGAAGAAGGCGAACGGCAGCATAGCGGCGATCACCAGCCCGGCCGTGATGACCGCGCGTGCACAGCCTTGCAGGAGGATAACTGTCGAACCGCCCGGCAGATGGAACAGCGTTCCCAAGCCCAGCCCCAGCCCGAACAGCAGCGCCGCCAACGCAGCCGACCAAAGCGCCACCACGATAAACTTCGCCAGCAGGATGCTGGAGCGCGGCACCGGCACTGCCAACAGATCCTTCAATGTGCCATCCGTGAATTCCCGCCCGAACACCCAGCTGATCGCCAGCACAAACAGAATCATACCGCCCATCGCCAGGATCTGGGAAAACAAGGCCAGGTAGGCCGGCCAGGTGGAAGCCGTATCCGACATCAGGGTTGCCTTGGTACTGATCAGGCCCATTTGGCGGGAAATATCCGGGTTGCGGGAGACGAAAAGCAGGAAGGCCATCGCCAGCGGAATCAACAGTGAACCAAGGGCCGTGTACAGCGGCAACTTCGAGCGCAATGCCTTGCGCATTTCGATCCAGAGCATATCAGAAAGAGTTTTCATTTCCTATCTCCGTTTGCTCCGACCAGCCGCAGGAAATAATCTTCCAGCTCTTCTTCCTCCACCAGCAACTCCGTTGGCGGGGCCCCGGCCTGTACAAGCAGGCTGGCAATATCATCCGGGCGTTCGAGTACGGAGGGTTGGTCGAGCGCCAGCCGGCCGTCTGCCATACTTTTGCCCGGGTATCCCGCAACAGAAAGGGCCTGCCGGGCCCGCTCGATATCGCGCGCCCGCAGCAGCAGACGTCTGCGGCGGTCGTGTTCCAGCCCGGCCTCGTCCATTTCCCGCAGCATCCGGCCGGCATGGATGATCCCGATCCGGTTTGCCAGCCGCGCCACCTCGGCCAGGATATGGCTGGACATAAAGACCGTCAGCCCCTCCTGGCGGGTCAGTTCCAGCAGCAGTTTCCGGATATCAACAATCCCGGCCGGGTCCAGGCCATTGGCCGGTTCGTCCAACAGGATCAGCCTGGGGTGGTGCAGCAGGGCTTTGGCCAGCCCCAGCCGCTGGAGATTGCCCAGCGAGAGCACACCAACCCGCCGCTCCGCACAGGCCCCCAATCCCAGCCGCTCGATGGCCTGACTGACGGCTTGCGCAGGAGTGCCCGGGTGGAGCCGCCGGGCGGCTTCCAGGTTCTCCCGCACGGTCAGTTCGGGGTAGGCGCGGGGTGTTTCCACCAGGTACCCGACCCCGGCCCAGGGTTCCCGGCTGCCCAACCGGACGAGTTTTCCCAGAACGGTGGCGCTCCCAGCGGTGGGTTTGATCATCCCCAGCAGCATCCGGATGGTAGTGGTCTTTCCGGCGCCATTCAATCCCAGGAAGGCATAGATCTCGCCCTCGGCCACCCGCAGGGACAGGCCCTCCACCGCAGTGACGTCTCGATAGCGTTTGCCCAAATTCTCTGTCTCAATAATCCAAGTCATGTTGGAGTTCCTTTTCCTAATAATGGGGATTTCCACGCACCTGTACCTGCGGTACCCTGGACTGTCCGTCCACCTGTGCCTGCGTCAAGGTGCAGGCAGGACAGGCTGGCGCAGGCAATAACCCATTTTATAGAAACAGATCGTCGTCTTTTTCCAGACGGTATTTGAATATGAAATAGATCACCAGGCAAATAATGCCTGTCACGCCGATCTTGACCAGGATCAAGGCTAGCAGAGATAGCAGAATCATGCCGGTTTCGTTGGCGAACAGGCTGGCGATACTACTGGTCTTATTAATCAACAACGCTGCCGGCAGGCTCAGGCTGCTTACCAGCAGGATCGTAATCGTAATGGCAGAGAAAACGATCCAGAGGATCTGGCGCAGATTGCGCAGCTTCTTTTCTTTTGGGGAAATGGACTGGGAGGTCATGAGGTTATCCTTTCTGGTTGCCATTGGAAGCGAGTGTTTTTTGGATCATTTCGGCCACGTCTGGTTGTTCGTAGACCAGGATGTTACGGGTGATGAAGCGGGCCAGCAGCGCCTGCCCAAGATTGGTCAGGAAGAAATACCTACGGCTTGGACCGGTCCCAGAAGGCTGCAATTCGCTGGCAACGATGCCCGAATCCGCCAGGCGGTTGAGCGACCGGTAGATGCTGTTCTCGTCGGCGTTAATCGTGTTGTGGCTCATGGCGTTGATGGCGGCCTTGATCTCGTACGGATAGGCCTTGCGCTGGGACAGCAACAGCAGCAGCCAGAAACTGAGCAGGCCCTTTTTGTAGGTCTCTTCCCATTGGGCCAGCAGGGCGTCCAAGTTGGTTTGATCCATAATACTCCTTCCAAAAAGATATTATACCATTAGTATAATACCATTGGATTATATGGTCAAGGCTTGCGCGGGTTGTTCCTGGTCGGATTGTCATGACAAACACTTGACATTAAAAAATTCTGAGCTTTCATCCGCAGCCCTTGCAATACATTCTATTGCGCGGTATATATAGATAATGTTGGTCGTAATTAGTATCTACCCGAAGATTATGGAAGAATCGCATTCTTAAAATGCTGACTTCCCATGAATTTTCGGACAGGTCTCTATAGTAAGGAGGCTTACAATGAAATGGGTACTGTATATCATCGGGGTGCTGCTGTTCCTGATGGGCAGCGTCTGGGTCCTGCAAGGCATTGGAGTTTACCCCGTTGGCGGAATGGCCTACCAGGTAAAGTGGGCCTATGCCGGGATTGTGGTGGACCTGGTCGGGATCGGGCTGATCGTGCTGGCCAGCCGGCGCAGGAAAAATCTCCCACCTTCGCCAAAGGCTTAGTATAGATTATCGCGAAAAATGGGAACTGCAAGCGCTGTGGGCTTGCGGCTCCCATTTGTCTGTTTGCCTAGTATTACTACGCAAGGTTGACGGGAAGTGATTGATATGGTCTGAAACGTAAAGGCATGGTATCTTTTCTCCGACCACGATCCAGTGGAAAGGAGACGATACCATGCCAAGCGGAATTG
>JBEKEB010000130.1:0-10582 GCA_050014055.1 Anaerolineales bacterium | reverse complement strand
CCGCCTTTGCCGCACCGGACTCCAAAGTCTTGAGACTCCGCAATCCAATCCAGGGTCAAACCAGGCCGGAACCAGGCCGGAGATGCGCTTAGGGGAGAGCCAGTTTGAGGCGGATCTGCGCGGCGACCTGTGGGTCCGCTGGCAGGATGCGGCTGTCAGCCGGATCGATCTCAAACGGTGTGACCTGCACGGATCTCACCCCATGCGAATCGAGCGTCACCAGCACCAGGGCGGATTGGCGGGTATCCGGAAGGCCGGCCTGGTCGAACAGGGCGTTGCCCAGGCTGAACAGTACCAGGGTTTTACCTTGGGCGGTTGAAATCCATCCGGCCGGTTGGAGCACATGCGGATGGCTGCCCACGACCAGAGCGGCGCCGGCATCGGCAAACTGGCGGGCCAGGGCTTTCTGCCGGTCGGTGGCGCCCGACTGATATTCCATGCCCCAGTGGACCGAGATCACCACCACCGCCCCACTCGAGCGGGCAGACTGGATGGCCCCAAGTGCGGCAGCGGCATTGATGGGCGCAAGAATATCGTCGAAGGCGAGAAAGGCCAGTTTCAGACCATTAATTTGCCGGTAGACCGGTTCAGAGCCGGGGCCAACCGGGGTGAGACCCAGAGCAGTCAACGCCTGGAGGGTGTCTGCGATGCCGGAAGGGCCACAATCGAAGCGGTGATTGTTGGCCAGAGAAAGCATGTCCAGACCCCAGACGGGGAACAGTCTGGCGCGGACGGAGTCGGCGCAAAGATTGTATCCATCCCCTGAAGGGATGTTCACACCACCCTCCGGTGCCAATGGGCTTTCCAGGTTGGCCAGGCTCAGGTCAGACGCTTTCAGCTCAGGGCTCAGATAGGACAGGGAAGCCTCTGTCGGGTGCACGGCGCGGCCGACCATCAGGTCTCCAAGCAGGGCCAGGGTAACCGTCCGTTGGGCGGGCTGGCAGGAGGCAAGCAGAATTAATATCACCACGAGAAACCCGGCACGCAGCTTGATCATCAAAAAAATCTCACCACACATGTGCCTGCCTGCGCCACTGACGCCGAAAATAAAGGTACGGCACAGTGCAGGCGAAGGCCACGATGAAACACAAAGGAAAGAATGGTGGAGAGTCCGAAGTCTCCTGACTTCGGACTCCACTCCAACCGGTGGACCGGGGGTAAAAAAGACCAGAAGCACCTATGGTGCGACGAACATTTTGGTCCAGTCAGGCTGGGCGGGGTTGGTACCGGCTTCCACCTGGGCCTGCCATTGCTGGTCGGTCAAGCGTCCAGAAGTAGGGACGGTGAACTCGTAATATGAATACACCGCACCAATGGCAATACGCTGGGGCGAGTCGGGCAGAACCACATAGATGATGGTGGGCTGTCCGTCGGCTTCTTCGAGCGCCACCAGAGTTTGCAGATCATTGGTACCGGTGGCGACATCGGCCACCAGGGCGGCTTTCTGATCGGAGAGATCACGGGAAGCGGCACCGGTGGTATCCGCCGCGGCCAGGGTGAACTGTTCCAGCGTGCCGCCCCAATACATAATCTGCTGGTATTCATTGTCGGTAATGGTCCCGCCGCTCAGCTCGCGCTGCGAGATATCCTGCAAGAATTTAAGTTGGGAGATCAGGTTATCCAGGTTGCCCCGCGTCAGGTCGCTGAGCAGATTGCGGGACTGCAGGCCGTCCTCGGTCATCTGCGTCAGGGCCAGCAGGCGGGCATAGGCTTCCGGATCCGGTTCCACATATCCGTGCGGGATTTGCTCCGGTCCGCCGCCTCCCATCTCAGCCATGACCTGCTTGGCGTACAGGATGGTATCGTGCTTTAATTCCGTCCAGGAACCCAGGGCGGTTTGCAGGTCCTTGCGCAGCCAGGCCTGGGTCTGCATAAAGGGCGGATAGGCGCTGCCCTTCGGTGCAATCAGCGGCTGGAAGGAATACAGCCAGGACCAGTACAGGTTCTGGGTCCAGGAATCAGTTCCGAGAGCAGCTACCTGGCTTTTGACCTTGGCCGACTGGGTGTCAAAGTTGGCATATTGATCCTCGCCCAACCCTTTCAAGATTCCGGCCGCTTCATCAGAACCCATCGCGGCAAAAAAATCCAACCCTTTGGGCAGGCCGCGCGGCTTATCCATGGTACCCACATTGCGCCAGATGACCTGGCCAAAGACATACTCGTCCAGGGTAAAACGCTGGCCCATAAAGCGGAAGCCTTTGGTAACCAACGACTTATCCTGTTCGATCCAGACCCACATCGAGTTGACTTGGGGCGGCGGGAGATTCTGGGCAGCCTTTTGGAAACTGGCAAAGAGAGCCGGGTCTGCAAAATTGCTCAGGTCCGGATTAGCTCCGAAGACCTGGTCAGACAAGGTTCCGTATTCGATATAGCCCAGGTCATCTGACTTGCCGACAATGAAGACGGTCGGCTCATAGATGGCTTCCCACAGGCTGACAGCGGAAGTGCCATCGGGAGTGGTGGCTGAGCGCAGCGCCTGCACCAACAGCAGGGCCCGGCGGGTCTCGAAATCATCTGTCTGGCGGAAAGTCAGCCGGCCGTACCACATCATGGCTTTGAAATACATTTTCAGATCCGCGCTGAGGGTGTAATGGCCACGCGGGACGTACTGGGTATAATCTTCGATCAGCTTCATATCCTGCGGCAGGTCGGGCCGATCCCAGATGGGCGAGATGGCGGCAGTGCTGGCGGCGTTTATCAGGGCCAACTCGGCATTGACCATGGCATCCGCATCGGCCGGGGCCGGGTCCGAGAGCCCAAGAAGTTTATCGGCCACCGCAAAATAGGCGGCGTTGCGAAGGGCGGGATCGCCCAATGAACTTCCTTTCAAGGCCTGATATTGGGCGGTGGAGGCGGCCAGCATGCTGGTGGTGAGGGTCTTAAGATCGGCGATGAAGTAACCTGTTTCCAGGTCACGCAACATCTTGTCAAAAATCAGATGGTAAACGTGATAGACCGAATCGGTGGTAATGAAGACCGGAACCTCGTTATAGCGGTTTTGTTCATATATCTGGTAGAACTCGCGGTATTGCCCCGGTACCGGCGCAGCGACCGCAAAGCCATTCTGCGCCAGCAAGGTACGCTGCGCAGCGGTCAACGTTACCAGGTCAAGCCCTTGCACCTTATTCAGATCCACCGGCAGGGAATAGCCTCCGCCATTGAAGGTTTGCGGCAGGCTGACAGCCGCCTCGTTATAGGTGGCAAAAGGGGGCGGGTAAACCCCGGCAGGCGGCGGGAGAACCGCGGTGGAAGTGGCTGCGGCAGGGATTTGAGTGGCCGTTGCGGAAGGAGATGCGGTCCCGGGCGTGGCGGTACTTAACAGACTGGGCAACCCGCAACTGCAGGCTTGTACCAGCACCAGTACCAGGAATATCCAAAATGCCTTACGAAAAGACTCTTTCATGGTTCCTCCTCATGGAACTAGAATCAAATTGCGGCCATCCCTGGCCTGAACAAGGGCCATTTTATAAAATGTCCCTTCCATGGTAGAGACGACGGTAAACCCAAATCCGTTCCATTCCCAAACCTTTAATGCACTCGCAGGCGCAGAGCGGGAATCCGTGTAGCTGCCTTCGAGCGTGACCAACTCCTGGAGCCTGTCACCACGCAAGTCTGCCACAGCGAAAAAGCGCACCGGTTCAGCCAACGGGGACCCAGCCCACAATTCACCATATGCGCTGCCACGCCAACCGATCAGGATGATCTGGCAGGAATTGCCTTTGGCATCATGGAAATCGGCGATGCGGCCCGCGTGAGGCAACCACTGATCGACCGGCCAGGGGCGAAAAGGCCGCCAGACAAGCAGGGTTGCTTCCGGTGTGCCATCACGGTTCAGGTCAGTGATCGCGGCCTGAACGACCGTCCAGGCTGCGGGGCTTTGCCAGACGGGTTGACCAGCGGAGAGAATTGTCAGGCGACCGCCGGCAAGCAGCAGGCTTTCGGGGGAACCATTCCGGTTGAGGTCGGCTCCGGTAACCGGTTTCATGGAGATGCTTCCGGCAGGAAGAATCACCGTAGAAAGACCGGCCGGTTCCAATTCCAAAGCACGCAATGGGACAGGCGAAGTCAACAGAAGCATGCCCAGAGCCGAGACGACCAGGCAAATGAATTTTCGCAGCATGTTTTCTCAATATGATTGTACAACCCTGGAGAACAAATCTCAAGTAGGGCAGCGCGATCCGCCTAATATCCCCTTTCTTCCCTTTTATTATGGCAATTGCCTGTAAATACCATGTAGAATTAGCTTAAAATTAGTTATAATTGGCACATACCGGGTGGCGGGGCAAAAAGATGGAGGCAGGTGAGGCTTTTCGCCCTTCCATCTTTCCTTCCACGAAGGAATCCCGATACCCCGTAAAATGTCCGTACGTTTACCATGAAAATATGGTATGCTATTATTTAAGAATTGCGATATTATATATGGTAGGGAACCTTTACAGGCTATTATTCGTCTGAATTCTATTCACTGGCGCAGGCTATGCGTATGGAAGTCTAAATCTGCGTCACCCGTCTTTCAGAAGGAGGTTGAGATGTCTTTTCGAAGAGTTTTCATTCCGGTTGCGTTGTTTCTGACCCTGTTGCTGCAATTCGTGCCAGGGACAGTCTTCGCGCCCCAACCAGTAGGAGCGCAACCTTGTGACTTGGCGCAATTCATTGCCGATGAAACCATACCTGACGGAACCGTCGTAGCGCCAGGTTCGACTTTCGTTAAAACATGGCGATTGGAGAATGTTGGTTCCTGCACCTGGTCGACATCTTTTGCGGCCGTTTTCACGGGCGGCGACCAAATGGGCGCCCCATCGGTGGTCTATATGCCAACGAGCGTGGCTCCAGGCGCAACCGTGGACATCTCTGTTAATTTGACCGCCCCTTCTTATTCCTGGCACTACCGGGGAAACTGGGAGCTGCGGGATGCTTCAGGCGTGGTGTTCGGTGTTGGTGCTTCCGCCAATTCCATTTTCTGGGTGGATATTTATGTCAGCGGCACCTATACCGGCGGAACCACCTATGATTTCATGGCCAACGCCTGCTCGGCTTCATGGTCGAGTGGGGCGGGTGCATTGCCGTGTCCTGGAACAGATGGAAATAGCGGGGGATTTGTTCTGCCGGTAAGCGCCCCGCAACTGGAAAATGGCACCACGGATCCGAACCCCGGGCTGGTGGTGAACCCGCAACAAGTGAGCGGAGGGTATATCCAGGGAGTTTACCCGGCTTACACGGTCCAATCTGGGGATCACTTCCAGGGCATTGTCAACTGCACGTACAACTCCCCCAGCTGTTACGTCAATTTTCGTTTGATGTACCAGATCGGTTCCGGACCGGTGCAGACCTTCTGGTCATTCAATGAACGCTATGATGGCCTGTATTACCGCTTCAACCTTGATCTGAGTTCACTGGCCGGACAGAGCGTAAACTTTATCCTCTACACCGCAGATGTCAGCGGCCACGGCACGCCCTCCGGCGACCGGGCTGAGTGGGTGGAAACGAAGATCGCCGGCAACGGCAGCGGTAGTGGGATTTATTATCCTTACTATCCCAGCACATGCAACAGGGGTTATTTTGTGACGGATGTGACCATCCCGGATAGGACCGTATTGGCTCCCGGCGCATCCTTCACCAAGACCTGGGAGATCCGGAATGTAGGCTCCTGCACCTGGACAACCAGCTATGCCCTGGTCTATGTTTTTGGAAACCCAATGGGTTCAGCCTCGCCGGTCTATCTGCCGGCCTCGGTAGCTCCGGGTGCGACAGCAGATTTCTCGGTTAATATGGTCGCACCGAGCGTGACTGGACATTATCGCAGTTATTGGCGCTTCCAGGATGCCTCGGGAAATCAATTCGGCGTGGGAAGTGGCATGATCACCTTCTTCGCAGATATCTATGTTTCCTACTCAGGTGTGACTCCATCCACGGCAACCGTTACCACCATAACTGCCCATTCGCCCAACCCATCCACACCCAGCCAGGCAGTTGCCGTGAGTGTCACCGTGAGCGGGTCAGGTGCGACCCCGACCGGAACGGTAGCCATCACCGGTGCGGATACCAACTGCACCATCACGCTTTCCGGCGGCAGCGGGAGTTGTAACGTGGTCTTCAACTCAAATGGCACCAAGACCATCTCGGCTGTGTATGGCGGTGATATTTATAACGCCACCAGTTCGACCAGCGTGAGCCATACTGTGACCACCGCTACGACTCCATCAACGACAACCATTACCGGCCACACTCCCAACCCATCCACGCCCGGCCAGTCAGTTGCCGTGACCGTTACCGTAAGCGGGTCAAGTGGAACCCCAACTGGATCGGTGGCAATCACTGGCGCAGATGGCAACTGCACCCTTACACTTACCGCCGGAAGCGGCACTTGTAATGTGTCCTTCAATACCGCTGGCTCCAAGACGCTTACGGCTTCCTACAGTGGAAGTTCAAGCTATGCAGGTAGTTCGACTACCGCCAGCCAGACTGTGAGCAAGGGCCCGACTGCGACAGTCATCACATCCAACACACCCAATCCAGCCACAACCGGACAGGCAATTACTGTGAGCGCCACGGTGAGCGGGGCAGGCCCAACTCCGACCGGAACAGTGGCAATCACCGGTGCGGACACCAACTGCACCTTCTCACTTGCGTCCGGCAGCGGTAGTTGCAATTCGGTAATTTTCAACACTGCCGGCGCAAAGACCATCACGGCTACTTACAGCGGCGATGGGAACTATAACGGCAGTTCGGGCACGGCGAGCGAGACAGTCGTCCCGGCTAAACTTGTCCCCACGGTAACCATCACCGGCGACGTACCTGATCCTTCGACGCCCGGCCAATCGGTCGTGGTGGGCGTATCTGTAACCAGCACGGGCACCACTCCTACCGGAACGGTAGCCATCACCGGTGCAGATACCAACTGCACCATCACCCTTGCGGGTGGCAGCGGGAGTTGTAACGTGGTTTTCAACACTACCGGCGCCAAGACCATTAAGGCCAACTATAGCGGCGATTCAAATTACACGGCCGGTTCGGATACTGAAAGCCACACGGTGACCCCGGGTACCAGCACGACGGTCATCACCGCCCATGCGCCCGATCCTTCCATGCCCGGCCAATCGGTTGCAGTGAGCGTAACTGTATCCGGGGCAGGTGTTTCGCCGACCGGCACGGTGGTCATCACCGGCGCAGATATCAATTGCACCGTTACGCTATCCGGTGGCAGCGGCAGTTGCAACGTGGTCTTCAATACCGTTACCGGTAGCCCCTATACCATTACGGCTACTTACAGCGGTGACATGAACTATGCGAGTAGTTCAACCACCGCCACCCAAACCACGGTCCCGGGGCCCAGCACAACCACCATCACGAGTGAATTACCCGATCCTTCCGCTGTTGGTGGAACGGTCGTAATTACCGTTACCGTTACCGGGGCGGGCGCTACTCCACTGGGCACAGTCGCCATCACCGGGGATGCCTCCTGCGGCCCCATCACGCTCATCGGCGGAACCGGTAGCTGTAGTGTAATCTACGGCTCCACCGGCACCAAGACAATTACCGCTACATACACCAATAGTGATGGAAACTATACCACCAGTCATGTCTCGACGAGCCATGCCGTGAATTGATGTAAATGATGCAACCTGAGGATGAGACCTCTTTTATCTCATCCTCAGGCGGGCAGATACCTTCAACCTGCCCCAATGAAAATAACGAACCGGACTGCTCCATTCATGTGCAGTCCGGTTTGTCGTTAGTAAAAAGAACTTTTCCTATTTCTCGGTTCATTGGGAATTGCCATGATATAAAGAAAGTTAAGGGGCTGATAGGAGTGCTTCGCACTTCCAGCAGCCCCTTTTTTCTTCCTCACCACGGCAATTGCCAGAACGCTTATTTTTCTTCCTTATGCCCATGCGCAATAATCTTGATGGGAGTCCCCAGGAAACCATATGTTTCCCTGAATTGATTTTCCAGGTAGCGCATGTAGGAAAAATGGAACAATTTCGGATCGTTGACATGCAGCACAAAAGTCGGCGGATCCACCCTGACCTGGGAGCCATAGTAGATTTTCAACTGGCGCCCGGCATGGGATGGAGCAGGATGAGCATCCTGGGCATCCCTTAAAACCCGGTTCAACATGGCGGTGGTGATGCGGGCCATCCGCTCTTCCTGGACGCGCAAGGCCGTTGGCAGCACCTGGTCCACGCGCTGGCCGGTTTTAGCGGATATAAATAACAGCGGAACATAATCCATGAAATTGAGTTCCTGCCGGACGTGGCGGGTGTATTCATCCATTGTATACGTGTCTTTTTCAATGGCATCCCATTTATTGACCAATACAACGGTGCTTTTCCAAGCCTCCAGGATGAAGCCGGCGATATGGGTATCCTGGGCGGTGATCCCGGCTTCGGCATCCACGATCAGCAGAGCCACGTCTGCCCTTTCAATGGCCTTGAAAGACCGCAACACGCTGAACTTCTCCACCCCCTGCTGGATCTTGCCACGCCGCCGGATCCCGGCAGTATCAATCAGTGTGACAGGCAACCCACTAACTTCAATGCGGGTGTCAACTGCGTCGCGCGTGGTACCGGGAATGGGGCTGACAATGGCGCGTTCCTGGCCGACCAGTTTATTGAGCAAGGAGGATTTTCCGGCATTTGGTTTGCCAACGATGGCGATCTTGACTGAATCGTCTTCCTCGGCTTCCACCTGGACTGGGAATGAATTTACCAGTGCATCAAGCAGATCGCCGGTCCCGGTACCGTGTATGGCCGAAACGGGATACGGGTCGCCCAGGCCCAATTCAAAGAATTCGGCGGCATTGGAGCGCAATTTTTCGTTTTCGCATTTGTTTACAACCACAAATATGGGCGGCCAGCGCTGGCCATCCACCTTCTTTTGATAACGTCGCAAAATCCCAGCCACTTCTCGGTCAGGCGGAGTAATACCGGAGCTGCCATCCGTGATGAATAACACCGCGTCGGCCTCATTGACAGCCATTAATGCCTGCTCACGGATTTCCTGGATGAAATCTGCCGAACCAACCGAGAGCGGCGTCTTTCCGCCATGGGTTGGATCTATGCCACCTGTATCGATTATGTTGAAAACAAAATTATTCCACTCAGTCTCGGCTACCAGGCGGTCACGCGTGGTTCCAGGTACATCGTCCACAATGGCGAGGCGTTCCCCGGCCAGGCGGTTAAAGAGCGTACTTTTCCCTACATTGGGTCGTCCGACCAGGGCTACCACTGGCTTAGGCATACATATCCAAATCTTTCTCTTTGTAATAAGGCAAGGTTAGGGGGTCGGCGTGGTGGACGGCAGGAAGGTTGGCGTGATAGTCGGCGTAATGGCCGTCGCTTTGGTTATGGTTACTTCCACCGTTCCGGGAAGAATGGACTGGACAGTCACTCCTTGTTCTGCGACCAAAACGACAGGTACCAACTGGTATGTTCCAATTGCCAGGCCACTTACGTCCACACGGACGTGGACATCTGCAGGCTGGAGAGAGTTTAATACCGGCAAAGGACCAGTAAGGATCACGTCCACAGTGGCTGGAGAAATATCTGCATTCAAACCTGGCTCCAAACCGATCACTTCCACCTGACGGAAAGCTACCGGCCGACTATCTTCGATCGGTACAACCTCGATCTGAACAGACACAGCCTGATCCCCAATCAACAAGACCCCGCTGGGCAAGGTAAGAGATAATTGCGTAGAGATATTACTGGAAGCGCCGGATAGGTCAAGGGTGGAAGTTTCCACATACCCCGGCAGGCTCTCGATCAAAGGGATATCCTCCGAATAAACCGTGACAGTTAGCGGCGCAGCCGTTATATTATTCAGACGGTAGCCGCTGGCAAGTTTTCCGGTTATCATTACCTTGACAGCCAAATCCCGGTAGCCACCCTGCTGGGCAATTGGCAAGCTGACCTGGATACTATCAGGTTGAACGGAAATCCCTGACACTTCTAAGCCGCTCTCAGTCACGGCGCTAATGGGGAGAGTTGTATCAATATTTTGACGGGCATTGGTCACATCAAGATTGGCACGGATATGTTTGACCTGGGCTACCAGCGATTGTGGACCAGAGATGACAATTGCCATCGGGTTCAATACAACATCCCCGGTTTTGTACCCGATCGCCGGTTGGCCAATAAAGCTCAACTCCACAGGCAGGGACAGCGTGACCAACTGTTCGAGGTTCAAGGTTAATTTCTGGGGGGTGATCGCGATGATACGGATCGGCTGGGCTGCGATCTGTATCTGTACCTCCACCGACCGGGAGCCGGCCTTTAATCCCGCCAAGTCAACTATGGCATGAATAGGGACCTCCCCAGAGAGCAAGGTTTGCCAGATTGATTGCGGGGCTCTCAAGGTGACCTGCACTTGCTTTGTGACGCTGCCGGTCATTACGAGGCTGGGATCCTGGCCGATGAATTCAATCTGGATGGGATTGGGGAAAGGTTGGGTCTCATCCGGATTAGCGGCAGTAACAGCCGTCACCCAAACTATCAGAGCCAGGGCAAATGCCAATAAAAAGGTGCGCAGATTGGTTGCCAACCAGCGAAGCATATCATTCGTCCTTATGGGGAAAAAGGTA
>JBEKEB010000129.1:0-10636 GCA_050014055.1 Anaerolineales bacterium | reverse complement strand
TACAGCAAGTGCGTTCCCAGCGGGGAGTGCTGTTCGTTTAGCGCAATCCAGCAAGAGGGATCCGAGAAGCCGAAGTTCGTTTTTTAATACACCTGAAGCGCGGTCGGGCAAGGTGGAGCCAAAAGAATTTGAACAAATGAGCTCAGCCAAGTCCGAGGTGAGATGCGCTCCGGTGGATTTACCCGGGCGCATCTCGTAAAGATGTACGGTTAAACCGCGCTGAGCGGCCTGCCAGGCGGCTTCTGTGCCAGCTAATCCACCACCAACAATGGTGAGGTCAGGATGTGTCATAATAAATGATATTGTACCATTTTGGATTTTTAAGTATGTGATATATAATTCAAATGATCATCATAAGAAATGAAGAGAGGGATGGGCGGCACAGCCGCAAGCACCCCTCCAATCCATCATATTTTATTGAGATGATACCATTCAAATGTTTAATATGAAGATACTAAAAAACCAGATGAGTATCCAACTGGAAGAAACCAGCGAGTTGACCGGGGCATGCTGGGCCATCTGGCTGGAGCGGACCAGCGAATGGGAATTTCTGGCAGCATATAAGTTAAATATAAAGAACCGCTCGGTCATTTTGCAATATATTCAAACACAGGCTGTCAAAGGTTGGTTGAACGGAGCGATGGCTGGAAGACGCAGTCGTTCGCGTTCTATCTTACATTCGATCGGGCTTCCAGGATCCAAAATATACGTTTTCCCGGACCAGATGACTCAGCGGGTGATAATCGTCGGGGCGGAGACACTTTCGGATGTGGCGCAACGCTTTTGGCGCGTGGTCGTGTTGGGGAATTCCAATCGTTCCTTTCTTGGCCAGGCAACCCCTCCGGTTTTATCCACACCCGACCTGGGTATCCCTTACTATGTCCCAGAGGTTTTGGACCGTGTTCTAGAAATGGTTTTACAAACAGCGGATCGCGAGCAAGGGTGGTTGGCTATCCGTAAGGGAAATTACTTTGAAATAAAGGCATGTGCAAGTTGTGAAAGTAGTTTGGGTGAGCGGATTAACATTGAAGCGAATCCACTATTGCGCGAAATAAATCACTCACTCCAGGAACGTTTCGTGGAAAAAGGCGATCCAGAATGGGCTATGGTTCCTCGCTCAGGCATCACAGAAACGGCCCGAATCTGGACGGCTTTGCCATTTGTTATCGGGCAGCGTTTGATAGGTATGATCGCTTTCTGGAGCGAAGAGGTGATCCCACCGGATGTGTGGAGTGCAATAAGACAATTGGCAAAACGGGTGGCTCCATCTGTGGAAGCAAGTATTACATTTTCTGACCTTACCGACCATTTAGGCCGCATGGCTCTTTTAAATGATTTTGCAGTAACCATCACCTCCGCGTTGGATCAGGAGCAGATCGCTCAGAGGTTGTTTGCACTTCTGCAACGGTCCTTTGGAACCGAGCGGATTTGCATGGTTGTTCTATCGCCGGATGGTAATGGCTTGCAAAATTTTTCCAACCATGACGGAACGATCGTCATACAAACGATGTCCATGGATGACGCTTCCGTACCCAGTATGATGGGGAGTGGGGATGTTCATAGAGTGGATTCAATCATAGCTGAGTCGAATTTTTCCCCTGTCTACCCAGGTTCGCATTCTGCATTAATTATTCCCATGAAATACCAGCGGCAATTAATTGGTACTTTGGGTTTGGAAAGTGTTGAAGATAGTGCGTTTACAATATATGATGAACACCTGTTAATGGTTATTGCCAGCCACCTGGCCGGCTTGCTTGAAAACGGACGTTTGCGTCGTGAGGCGGAGGACCGGGCCCGTAATCTAAGTCTGATCCACGAAGTTATCGAGCAAGTTATTGGCTTAACTGATTTACGTGAGATATCACAAATTGCTGCAGAACTTATGGCACACTATTTCGCTTATGAATTGGCGGTAATTGCCCTGATCGAAGGACCTGAAAGAAATATAGCAATAACTGGAATAGGCGGGAATGCCGCAGAACTTGTGCAACAGGGTTTGAGCTATATGGACGAGGCACGAAGAGATGGAATTGTTATGCGTGTAGTAACAACCGGGCAAAACATTCTAGTGAATGATTCATCTCAAAGCACATTTTTTCGACCAATCCCAAATTGGGATTCCAAGTCGGAAATGTGTGTTGCCCTCAAAGATGGTGACCAAATCAAAGGCGTGATTAATGTAGAAAGCCAGAGAAAAAATGCGTTTTCACAAAATGATTTTATTGTGCTGGAAGCACTGGCAGGAATACTGTCAAGTGTAATATCCAGTGCAGGGCAGTATCAAAAATTGCAGGCAACTGTAGATCAATTGCAAGCAGCGCGCGAGGAACTCCAAGAGCGCGTGGTTGCACAACACATGGCGGAAAGTCGATTGGTTCAAGCAGCCAAGTTGGCAGCAGTTGGTGAGATGGCTGCCGGAATTGCACATGAATTGAACAATCCTTTGACAACTGTTTCAGGTTTCACAGAATTGGTGCTTGAAGAGTTACCCGAGGGCACTGGCATTCGCAATGATCTGGAGCTGGTATTGCGGGAAGCCCATCGGGCACGTGGCGTTGTACGCAGGTTGCTCGACTTTGCCAGGCAGAGTGAAAATGCACGTGTACGGTCAGATGTAAATGAGATCGTTGTGGATGTTCTGGCTTTGGTTAATCACCTGTTACGCATGAGTGGTATTCAATTATTTACTGATCTATCCGATGGTATCCCTTGGATATCAGTGGATCGAAACCAGATAAAACAGGTCATTCTTAATTTGGTTCATAATGCTTTACATGCCATGCCAACAGGTGGTGAGCTCCACATCACAACTTCCCTTAGACAACGCGATCAACATGAATGGCTCGCCATGAGCCTGACGGATACCGGGACTGGTATTGCCCCGGAAAATCTTGAGCGAGTGTTTGAGCCGTTTTTTACCACGCGGTCGAAAGATGGCGGTACAGGGCTAGGTCTGTCCGTAACGTATGGGATTATCGCCGATCATGGCGGCTTGATTGATGTAGAAAGCCTGGTAGGGAAAGGTTCAACCTTCACTGTTTGGCTCCCGATTGAGGCAGAATAATGGCTGCGCAGTATATTCTGATTGTGGATGACGAACCTGGCATTACCCATCTTTGTGAACGTTTGCTGTCCCGATTGGATTACCAGGTTTCCTCATTTACTGATCCGAAAGCAGCAATGAAATTTGTGGAACTGAATAAAATTGACCTGTTACTTGTGGATATTCGTATGCCGCAAATCAGCGGTTTTGATTTGATTGCGCATACCAAGCAACACCAACCCGACACGGCAGTTTTAGTTATGACAGGTTTTGGAACTGTTGAGATGGCAATTCAAGCCCTTCGACAAGGTGTTGATGGGCTGGTGTTAAAACCATTTGAGGTGGGGGGCGAATTGGTGCAGGCTGTTCAGCAAGCTCTGGACGATAATCAAAAGAAACGCGACATTGCTCGCATACAGGCTTTACGTCCTCTGTTTGACATTATCGAATCTTTTTTGGGGGAAACTCATCCAGAGCAATTATTGGAACTTGTGCTCAACGCGGTTTGTGAGCATCTCCAATGTAAGTATGCCGGTTTTTACCAGTACTCTGCTGGTGGACATCATCTTTCTCTGGTTTCCGGGAGAGGGAAGACGCTGGCAGAAGAAGACAGCAATAAAAATGGTGGCATAGTTGGTCGTGTTGATGCATTTAATGCGCCGATATGGGTTAATGTGGCCGGGCCTGGGGAACCTGAACTTCAAGCTGTGTTGGTCGCGCATGGCCTGAGTTCTGTTATGTGTGCCCCGATTTCACGTCTTAACGTTCATGGCGTGTTGTATGCGGGCCAGGATAAAGATTCTCCTGTTTTTCGTGAGGTGGAGTGGGAAATGTTCCTCTTACTGGTAAGGCAAGCGACGGTGGCCATGGAAAATGCGCACCTTTATGAGGAGCTACGTGATAACGTTCGGCGGGTTGAATCATCACAACAGGCATTGATACAGGCAGAAAAAATGGCAGCCGCGGGCAGATTAACTGCATCAATTGCACATGAAATCAATAATCCGCTGCAAGCCGTACAAAATTGTCTCCATCTCGCTACACGAGGTGAAGTAACTGAGAAAAAAAGGCAGGAATACCTTGATCTTGCAAATATTGAGTTGAATCGTCTCATGACAACCGTCCAGCGGATGTTGGATTACTATCGACCTAGCGCGGTGGAATCCCAACGGGTAGATCTGATAACATTGCTTCGGCATGTTATAAACCTTCTCTTACCCCAATTAAAAGCGCGTGGAATTCGCGTAAATACCAGTTTTTCCTCCAAATTGACACCTGTAAAGGCAGTGAGTAGTCAATTGGAACAAGTATTTCTTAATTTAATACTTAATGCGTATGATGCCATGCCTGATGGTGGAGAATTGCGGGTCAGTGCCCGTCCGGTACGGGACACGGCAGAAATCCTTTTTCAGGACACGGGTCCAGGTGTTCCCGAAGAAATGCGTGGCCGGATTTTTGAACCATTTGTCAGCAGCAAGCAGGGAGGGACAGGCCTGGGTTTGTCGGTCAGTTATGGAATTATCTCTGCGCACGGAGGCAATTTGGATCTCGTTCCAGATAACAAGCCTGGGGCTTGTTTCCGGGTCAGCTTACCTATAAAGGGAGAAGCATGAATAAAGCTAACATCCTTGTGGTGGACGATGAGCTAATCGAACGACAGACTTTGACTGATATTCTCCGGTTGGAAGGGTATCATGTTGAGGCGGCCGCGAATGGCGAGGCGGCAGTGGATTACGTAAGGCTGAATCCAGTGGATCTGATCATCCTTGACCTTCGGATGCCAGGTATGAGCGGGCTGGATGTTATCAAAGTCGTCTCAAGGATTTCCTCAGATATTGCGATCATTCTGCTGACAGCCCATGGTTCGATTGAATCGGCAATTGACGCGCTGCGAAGCCAGGTTCACGATTATTTACTCAAACCGGCATCGCCAGCCCAAATCATTGATAGTGTGGTGCGCGGATTGGCGAAGCGGGATGCCAAGACCCAGGCTCGCGAGAACAAACAAATTGATGTCAACAGCGATGAAAATGCGGTTGTCACCTTGAGAGATGGTACGGTTGTGGATTATGGGCGCCGGCTTGTTCGTTCTGAAACCAAAACCATCTTCCTGACCCAGGCTGAGGGGCGGCTGCTGCGTATATTTGTCGAAAATATCGGAAAAGTGTTCACGCACCGGGAGTTAGTCTTGCTAGTGCAAGGTTACCCCACCACGCAACAGGAAGCACCTGAAATTCTCCGCCCCTTGGTCAGCCGTTTAAGGCAAAAGTTGTCAGAAATTCCATCATTGATGCAGAGGATAACCAGTGTGCGGGGTACCGGATATGTTTTTGAAGATGGAAAAAATCCAGCGGTTGAGTTATCTGATCGATTTTGATCTATCATTCCTGTGGCCCCAAAGGTATATCCAAGAAGATTTCAGGTGGATGAAGCCTGCGAAACTAGCAATTGAACCGATGTTTTTTCTGTTTTTCCAGCTTTTGAATATATTTTCTGAGTGGCATAATTAAAATCTTCCTTAATGGATTGTTTATGGAACAACGAAATTCACACCTTTGATAGCCATTAAACATGCCATATCCGGGTTCTGGTTCGGATTGTCAAAAAATGCCAGCATGGTTCCAAATGCACATCCAGAAGAGTCAGTTGCTGTAGGAGTATGTCCCTGGTTGGGAAATTCCATATAATAACTTTGGCTAAATTGAGCGGCGACTTGTTTCCCAAAAATGGGCGGTGTGGCGGGATCGTATTTCCCCTCGATGATTAAAACAGGTATGTCACTTATCGTGGCAGCATTCTCGCCAGGGGCGGGAGATACGGCGCCCCACACTTTACACGTATTAAACATGGTTTGGGCATTCCCAAAAAATGGAAGTCGAAAATACCTTCCCACGTCATGCTGTGAATCCATGGCGGCCTGGAGGTTTAAGGGGGTTGTGGCAAGTATTTGCTCATGGCACATCATTGTAATGTACAAGCCTATATTGATACCCTCAAATTCATAAGGTAAGGAGCTTTGCATGGCTACGAAAGTGGAAAAATCTCCCGCTTTGACTTTGTAAATGGTTTCAGGCGCATATGCGATCAAACTGGATGTTTTCAACAAGCCCAGGATTGTGCCGATAAGATCGCCACCATCCACATTCTCGGTGTTCGTCCCAACCGCAAGAGGCGCATTAACCAAAACGGGCTTGGCATCCAGTTGATCAACCAAATCCCAGAAGACTGTTTTCAGGTCCGGATAAGCTGAATTACAGCGAGTATCGGCAGTGCAACCATCAAACAGTGCTTGCAGGGAAGAATTATAGCGGATTGGATCCTCGTCGTAGAGTTTAACATCCACAGGAACAACTGAGTCGAGCACCGCACTTTTTACTATTTCAGGATGGTCGCGAATGGTAACCAATGCAAGCCGTGTACCATAGGAAGCGGCATACAAATCAACCTGCTTGTAACCAAGGACAGTGACAATGTCTTTAAGATCAGCGGAGCTTTCGAGGGTAGTAAAAGAGTTTAGTTCTATACCACCTATTGTCATCGCGTCATGACACGAACGGAAAGCATTGGTATAAATATAATCTCGGCTAGAAGCGGGTATCTGCCCGGAAATATCCTGTTTATAAACATTCTCCAGTTCATCACAGCCAAGGGCTGGGATTGAGATGCCTGTTCCGCGCTGGTCAAATGCAATGTAATCGCGTTTTGACAAGAATGGTTTGACAAGTGCAGCGTAATTATCCGCGCTCAGCAACACGGCTTGTCCGCCTGGCCCTCCTTGAAGGAAAATGACCGGCTCGTGGGCGGGGTTGGGGTTGGTACTGTGAAAGACGACAACGGCCAATTGAATGGTTTTTGTATTAGGGTTGGATCGATCCTCGGGAACGGTCACATAACCACAGGTGACGACAATTCCTTTTGGTGGTGTGAATCTACACTCGTTTTTCGCAAACGCCGGGGTATAAACAAGGGTTGGTATCGCAGTGGGTATGGAAGAGGGTGTTGGAGGGGCCAGTGTGGGGGTTGCGGTCGCCGTCGGGGTATCCGTGCCAGTCGATGTGGCTGTCTGCGTGGGTAATTTTGCAAGCGTCCAAGTAGGCAGGTAACTTGGTTGTAACCATTGAGACACCTGGCCGGATAAATATAGATACGCAATTCCTGCCACACATATGAACAAGGGAATGAAGACAACCGATAGAATTATGGCCAGTGGCTTGTCCATCCGCTTGCGTTTTGGAATAGACCCGGTCGGTTTTTCTTCCAGGATAGGTTCATGGAGGACAGGAATGGGTTGAACCTTCTTTTCCTCATTAATTACCTCTTGTATTAAATCCTTGGGTTCATTGGTTTGTAAAGAAACCGGTTCGCCCTTCTCCTCCACCGTTTCATCCTGCGTTAAGAAGGGTGAAACTGCCGGTTTTGTAAGAGACTCTGATGGCTTGGATGCCGAGACTTGCGACGGTTGCGACAGGGGGGACGGCGCCTCATCTGAAATAGGATTTTCCAGAAGTCTCAGTGCCTGCCTGGCCTGGCTGTTGTTCGGATTGATAGCCAGCACGCGCCGGAAGCAGTATTCACGCCTTGAATCGTCGGAAAAGCAAAAGCCCAATCCCAGCCATCCTTGCTCGGAGGAAGGCTCTTCCTTTACCAGCCGCGCGAAAAGTGCGGCTGCTTCCTCGAGGTTGCCCGCCCTGGCCGCCGTTAACGCTGCCTGTAGCAATTGATCATTCGCCATAACTCTGCAACCTGACCAAACGACTGTACTGTTTCATGATAATTATATTCTTTGGTCAGGCATTTCTTATGGTATCAGCTAGGTTGGATATTTCTTCAGGACTCAAAATCGAGAGAAGAGGCTGTCGATTTTCCTGCACCCACTTACGGAGAGGATCTGCCCATTTGACCAAGGCGCGCGCATCGGAGGGGTAGTGACTGGGACGAGTTCCAATGTTGATCATATGAAAATGTGAGAGCGCCGCCTCCCACTCTTGGAAAGGCACCAGGTCAGGCGTCAGTGAGAAAGTTGCAAGCGGAGAGAAGAAGACCGGCTCACCGGTTGGAAAATATTTACTCATTTTCTCGAGATATTCCAGGCAATCTTGAGTGTTGAAGATCAGCCACAAGGGCAGGAGTCCACTTTGGAAGGAAGCATTAGCATCAAATTGGCTAAACATTTCCACCAGCGTACCGGCCGGTTGACGCCCTTCTTTTTCAAGTAATTTCTTTGCTGTTGTAAAGGCCAATTGAGAAAAATTATTCGGATCGGGTAGGGGAATGCTTATGAAGCGATACCCTTCGATCCTGCAAAATTTCTCCAGCGCCTCAGCCATGCCCGGCTCGGAACCCCATTCCGATTCTGGCCCATTTTCCAAAGGGTAATCCTTTAATTTCCAATTCGCGAACTTTAGTCCGGCCCGTCGAGCATAACGAACCAAGCGGTCACTGCCTTCCAGAAATTCTTCTGCAGAAATCCCGCCCCATCCGCCTACCTGAAAAACGCTGCGCGGCCCAACACGATAGCGCAGCCAGGAGGCGCCCCCATCGAAATAAACAATCGCGCCGCCCGGTTCCAGCTTCGATTTAACGAATTCGGCGTACGCAGATGGCAGGTCAAGTAACTTGAACCGCAAGTGGTTTACGAAGCGTGTCAGCCAGCCATCGTGTACCGGATCGAAATGCTGGATGGTCATCAGTCCGGGTTTTTCTTTTGTAATCCGTAAGGCGGATGCCAGAGAACGCTGCAGGTATTCGTTCACATTCCCGCTCATGGAACCACCTTTGAGTGTGACGACAAAAGCCTGGGGCAGGAATGGACCACCCAGGGCCAGCGACAGGTAGGTGGTTGCGCCACCAAGTGCTGCCCCGACTGTAATTACCGGGAAAGTACCAGCAATTTGCGCGTAGTCATCAAGGCGCGCATGCACCAGTTCATCCATTGAAAAATCGTCCAGCACCCTCGGAGGCAGTCCAGAGATGGACTGAAAGCGGCTTATGGCAAAACGCGCCATGCCTTGCGGTAATAATCCAAGTCCGTTTAATAGCGCTTTCTGCCAGCCGGGAAATTCGTAATTATCGCAAAATTCGCCGCGCAACCCGGCTGCGACCGCGCGCGTGACAATGGGGGAGGAACTCTCAAGGGATTCGATGGAAGTCATTGTATTCCTTTCACGAGTATAATCATTTTAAACCTATTTATGAAAGGAGTGTAGCGTGCTTAGGGTTCCTCGTTCTCGTGTTCATGTAGACCGCGTGGCTTATCCCTGGCTGATAATCCGTTTTGTGGATAATCAGGCCAAATTCCTGTTTGTGCCTGCCAGTCAGATCGAGAAGATTGTTAAGGAAACCGGCGCAATTCCTTTTGATGCAGCATGAGTTGAGCTTGGTCATGTTGATGGACTATGCTCGTTCGAAGCCATTATTGTCAAATATGGACTGAAAGAACCGGGGTTATTGCGATTGGCTAAGATCGTACCTGCGGCAGATGTATCCAAAGATATTGACCAGGATCCGATTGCGGACTGGAAGTGGTTGCCTCCGACTACAACCTGCGTTTTTTGTTCAGCACCATTTTTTCTTGGAGGTGATTTGAAAATAGTTTATGATTTTCTTTTGTTTAAATTTTTCCGTAGCTTGAAGCCTCCGGTAGAAAGTGGATCGAGGTAATCATTCATGGATATTTCTATTGCTCTTGGCGGAGGCGGTTCCCGTGGATATGCTCACATTGGCGTTTTGCGCCGCTTAGAAAGTGCTGGATTTAAAATTCGTGCAGTGTCGGGAGCGAGTGCTGGCGGGATTGTAGCCGTGGCTTACGCAGCCGGCTATACACCCGACGAGATGGAAGCAACGTTTGCTCACTTGGACCAATCCAAATTATTTGCACGTTCTCCGAATGAAGGACCCGGCATCCTTGGCCTTTCCAAGGCGGCCAGGTTATTTGAAGATTTATTCGGCAATAAGACCTTTTCTGATTTACGCATACCTTGCGCAGTGGTTGCTGTTGACCTAAAAGCAGGCCGGGAAATTGTCCTGAGCCAGGGCCGGGTGGTGGATGCAATCCTTGCAACGATAGCCGTGCCAGGTGTCTTTCCTCCCAAGCAGTACGGAGAAACACAATTGGTGGATGGGGCAGTATTGGATCCTGTGCCGGTTTCTGTTGCGCGCTCTCTAGCGCCGGCGCTCCCGGTGGTAGCGGTAGTCCTGGATATAATGACCGAGGCAACTAGTGGTTTTATAAGTCTGCCGTTGCCGGTCCAGGTACATCCACTACTAGCGGAACGTCTCACACGTACGCGGGTTGCAAAAGCGTTCAATATATTTTTACAATCCGTGGATGTTTCCAGTCGCAATATGGCTGAATTACGGCTCCGGGTAGATAATCCCGAAGTTGTTATCCGTCCGGATGTTGATGGAATTGGCCTCCTGGATAATGTGGATATTCATCAGATTATCCAAAAGGGCGAAGAGGCAACCATGGTTGCTCTTCCGGAAGTGCAGCAAGCTGTCGCCTGGCCTAATCGCTTAAGACGCTATTGGTCCCGACAAGTATAGTGTAATGGTCTTTGATGTCGTTTAATTCCCCCGTCCACTGGATTGGTT
>JBEKEB010000128.1:0-10686 GCA_050014055.1 Anaerolineales bacterium | reverse complement strand
GCTCCAATTGATGGTGGCTTGCCTGCCCACGCTGCTTTGATACCAACCCGGCTGCACCTTCTCGCCGATAGGCTCGCAACAAACGCTTCACTTGCCGAACGCTCACTCCCAGGATCTCCGCCGCGGTTCTTTGTTTCATCCGCTTCTCTTGCAAATGCTCCATCACTTCCAAACGGCGCAGTTCTTCTTTGCTCATGATTAGTAGGTCCATTTCTATGTCCCTTTCACAGGGGACATTCTAACTTGTACGCAAAGGGGACATTACTATTAAACACCTACACAAATTACACTAACATTGACAGCGTTATCATGTTATCGTATTATCCAAACGGTTCCCATATTCAAAACATGGCTGATTTGGAGGTTATCATGCTGGAGATTCTTAGATCACTTTTCAATGCCATCCTCGAAGGAGATCAGCTTGCAGCTGCCATCCACGTTCAGGCTGCCATCGACGCCGGGATAGACCCGGCAGAGATCTTGAATCAGGGTATGGTGGCAGCGATGGCAGAAGTTGGCCGGCTGTTCGAAAAGGGCGAATACTATGTACCAGAGATGCTGATCGCTGCGCGGGCTATGCAGGCCAGCATGGTTCTACTGAAGCCCAAACTCCTGCAAAACGAAGTCAGTTCTTCTGGCAAAGTTGTCATCGGCACAGTCAAGGGTGACCTGCATGATATCGGCAAGAACCTTGTGGCGCAGATGTTGGAAGGGGCTGGATTTGAAATCTGCTATCTGGGGACGGATGTGTCACCTGAGAAGTTCGTAGAGGCAATCCGTTCGGAAAAGGGCTGCCTGGTGGCACTCTCGGCGTTGCTGACCACAACCATGCCCAGCATGAAAAATATTATTGATGCTATTACAGGGGCAGGGCTGCGTCAGGATGTGAAAATCATGGTTGGCGGTGCGCCGGTTACGGAAGCGTTCGCCCAGCAAATCGGTGCAGATGGTTATGCACCCGATGCAAGCCGGGCGGTGACAAACGCGCGTCTCTTGTTGGCATGATAATTTCAAGTGCCGTTATCCCGGTATCGTTTGCTTAAGGAGTTTACGGTTGGATAAAAGAACGGTTATGAAGATGACACTGGAGTGGGAAAACCCGCCTTATGTTCCCTGGAACATTAATTTCACCATACCGGCGAAGGAAAAACTTCAGTCCCATTATCCCGACCAGGACCTCGAAGAAGTGGTTCAAAACCATATAGTTAACGTCGGTTATGATATTTACTTTTATAACGATATCGGGAATGATTGTGTACAAGACTGTTTCGGCGTGGTATGGGACCGGAGTATTGATCGAGATATCGGTGTTGTCACGGATCAGCTCTTGAAGGAACCTACCTTGAAGGGCTATGCTTTTCCGGACCCTCTTGCTCCATATGTCTTTGCGGAAGTTGCCAATCAATTAAAAAAATATGGGGATCGGTTTCATCTATTTGGAATCGGCTTTTCATTATACGAGCGCGCCTGGGCAATGCGTGGTCTGCAAACCCTAATGATGGATTTCTATGACAACCCCCAGTTTGTCCACGATCTTTTGAACAGCATTGCAGATTACAACATCGCCCAGATCAATGAGATATTGAAATATGACATCGATGCGGTCATGTTCGGGGACGATTGGGGCCAGCAGCGCAGGTTGCAAATGGGACCGAAGCTGTGGCACGAATTCATTTATCCGGTATTAAAACGAATGTATGGCGTGGTTGTCGAGGCGGGTAAAAAGGTGTTCATCCATTCATGCGGTGATGTTGACGAACTATTCGATGACCTGGTGGGGATTGGATTGAGTTGTTTCAATCCATTCCAACCAGAAGTGATGGATGTATCGGCCTTAATCCGTAACTATCGTCACAGGTTGGCCTTTTACGGGGGACTGTCCACGCAAAAAACCCTACCCTATGGGAGTGTCATGGATGTGCGAAGGGAGACCCGGAATCTTCTAGAATTGGGGAAGACGGGCGGTTATATCTTTTCCCCGGCTCATGATGTTCCCAAAGATGTTCCATTGGAAAATATACTGGCGTTTATTGAAGAGGTACAGCAACAACCTGGATTTATCAACCCTGGTTAGAAGCTCGCATTAAATCAAAAGGAGTAGCAATGATCAAGCCAAGAGTAGGTTTTGTAGTATATGGCGTTCACAAGGATGGCCTGAAGGACCCGATGGGAATGCCCTTCATCGACGACTCTATTATTGAGAAAGCCAAAGCAGCGCTTGTTGATGCCGGCCTGGAGCTTGTGACTGAGGACTTGGTCATTGCCAGCAAGCAGGAAGCTCGAACCTGTTTTTCAAAACTCAAGAAAATGGACGACCTGGACACACTGATCCTGTTCTCTGGGACCTGGGTCTGGGCGGCCCACCTGGTTCCGGCACTGAGGAATTTTTCCTGCTCGGGGAAGAGCGTCCTGCTCTGGACTAATCCGGGTTCCCAGGGCTGGCGACCGGTTGGTGGGTTGGTCATGCACGGCGGGCTCAAGGAGGTTGGCATTCCCCATCGTTTCGTGTATGGCGGTTACGATGATCCCAGGGCGATCGAGCGCATCCTGTCTTATTGCCGCGCCAGCTATGAGAAGAATCATTTGAATATGAGCACGGCTGGCGTGTTTGGCGGCCGGGGCATGGGACAGACCTGTGGCGATGCTGATCCTGCCCAGTGGATGAAGGTCTTTGGAGTGGACATCGACTCTCGCGATACGACCATGCTACTTGAAACTGCCAGGGCGGTCAGCACAGAGGAACTGGTCAAGATCCGAGCTGCAATCCAACCGCTTTTCTCTGTCCCAATTCCGGAAGGCGAGGTGGCGGACCGTTCGCTGCGGTTGTACTCGGCGATCAAAAAAATAATCAAGCAGGAAAATTGGGATTTCTATACCATCCAATCCTTCCCAGGTTTGAGCGACGATTACAGCGCAACCTGCCTCGCCCAAAGCCTGATGCTGGAAGAGCGCGTGGGAACCTCGACTCTGAGCGATTTCAACACACTGATGACAGTCAAACTACTGACAGACCTGAGCGTCGAGCCAGTCTATTATGGTGATCTCCAACACATCAACCTATCCACCCATGAAATTAAGATCATTGGTGATGGCGCTTGCCCACCTTCATTGGCGGGTCAGGCCGGGCCGGCCAGGTTTGCCGAGCACGGCATTCCCACCGAAGGAGGAGCGGGGGGCATCTCCGTCGATCTGGTATGCAAGCCCGGGGAAGGTGTTCTGGCACGGCTGGGGCGGAATGAAGGTGCATTTGAAATGGTCATTGCCCGCTGCACTGTTTCTGAACCGTCCCTGGATCAGCTGGAGCAACGCCGCCTGGAGTGCGGTATCCCGCGCTGGCCGCATGCCTTCGTCACCGCCCATTGCGATATCGAGCGGCTCCTGGAGGTCTGGAACAATGAGTATGCTGTTCTGGGTTATGGAGCCGGCCTCTATGAAGACCTGCTTGCATTCTGCGAGCTGACCGGCATCCGCGCCCTGGCACTCTAAGCCTGGTAAATAAGGCCACCCCAAGCACTTAAGAAAGGTAACTATGGCACATTTATATCAGCGTGACTGGAGTCGCGAGGAGTTGGTTCGCTATACTGGCTCATTGAATCAGATTGCGGGTATCCAACCGCTGGAAGCAAATGATGGCATCGAGCGAGGCAGCCGCCTCATCCAGGTCTGGACTGGCAGCGGCCTGACTTTCAATGTCCTTCCGGATCGAGCGATGGATATTGCAGTTTGCCAGTATAAGGGAATGTCGCTGGCATGGCGGTCAGCAAGAGGCGACGCCCATCCTGCTTTTTATGAACCATCTGGTGCCGGCTGGCTCCGAACCTTTCAAGGAGGTATGCTGGTCACATGTGGCTTGGATACTTTCGGGCCGCCTGGGCGCGAAGGCGCCGAAGAGCTTGGCCAGCACGGCCGGGTGAGTAATCTGCCTGCGCGTGAAGTAGGATATCACGCCAGGTGGGTCGATGATATCTACCAGCTGGAGGTTAGCGGGGAGGTACGCCAGACGAAAGTCTTTGGGGAGAATATTGCTCTGCGCAGACGAATCTCTACTTCCCTGGGTTCCAATAAAATTCGATTGGATGACACGGTAACCAACGAAGGTTTTAGCCTGCAACCGCATATGATCATGTACCACATTAACACAGGCTTTCCACTGCTCAACGAAAGCGCACACTTAAAGTTCGATGTTGTTGAGACTTTACCTGAGGATGAGGCTTCGGCACATGGTCTGGCAGACTGGCGGGTTTTCCAGCCGCCAACCCCGGGCTTTCAGGAGCAGAATTTCATCCACACACCGGTCGTGGACCCGGATGGCTGGTCACACGCCGAAGTAGAGAATCCCAGCCTAGGCCTGGGGCTGAGGCTCGCATTTGATGCCCGAACTCTGCCATATATGAATGAGTGGAAAATGATGGGGGAAGGATTGTACGTTCTGTCGATAGAGCCGATGAACTGCAATCCGCTCCCAGGGCGCGAGTCAATGCGCTCTCAAAAGAAACTCCCCTATTTACAGCCGGGGGAAACCTGCAAATATGCACTGGAGCTTGAAGTGGTCGAATATACCTAGACTGGCAGACCATGGTTTCCTTGTAATGAAAATAAGCGAACGCAGTTAGCGGACCCCGCCGATCCAGGAAATGTGACGTTTGGCACTTGAATCTGGTCATTAGGCTTGCTACAATGTGAGATATATTGATACATCATGATTTTATATGATGGTTGTGTGAGCTGTTGGGATACCAATATTCATGTCCCTTTCCAGTGTCGAACGTCAAAATCAGATCGTACAACTCCTTTTCCAGAACCAGCGGATCAGCGTCGCTGAAATCTGTACGACATTTGAGATCAGCAAAGCAACCGCCTGCCGTGATCTCGAAGCGCTGGTCAGCTCGAAGAAGATCCAGCGCGTCCACGGAGGTGCGCTTCCATTGGCGTATTCCTCTCCAGAGATTCCCATGTTGATCCGACGTGAAGAACAGGCCGAGACGAAGCGGCGAATTGGGCAGGCCGCTGCGGAACTTGTCCGCGATGGGGACACGATTGTTTTGGGCAGCGGATCAACTGTACTGCAAGCGGCTCGTAATCTAAAGGAGCATCGTAACCTGACAGTAATTACCAATTCCCTGCCTGTCATGAATCTTATGGTAGAGAGGTCCGATATTTCCCTGGTTAGCATCGGCGGCATGCTCCTGCCCACTGAACTCTGTTTCATCGGTCATATCGCCGAACTCGCTCTAGAAGAAGTGCGCGCTGACAAGGCCATCATCGGTGTTCACTCGATCAACTTGGAACAGGGCCTGACAAGCGATTATCTCCCCGAAGCCATGACCGATCGTGCCCTGCTGCGTGCTGCGCGGGAGACAATCGTTGTGGCGGACCATACCAAGTTCGGCCGTATATCCGCTGCGTTGCTCGTTCCGGTTGAAAAGATTCAGACCATCGTCACAGATGCTGAAACGCCCAAGGATTTCATCTCTGGGCTGCAGGACCGAGGTATTCGCGTTATCGTCGCATGAGAATTGCCTTCCCGAGGAAATCCCGCCTGTCGATTCTGAGACTCCACAGAATTTAAAAACACATGGGATAGAATATATGACTGACTTTTCCCTGAAAGATCTCTACGATTGGTGTAAAGTTTCTTCCACCCAATTGGTAAACCATCCGCAACTAAAAATCCCGTTCCAACTTTGCCGGGATTCGGATGAAATGGGAGCGCTCATGGCCCGGGAGCTGGTTGATGAGATCCAAGATCACAACTGGCGAGGTGAAATCACCCGGGCCATTATCCCATGCGGACCATCCTGCTGGTACAAACCCTTCACGGACCTGGTAAATCGGGAAAAGGTGAGCTTGAAAAACCTGGTTGTCTTCCACATGGATGAATGCCTGGACTGGCAGAACCGTGAGCTGCCGCGAGATCACCCGTACAGCTTTCGCGGCTTCATGGAGCGGCAGTTCTACGGACCTGTTAATGCGGAGCAATCAGTTCTACCGGAAAACCGCTTCTGGCTCAATGCTTATAATGTGGAGGAAATTCGGGAGAAGATCTGGGCGGCTCCGATTGACATCACCTATGGTGGCTGGGGTCAGGATGGTCATATCGCCTACAACCAGGCACGGCGGCATCCCTACAGCCGCATCAGTCTTGAAGAACTACGGAACTCCACCGTGCGGGTGCAGGAGAATAACCTGGATACCATCCTGGCGCTGGCCCAGCGCACTTTTGGAGCAGCTTACCAGTTTGTTCCGCCCATGTCAGTCACGCTGGGTGTCAAGGAATGCCTCTCGGCTAAGAAGGTGCGCCTGTTCAGCGACACAGGCGCCTGGAAACAGACCGCCTTGCGGGTAGCCCTGTTTGGGCCGGTGACGTCCGAATACCCGATCAGCCTGCTGCAGCAACACCCAGACGCCCGAATTACAGCGACCATCGAGACCGCCTCCCATCCGATCAGCCAGCATCCAGAATGGGATCTGGGAATTTACGATGGGTAGAACAACACCGCCGGAAGCCTCGCAAGCGGATATTCCTGACCGCTCAACTTGGGGAATGCTGGGCGTCGGTGGGATCGGTAGCGGGACTTTCTTTCTCCTGAATGGAGAGCACACCTTGGGCCGCGAAGAGAGCCGCAGCGGCCACTTCATTGACAAACGGGATTACTGCAAGCTGCATATTATTTCCCATTATGTAAAAGTATTGCTGGGGGAAAGGATTTCCGTTCTGCCGATCGGGAAGGTTGGAGATGACGAACCGGGGCAGCGCTTGATGAAAGAAATGGATACGGCTGGCCTGGACCTGCGCCATGTACAGATTGTTCCAGGAATGCAGACATTGTATTCCTTTTGCTTCCTTTACCCCGATGGCAGCGGGGGCAACCTGACCACCAACAATTCTGCCTGTGATCTTGTGGGGGCGGAGGAGGTCTCCCAGGCTGAAACCGATTTTAGAACTTATCAATCGCGCGGGATTGCCCTGGCAGCGCCGGAAGTGTCCTTGGCTGCACGCCAGAAATTGCTCCAGATAGCAACAAAATACCGCTTTTGGCGCGTGGCGGCTTTCACATCGGCTGAGATCGAACCAGCCATCGAAATGGGCCTGCTAGTCGAGACCGACTTATTGGCTATGAACAGGGATGAGGCGGCTGCCGCGGCCGGGATCCGTTTTCCATCAAGCGGCGGAGATCCTCAGCCCATCGTCGAGTCGGCGCTCGCCAGGCTGGTCGCGATCAACCCTGACCTGCAGTTAACAATCACTGCCGGTGGGTGGGGCAGCTGGAGTTGGGATGGAAAAAATGTGCAACATATGCCTGCTTTTCCGACCGAATTGGTCAGCACTGCGGGTGCAGGCGATGCCTTTCTGGCGGGAGTAATCGCCGGAAGAATCGCCGGACTGAAATTTCAGGAGGCTCAGGAACTCGGGATGCTGGTTGCCGCTCATTCTTTAACATCCCCTCATACCATCGATCTGCAAATCAACCGAACATCCTTAAGCTCGTTTGCTACCAAAGCTAAACTCAATCTATCCACCCAGGTTGGTCAATTCCTTTTGAATCAATAACCCATCTCGTTTTGACTAAAAAAAGAACCGAACCACTCCAGGTACAATCATATGACAATTCCCCTTGATATTGACCATAATGAAATGGAACACCGCAAAAACCTTTACCGGCGCTTTTTTGACTATCAGCAGGTTGACCACCTGCCCGTCTTTATCTGGCTGCAGGGTGCGACCCGGTCCGAGCATACAATTCGCTGGGAGCTGGAAAGCGGGAAGAACCAACTGGAAGCCAATGTAGCCTGGATTGCGCGCTCTCTGCGCTTACTTCCGGATGATTACATCCCAGTGGTACGGATCACGCAGGGGTATATGACAATCGCCACAATGTTCGGTTGCCAGGTCCATTGGAGTGAGGATCCCGATCAACCGCCAGGAGTGTTGGAGCATCCGATCAAAGACTTCCAACAGGTCTACCAATTGAAACGTCCAGGAATTAGGGACGGAATAATGCCCGAGAATCTGCGCCGTATGCGCTTGTTCGCTGATAATCTGCCGCAGGATGTCTCCCTGACTGGCATAGACATCGGTGGGCCGCTTAATAATTTAAAGGACCTAGTGGATACCAATTTGTTTTACACCGGTTTCTTGGATGAGCCTCAGGCCGTTAATACCCTGCTCGATCTGTTAACTAGTGTCCAGCTTGAGATGATGCAGGCTTTGGTATCCGCAGCCGGCGGCGACATAAAACGCTTCGGCTGTTTGGATTTCGACCCGGTCTGGCATCCCGAGAAATACGTCAGCTTCAGCAGTGACGACGTCAGCGCCACGATCGGCCCAAAGATATTTGAGAAATTCAGCATGCCGTTCAACGACCGACTCTATGCTCCTTGGGGCAGCGGTGGACTGCACAACTGCGGACCGCATCCTTGTCGTGAGATGTATATGCACCACCAAAACCCGGTAAAGTACCTCAATTGCTCCCATCACTACACGTATAAGGAATACCCAGCCCTGAAAAAGGTCTTTGCTGGTTGGGGTGTGATCGAACCTATGTTTGACCAGAATGAGAGCGCCGAGGAGATGTTGGCGGGTTACCGTGAGATGATGGAGAACTTGGCTCCGGATACACTCGCCATCCCGATCTGCATCCTGGACAAAACCTGGAGTGATGACGACATCACCGGCCTATACCATGCAATGCGCAAGATATCCGAAGAGTATGCCAGGGCGATGCACTGGGCGCAATAGGAACAGGAATGAATTATGTTTCACAGAATATACCAATTATGTCTTATCATATGCATAAAAACTAAGTAAATTTTCAATTTAATTGACAATATTTTCATATTACCCTATAATTCTACTTGAAATGGCGATATGCTGATGTTCCCTTCCTCCCGCAAACGAATCGAACGTAAGACGGCCTTGTTGCATGTTCTGCAAAAGGATGACTCGATTCCAGTCGACGAACTGGCGAGGCAGTTGGATGTCAGCAGCTCGACCATGCGCCGTGAGCTGCGTGATTTGGTCAATAAAAGCCTTGTCACGGTAACAGTCGGTAAGGTGTCCCTAGTGACACCGTCCAACGTGGAACGGCCTTTTGCATTGCGGACGCTTTTGAACAGCGAAGAAAAAGTCCGCATCGGGCGGATGGCGTTGGAATTGGTCAATAACGGTGATACGATCTTTATTGCCGGGGGAACTACCACTCTCGAATTCGCCAGGCTTCTCCCGGGCCAACGACGAGTGACTGTTATCACCAATGCCCTGCGCGTGGTCGATTGGCTTGTCGATCAATCTGGAATTGACCTGATTGCCCTGGGCGGCGCTGTACGGCCGGGTGAACAAACCCTGCACGGTCATCTGACCGACTGGGGCGTAGCTCAATTTCGCGCTGACAAACTCTTTTATGGTATCGAGGCGATTAGCCTGCAGCATGGGCTGACCCACAGCCAAATCGTCGAGGTCAGTACAGACCGGGCGTTTGCCAGTGCCGCTACGCAGACAATTATCCTGGCTGACCACTCCAAGTTTGGCAAGGTGGCACCGGCCTTGGTCATGCCGCTGGATAAGGTGCACGTGATCGTGACCGACCGGGGCCTGGCGCCCGATATCGTGGAAAGTCTGAACGCCAAAGGCATTCAGGTCATCCTGGCATAAAGCTGAAGGAAACCATGGCATTCGACCACCAGGAACTTTACGCCGAATTTTCAGCCTTTATCGACAGCCGACCCAAGATCAGTACCCACTGCCACCAGCTGCCTGATAAGAAGCTTCGCCAATTTGACCTAGAGGCTTTGCTGCGTAACAGTTATGTCAACTGGTGCGGAGTTTCCTGGGACAGTTCAGCTCGTTCGCGTGAGATTTTCCTCGACAAGGTCCGTTTTAATTCATTTTTTGTCTGGCTGCAGAAGAGCCTGCTGCAGTTGTACGGAGAGGGCAATCTTCTGACCGCTTCGAGCTGGCAGAGTTGGAGTGACCGCATCCAGTCTGCCTATCAAGACCCCCCTCACCCGCGCGAGGTCCTGACCAGGCAGTGCGGCTACCGCCGCATGCTCCTGGACGCCTATTGGGATCCGGGCAGCGACAATGACTCGCCGGAGTTTTTTGCAACCGCCTACCGGGTTAACGCTTTCTTCTTTGGCTATTCAACCAACGCGACAGACCACGACGGCAACAATCCTTATATCCTTTCTCCGCGCCCCTTTATCTCCAGCCTGGACGAATATGTCGGCTGGGTGCGTGACAACTTGCTCGCCCATCGGGATAGCGGATGCGTTGCGCTGAAGATCCCGATCGCGTATGACCGCGGTCTGGATTTCGATCTGGTCAGCGATGACTTGGCCCACCAGGCATTTGCCCGCCTGACAGCCGCATCCGCTCGCCAGCCAAAGCAGACCGTCTGGAATGGCGGAGAGCGAGACATCCCTTCCAATGCGCCCAGCAACATTGCTCCTCTCCAAGATGGGAATACCGACCCCCTAGATATTAAAACCTTTCAAGATTACCTGTTTTTCCAGATTTGCCGCATGGCGGCCGATCTGGACTTTCCGGTTCAAATCCATACTGGGATGGGCCAGGGGCATAGGACGAATGCAGTTCACCTGCAGACAGCCATCCAAAATTTGCCCGAGACGCACTTTGTGTTGCTCCACTGCAGTTACCCCTGGATCCAGGATGTATGCATGCTGGTG
>JBEKEB010000127.1:0-14639 GCA_050014055.1 Anaerolineales bacterium | reverse complement strand
GATAACCAATCCGGATGAAATGGTGCAGGCAGTTGGAAAGGATGTCTCTGCTATCGGAATAATCACACGCCGGTGGAAAACCGGAAATATAACCGCTGTATACGCAGCTGCAATCAGCCTCCCAGTGCTTGCAATCACCCTTTCCAAACCGCAGGGAACTCTAGCCCAAATTATCGCATGTATGCAAAAGTGAGATCGCTTGGCCGAAATCATTATCATTACTGAGGAATCATCCCGCTCGTTTTTTAGCCCGCCGGATGATGGCGCCACCAACCAGTAGCCTGCTCAAATGCGTATCCAGCCTGCAGGATCATCGCTTCGCCCCAGTGCTTTGAGATAATTTGCAGCCCCACCGGCAACCCAGTCTTTGTAAAACCGCATGGAATGGAAAGAGCCGGCAACCCGGTCAGGTTGAATGGCGAAGTGAATCGCGTTAATTGCCTGGCAGCATTAATTGCACCGGTTCCCTCAATCAGGGGTGCTGAAATTGGGGTGGTCGGGAGCAGCAAAAGATCAAATTCTTCAAAGAATAACTCGAAGCGACGGCGACCTTCAGCCTGAGACCGTCGAGCAGATGCGTAATCACTGGAGGTGAAGGCTGCGCCAGTCTGCAACCGTTGGAGCACGTCAGGACCGAACCAATCCGGGTGTTGCGCCAGTCGTTCACGATGAAACGCCGCCCCATCTGCCTGGGTCATCAGGCTATTTGCAAGCGCCAATTGCTCGAGCCAGGACAAGTCCACTTCCTTCATTTCCGCCCCCAAATATGTGAACACTTGAGCGGCTTGGTTAATTGCCACTAACACTTCGGCGTCCGCTGCTTCAATGTAATCGCCCTTCGCCACCGCAACCCGCCAACCATTGACACCGTCCTCGAGATGCACAAGGAAATTGTCCACGGGAATGTTTATTGAGGCAGGATCTTGCGGGTCATATCCAGCGATCACTGAAAGCACCGACGCCGCGTCACGGGCAGTCCGCGTAAGCGGGCCAACGTGGTCAAGATTCCACGAAAGCGGGAATACTCCGAAAGAGCTGACCCTACCATAAGTCGGCTTCAACCCAACCACACCGCACAACGCCGCCGGAATCCGGATCGAACCACCCGTGTCAGTGCCAATTGCAGCCAGGCACATTCCCAAGGAAACTGCCACCGCTGATCCGCTGGAAGACCCACCGGAGATGCGGGAAGTGTCCCAAGGGTTCTTCACTACTCCATAATGCGGGTTAACTCCTGTCACGCCCAAGGCGATTTCATGCAGGTTGGTTTTCCCCATAAGCACCACGCCGGAATGTTTAAGTTTTGAAACGATCGAAGCATCTTCATCAGGGAGATTTTCCTTGAAGAACTTCGAGCCGGCAGTGGTAGGCACACCTGCTATGTTGACCAAATCTTTCAGGCCAAGAGGTACGCCAAGCAAAGGAAACTCGCCTCGGTCGAAGGAACGGTTATTATAAAAAACATCCGCCTGCATGGCAGCTTGCACTGCTAGATCAGGAACGGGGTATATGAAAGCTTGGAAGGCAGGGTTAAGACGCGCAATTTGACGTAGACAGGCTTCCGTTAATTCAAGGGCTGTATATTCTCTGTGGCGAAGCTGTTCAAGTGCAATGGACAGGTTTAGGTTGGAGATATCCGGTTTCATGGTTTTCTATTCTCTGGAACTTTTTCTCAATTATCACACATTTCCAGAAATAGACTATCTTTTTGCCCAAAACTGGTCAGCCCCCCCATAGCAATTCTCGAGATGCAACCAAGGAATAAACTCAAATCGGATGTTGTATAATCGGTCGACAATATCTAACTCGTAATTCCAGGGTCTTTCACCCAGCACAATCAAAGCTCGTTAGCCTGTCCGTCGACAAGGAAACCGCTGGTACTGGCAAAATAACCCCTTTCCTAAGTCGGTCAGATTCCAGTAGAGCAGCTGCCTGCAATGCCCAAGTGGCATTGCATAAACGTAAATCTCCGGTGGGAACACTCCGCAGTTATGCGCATTGTTGAACTGCAAAGTGGCCAGGTCGATCTGCAAAGCCACTGCTGTCTGGGAACGGTCCTCAATTTGCTCCTGTCAGCCGGCCGACCGCCCCGGTCACCAATCGGTCACAGCCTGTAGCCAAAGTGTAACCTGCCTGGCACCCACACAATACAAAGATATCCTAAAATAATGGATATATCCAATCCATTCAGGAGGCCCTTATGAAATGCCGCGCTTTACCAGCAGTCCTTATTCTAATGCTCATAACAGCCTGTAATGGCACTTTCACGATTGGGATAGAAAATCTCCCTACTAATACTGCGCCACAGGCTCCTGCATTTACAAACACACTGGGCCCCAGCAACCCGGTCCTGCCTACGAATACTCTGCCTGCGGCAATGGTCACTTTAGCACCCAGCGATACCTCATTACCAGCAGCTACCGGAACCCTGGCTCCCAGCAACACACCAGCACCGGTAAACACAAATGCTGCCGCTCCCACCCCGATGGTTCCCAATTATATTGATGACCGCAGCACTCCCTCGCAAGTGATCGTTTCCTTATATAACGCCATCAACCGCCAGGAATATTTACGAGCCTACAATTACTGGATTAATCCTTCCACTTCACAAGGCAGTTTCACAACCTTTGCCAACGGTTATAAAAATACGGCTTCTGTGGACCTGGTATTTGGGCAGATCACAGGGGATGCCGGAGCAGGACAGCTTTATTACACGGTGCCAGTCATCCTGAAAACTACATCAAAGGATGGCACCCACGCCAATTTTGCAGCTTGTTATATTGTGCATGAAGCTCAGCCAGCCAACTTTGGCGAGCCACCTTTTATTCCCATGAATATAGACCGCGGGTCTGCCAAAACCATTGCCGTCAATGCCAGCGATGCCAGTGCGTTGGCCTCGGCGTGCAGCGATTATCCAACCGGACCAGATCGGGTAACCGCTTCAGGAACCAGTCTCAGTATCGACAAGAGCAATTTCCTTGACAACCGCAGCGGACCTACAGAGGCAGTCAGTTCTTTCCTGAACGCCCTCAACCTGAAACAATATGTCCGGGCTTATTATTATTATCAAGATCCCAGCACTTATCCGGGACCCTTTGATCCGTATGCAGCTGGATATTCCAATACGGATGTGATTACGGCTACTTTTGGCACCGTTCAGAGTGAAGGCGCAGCCGGCAGCCTGTATTTCAAGGTGCCCCTGGCCATGAAAGTGGTGACCACATCAAGCTCAGTACAGACCTTTGTGGGCTGCTATACCCTGCGACTTGCCCAGCCAGCCGTCCAGGCTTCTCCGCCCTTCCAATCTATGGGAATTATTTCCGGAAAATTCACGCAAGTGGCAAACGGTACCGATGTTGTCCCACTGTTGACGACGGCATGTAATTAGCCCAAAAGAATATAAAAGGAAGTTAAGCTTTTATTATTGCGCAAAGAGAGCTGATAAAAAAACTAGCGGAATCTGGCCGCCAGTTTTTTTATTCGGTTTTATTCGTCAGGAAAGCAACCCGACTTGTTTTCCAACTCTAGCGAAAGTTTCCAAAACTTGACTCAATTGCTTGTCAGTATGGGTAGCCATATAACTGGTTCGCAATAGTTGGCTACCTTCGGGAACTGCAGGAGAGATGACCGGATTGACAAAGATGCCTGCGTCGAAGAGTTCTTTCCAAATGGTCATCGTACGTAAATCATCGCCTATGTGAATGGGAATAACGGGAGTCTCGGATTTACCGATATCGAAACCCAGGCCGCGGTATTCTTTGCGCATAAAAGTAGCAATTTCGTCAAGGCGTTTGATTCGCTCCGGTTCATTTTGCATGACATGCAGAGCAGCCAGAGCCGCGGCAGCATTGGAGGGCGGGATGCTGGCGCTAAATATCATGGAACGGGCATGGTGTTTGATGTATTGAACAATTTCGTTATCGCCTGCGATAAAGCCTCCCGTCCACCACCAAGAACACCAGTGGCATGAGCATCATCCACCATCAATCGGGCACCATATTTTTTACATAAAGGAACGATTGCTGGAAGAGGAGCAATATCACCTTCCATGCTGAACAACCCATCCACCACCACCAGTATTCCGACCTCCTGTCCGGCCTGTTTTAACACGCGTTCCAGGTCGGCCATATCATTGTGACGGTAGCGCAGCGTCTTACCCCAGCTTAGTTTCGCGCCATCCACAATAGAAGCATGATCCTGTTTGTCAAGTATGACCACGTCATCCCGACTGACGATGGAGCTGATGGTTCCCAGGTTGGTCTGCATTCCGGTCGAGAAGACCAGCGCGGCTTCTTTTCCAACCCAATCTGCCATTTCACGTTCAAGTTGTTCGTGGAGCTCTATGGTTCCATTCAAAAAACGAGAACCAGTGCAGGATGTTCCAAAGCGCTGAATCGCATCCAGCGCAGCCTTACGAACTTCAGGATGTGTAGTCAATCCGAGATAATTATTCGACCCGCACATAATAAGGCGATGGCCCCGAAAAACAGCCTCAGTGCCTTCGTTCTCGGTCAGAGGGATAAAGTACGGGTAATACCCACCCGCAATGGCCTCTTTGGCCGCAGTAAATTTTGAGCATTTTTCAAAGATGTCCATTGCATTCTCCGATTCGCATGAAAGATAAGTTTAAATTGATAGTGAAAAACTTCCAAATTCAAGCCGCCAACCCAAAGCGACTATAAAGCCATTAGCTATTAAATGCAAGGAAAAAAACAGCTAGACTTTTTTGGCTTTCTTTCCTGATGCAGCCATCTGGTCCAAGATGGCGAAAACCAGGCTCTTAGGTAGTTTGCTGGATACAAGATAGAACAGGCGCGCGTCGGTGCCCGGGAAAATCATGTAGTTACCTTTTTCGGCTTGATTAAGGATGGAGTGGGCCACCTTCTCGGCAGAAAGCGCCTTGGCATTCCCTGCAATGGCTTTCGTCTCAGCAGGTTTGAAAGGCTCCTCATATGCCAATTGTGGCGTATCAGTATCGGGTGGAAAGGCGACCGAAACACGGATGCCGTGCGGCTTCATTTCCGCCCGCAGGACTTCCGAGTAACCAGAAACTGCATACTTCGTCGCGCCATACGCACTATACCCGAACACACCCAAGTACCCTGCCATGGATGAGAGGTTGATGATATGGCCTGAGCCACGTTTCAGCATCCCTGGCAGAACAGCTGCAGTAACATACACTGTTCCCAGATAATTGACCTGCATCAGATGTTCGAAAACCTCTGGCGAGAGCTCCTGTACATAACCAGGCTGAGAGATGCCAGCGGAATTGATCAGCACGTCCGGCACACCCGCAGATTTTGTCACCGTTTCAACGATTCGCTTGGCCTGCTGAGAATCAGACACATCTGCAGAAACAATCCCGCAAATTTGGGAGGATTCTTGCCGGGCTGCCTGCACCTCCTTCAGCGCAGGCTCCAGGAGCTCGAGACGGCGTGCAGCCAGCCAGACATGCGATCCTGCTACAGCCAGTTGTTTTGCCGCCGCCAGTCCAATCCCACTCGATCCACCGGTAATCAGAACCACTTTTTTATTCCAATATTGCTTTGCCATTTTATTGATTCCTTTTATAGAGTAAATTGTTGGAATACTGAGTTCCTACACGCTTGATAGTACATTTTCGAATCTGTTCAATGCATCATCGATGACTACGTCTGTATCTGCCATTGAAGTGTACATGCGCGAGCCTGCCAGCGTAATGATACCGTTCGCCATATAGGCTGCGCCCATCTCTTCCATCATATGCCGGCGCGGCTTGAGTCCTTTTAGCAGCCGGATCGGATTATGCAGATCAAGCAACATGACGCCGGAGGTTTCCAGATGGCAGATGGAACCCTGGTTGAAGGCCACGAACGGCAGACCATGTTTCTCAATGATTGCTTGCAGTCCTTTGGTCAATCGATCGCCCGCTTGCCCGGCCAAGACCGGGGCATTGGTACGCTCCATCTCGAGCAGGGCATAGTACCCGGCCACGCAAGAGAGAGGATTTGCCGAGAGTGTTCCACAGATATAAGCGCGCTCCCCCGCACCACCGATGCCGGCCGCAAAACAACTGATCACATCCGCCCGCCCGCCCACACCCCCCGCCATCGGATATCCCCCAGAGATGCATTTGCCGAAAACAGTCAGATCGGGTTTGACCCCAAAGTAACCCTGTGCGCCGCCCATCCCGAGCCGGAAGCCAGTCACTACCTCGTCGAAAATCAACAAGGCCTTGAACTCGTCACATAGTTCACGCACTTTCTGGTTGAAATCATAAGGTACCGGGCGGGTACCGCTCTCCGGTCCAACCGGTTCGACAATGACAGCAGCTGTTCCTCCGAGCAATTGGTTGAAGATCAACCTGGCACGTAATGCTCCCAGGGCGTTCGGGTAAAATTCCTGGGTGTTGCCGGTGGCACCCATGGGGATGCCCTTGGCTTCCATTCGCCCCGTTCCCGGCACATGCAAGCCATACACCATCGAGTCGCTCCAACCATGGTATGCTCCGCCCACTTTGATGATCTTCTTTTTCTTGGTAAAGGTACGTGCCCCCCGAACGGCTGCCATGACGCTCTCCGTCCCCGAACCCAGCATGCGGAACATCTCGATTGACGGCATTAAGCGATTCACCAATTGCGCCAATTTTAGCTCGTACTCATGAAAGAGACCGGTCACCGGTCCGCAGGTCTGCAACATCTCGATGACTTTATCGCGTACCGGAGCATAATTATTGCCGAGTACGGTCGGTCCGCCGGCCTGTAAGAAGTCTATGTAACGGTTCCCGTCTGCATCCCACAGGTAAGCGCCTTCAGCTTTTTCTATTGCGATCGGGAATGGATAGTTAAAGGCCAGGTTGTGCTGCACCCCACCGGGGATAAGTTTCTGCGCCTGCTGATTGAGTTCCTTCGAGCGGGTACATTTTGTTTCAAAATAATTCAGGTATTCTTGCATCCGCTCCGGGCGAACAGGACGGATTGGCTGGCGGATAAGTGCATCCAGTCGATGGTAAACATACTTCACATCGGGGTATTCAGAGATGGCATATTGTTGTTCGGTCATGGGGTTTCCTTCACCTAACCATTTAATCTTTGATAACTACCTTTGTTCTGATGATAAAACCGGGTAAATTCGGCGAACAACTTATCGTACAGCACACGGTTTTCTGGATTCGGCGTAAAAGTTGCCTTTATTGCAACCTTTTGCGGAATATCTGCGAACGCCAGATAGCCAAGTCCAACCGCGGCGATGAAGGCCGCCCCGCGCGCGTTGGCCTGAATGGGATCGCTTACCTGGCGGATATTTACATTCATTACATCGGCAAGTATCTGGCTCCAAACAGCCGATTTGGCTCCACCACCCACAAAATTTAATTGGGTAATCTTGCGACCCATGAATTTCTCCGCTGGCGCCAGCAACCAGCGATTATTGAACGCCACACCTTCCATAAAAGCTCGAATGATATCCTCACGGGTGTTCTCCAACGAAATATTGAACAGGGCGGCACGGGCATTCCTGTCGTCAATGGGAGAGCGTTCTCCATAGATCCAGGGCATGTACAGCAGCCCATTGCTTCCAGGTGGGACTTTTTCAGCAATGCGGTCAAAGGCTTGGAAAAGATCGGGGGGCTGTTGCCCCTGCTGAAGTTCATCCTGGTGATACAGGATCTTATCCCGCAGGAAATTCAAATTTCCTCCAGCAGTGGTTTGAAGGACGATCATCAGGTATTTGTCTGGAATGGCGCAGGGCACTGAGGCCATGAAGGTGGACATGTCCGTCTTTTTATAGGGCACGTGTGCGGCAACCCAGTTGGAGGTGCCGATGTAGACGTGCGCTTCGAAATCATTCACCGTTCCGGAACCAACCGCGGCCGCGCTGACATCGATCGCTCCGGCAACCACTTTTACCCCATCTTTCAGTCCCAGCGTTCGGGTCACTTCTGCTTTTAAATCTCCAATTACGGAAGTGCAGAGACAAAGTTCCGGGAATTTTTCCGGGGTAATCCCGCAGGCTTTAAGCAAGCCAGCATCGTACTTTATATGCTGCGAGTCCCGATTGTCGGTAACCCAGGAGGTAAGAATCGAATCAGATGTGGCTATGAATTTCCCGGTCAAACAAAGATTCATGTAATCCAACGCGGTCAGGAACTTGTAGGTCTTTTCATACACTTCAGGGAATTCGTAGCGGATCAGCAACATGTGCGCTGACGGGTCTGTACCAGTAAGCGTGGGGGCACCGCCGGTAAGGTTGAGCAGGCGTAGAATCTTGAAAACATCGTAACCATCCACCTTGATCAGACCTCCAATAACCTTGGAAAGATATTTGGCGCCGCGCATATCCAGCCAGGAGATCACGTTCATCAATGCCTTGCCTTCGGCATCCACGGGGACTGTGCACTCTCCCTGTGTGGAACAGCACACAGCGATAATGCTTTCAACCGGCACAAGTTCTTTATTTATCAGTCGTTTTGCAGTGGATAGGAAAGCCTCCCACCAATCCAAGGGATTCTGTTCTGCTCCACCGCCAGGGAGTACTTTAAGAGGAATTTCCTGTACTTCCCAGCCGATCAGTTTCCCGGATATGGAGATCAACGCGGTTTTAAGGGCAGATGTGCCCAGATCAACTGCAAGAATATAAGGTTCCTTTTCCATGCTTTCTTCCTTTCGACAAATTCGAATTTATAACTCTACTTTTCAAGAAGTTCTATTTCAAATACTTGCCATCTGGGTCAGTTAGCAAGCATGCCAATCAACTTCTCAGGCTGACGGGAAAATTCAGCAATCGGTATATCTCCACGCACCATAGCCAAGAGGGTCTCCAGCAGCAAGCGGCTGACCGGTGTTGGGATACCAGACTTCTCGCCATAACGCACGACTGCCCCATGCAGATATTCCACCTCACTATTTCGGCGACCGGCGTGCAGGTCAATATAAAAGGATGGCATTTTACCACCACGCCCCCCTCCAACTACTTTCATCATCACTGGGCGGGCCAGGAAGGACGGCATATGCATTGCCATGGCCAGGGCCCGAACAGGTATTTTCGGCAAATTGACCACATGGGATCCCTGGGCCGCTATGACCGCCAGCGCTTCCTGAGCCATGCGCATCTCCAATGCATAAAGTCCTGGATGAGAAAATACTTCAGCCGGGCTCATATCGACAATGGCAGATGTGGCGGTCCCCGGCAGGTTGGCCAGGACCTTAGACCATTTCATATCTCCCGCATTCAGGAATAAATGTGCATTCAAACATGCCAAATTAAACGCCTTCACTAATCGTTCTGAAAGCGGGTGCCCGGCGGCAATCCCAATCCCACGCGCCTTTTCCAAAACAATATCTCCGGCAGCATGTCTGGCGATTGAACAAGTAACCGTGCCTGCAATAACATGGTCAATACCAAGCAGCGCCGCAATAACTGGTTCGTTGTCAACCCCATTCTGCAAACAAAGGATGGGCGGCATACTATTCACGAAAGGTTTGATTTCCTCCAAGGCAGCTGCGGTATCGAAGGATTTCATGGCAAATATGGCAACGTCGAAGGGGCCATGTTGCATTGCATCCGCGAGAGAACCAACACATTTAAAAGCTGATGGAGTGACCATCAAAGGTTCCGGAGCTTTTCTTTGCCTGTCGATGGAAACGTCCAACCGCAACCCGCGCATTTGCAGTTCGCTTGCAACAGAGGCTTGCTCAATAAATATCACACGATACCCAGCCAGAGAAAGAGAACCTCCAACGTAGGTACCGATTGCCCCGGCGCCGAAAATCAGCACCGAGATTGGTTGCACAGCATCCATTAAAAATCCTCCAAAAGCCTGGTCGTTCAGATTACTTAAATGACCTTATTATACAGGAATAGCCGTAAAAATATAACACGCTTTCGGGAACATCGGTGCGAATTCCAAACAAAATTCCGATCCCGGCTCTGACGGGGTTGGCTATAAATTAATACGCTGTAGGAAGGTTTGCCCATTATTATTCAACTTGTTTCCCATGCCTACCAGAGTTACAATCAACTCAATACCAGGAGGTACCATGTCCCGTTACCCCATTACCATCGATCAAGAAACAGTTCAAATAGGTTCGGCTTCCGAACTGGCGGTTGCTCTGGATGTACTGCAAGGTCAATATGACCGGGTCGTGCTGACCCAGTTACAACCACATCTCGCCCGAATCATTCCGCAAGCCAACCATCTTCTCACTGTGATGAAATCCCTTTCTGCAGATGATCAGGTATTTCTTATTCAGGCCCTTCAAGGAAACCTGGCCGGGATCATGCAGGATGCCTCACATTTGCGCGACCTGCTGGCCACCCTGGCCGAAGAGAAAGTTGAGACCACACTATTGCAAACCCTGGGTTCGGATGGTCTGCGGTCCCTTATCCTGAACGCCGAAGAATTGGCCGAGGTTCTGGAATGGGTCTATGGGCAAACCGATGAGCTCGCATTGGAACTGCTCGGCCTGGACTATGTACGAAACCTTTCCCGGGAGGCGACCGATCTGAGCGCAATCCTGCACAGCCTGGATTCCGGTTTGCAAGCCAAACTGGTCGACCAGCTTGGTTGGGAATTCTGCCTGGGTCTGATCCGAGATGGACGTGACCTGGCATATTTGTTGTGGGCTCTTCCCGCTTCCGTCAGCGAGCGATTGCTAAAGCATTACAACCCGGTTCAGCTGGCCAGATTGATCGGTAACTCGCGCGACTGGAAGTATCTATACCAGCGCCTGGAACCGGAAGAAGCAGACTTCATCACACATTTACTTGGACTGTAATCCAAGAGGAGAAATTCCCATGCCAAATGAACAGATACCTACCTGGACTCGCACCCCCGGAACACACGGATCGCTCACTCCGCTCAAGGGCAGCAAATACAAGCTGATCGACGGACACCTGCATGTTGTCAATTTCATACAGGAAACGCCGGGCGGTGAAAACCTTTTGGACCATATGGACCGGGCAAACATTGGAAAAGCCGTGATCTTTGGGATGCCTGTCAGCAAAATGTGGACTTCCTATGACCGAGAAGGACCAGATTATTACCTGGCCAGCGATTCCCCGTGCTACTATTATGCTTATACAGATGTGATTGTAGCCGAAATGGTACGCTCCTTGCCAGCTGACCGGCAGGAACGGCTGTACCCGCTTATCTGCGGATTCAACCCGACCGATGGCTATGCGCTTCGCCATATCGAGCGGCTTTTTGCCCAATATCCGGATATCTGGAGTGGAATTGGCGAAGTGCTGCTCCGCCACGACGATCTGACTGCCTTCACCTTCGGCGAGAATGCACGTGCCAATCACCGTGCGCTCTGGCCGGTTTACCAGTTCGCGGCTGAGCACGACCTGCCTGTCCTTCTGCACCAGAATATCACTTCCGTAACCAAGAACGACCACCCGGTCTACCTCTGGGAACTTGAAGAAGCAGTGGCTGAATTCCCGCGCACCCGGATTGTCTTTGCCCACTGCGGAATGTCGCGCCGTGTCAACGTTCCATTCTATTACCAGATGGTTGACCGTTTGCTGGCGCAGTACCCCAACTTGTACGTGGATTACTCTTGGATCATTTACGATGTGGTGATATGCCCGGATGGCAAGCCCAGCCCGGATTGGGTGGCACTCACTGAAAAATACAGTAAGCGCATCTGCCTCGGATCGGATCTGGTTGCCCGCTTCGAGCGGATGGGTCCGGAATTGCAGCGCTACGATGTATTTCTGGACCAGCTTAGCGAGACCGCTCGGGCGAACCTGTGCTGGAATACAGCCGAAAAATTGTATGGCGACAATAAAGGCAAGGTCAAAGCCCGGCCTGCCCTGTCCGTGCCAGAATGGAAAATGCCGGTTCCGTGACGTTTAAGACGCCCAAAACCTACACCTCTGCGTTACTAAATAACTTTCTTCATAACTGGGTTATTTGTTTCATAAGCCTGGGAGGCTCACAATGATTCATAAAGCGGCGGCTATCTTTTTTTGCATTGTTATGGCAGGCCTGGCGGCATGCACACCCTCGTCCGCAACCACCCTACCTGCAACAGAAACAATGCCTCCATCGGCCACTCCTCTTCCCACTGCGACATTAACGCCAGTCCCCTCACCTACTTCAAGTCCGGTACCTACGCCGACCGTTCGGCCGCTGGTACCTGATTTTAGCCATATCATTATGATCGTCTTCGAGAACCACGAGTTTGACTCGGTAGTTGGGAATCAAACCATGCCGGTTTACAACCAGTATATAAAGGGTAATACTCTTCTGACACAGTATTATGCCATCACGCATCCCAGCCTGCCCAATTACCTGGCCTTATTCGGCGGGGATACATTTGGGATCACTTCTGACTGCGAAAATTGCTTCGTCAACGCAAATAATCTGGCTGACCAAATCGAAGCCAGCGGTCGCACGTGGCGGGCCTACTTCCAGGATATGCCGCACCCGTGTTCCGTCATGGACACGGCAATTTATGTACAAAAACATAATCCGTTTATGTACTTTGATTCCATTCGCCTGGACGCAAACCGCTGCAATCGGTCTGTTGTGCCTTTCCCACAGCTAGAAACTGACCTGGCCGCCGGGAACCTGCCCGATTTTGTTTATATCATGCCTAATAGTTGTGTCTCAACGGATGACATTTATAGCAATCCGGATTGCAATCTGAGCTTGGCGGATGGGTGGCTAGGGGGGGTGATGGGTATGTTGATGGATTACCTGAACCCAAGAGCCGCCAGTGAGCCCTACTTGATCATCTTGACCTGGGATGAAGGCCAGGGCAGTCATTCCTGCTGTGGATTGCCGGCACAAGCCGGCGGACGTGTGCCGACTGTTCTGATCTCGCCCCAGGTAAAGAGCGGCTTTCGGGATAATACTCCTTACACGCATTATTCTTTACTAAAAACCATCGAGACTGCCTGGGGCTTGTCTTATCTCGGCCATGCCGCAGATGAGAATAACGTCCTAATCACTGCACCGTGGAAATGATTTTCGATTAAGCTTCACGGAGCCATCCGGGAGAGCGAAATCCGTTAATTAGTCTTTATGTATATTCCTCTCACCACCCACTCTGCCTATTCCCTCCAGGAAGGTCTGGCAATGCCCGCCGAATTGGTACAGGCTGCCTTGGCGGACGGACTGCCAGCAATCGGCCTCTCCGATCATCGTCTGCTGACCGGCTCGATAGAGTTCGTGCTGGCCTGCCAAAAAGCAGGGATTCAACCTGTTCTGGGGCTGGAAATCGATCTGGAGACCGGTCCTCTGTCACTACTGGCGATGAACCTGTCTGGCTGGTCGAGCCTATGCAATCTGAGCAGCGCATTGGCTTTGCGATCTGACCCCACGCTGGCATGCTCGCTCGACATGCTGACAGCCTATTCCCGGGATCTAATTGCCATCACAGGCGTCCTGAACGATTCCTCCAGGCAGCGGGTGCGGACTCTAAAGGATATCTACCCAAATCGTCTCTATCTTGGCTTACAAAATCCAACCCAGGCACTCCCACTTTCTGACCTGGGCCGCCGCCAATCTCTGCCACTGGTAGTTACCCAGCCTGTCTATTACCTGACTCCTGAAGAGGTTGTCTTGCAACGCACGCTTTCAGCCATCCGCCTAAACTTACCGCTGGAGAAACTTCCTGCCGATGCAAGCGCTCCAGCAGAGGCGAATTTCATCAATTCTCGCGAGATCGAAAGGCGCTACAAGGGTTCCCGGGCCGCTCTGGCAGCCAGTCTTGAGATCGCAGAGCGTTGCAAGTTTGACTTGCCGTTAGGAAAAGCCCAGATGCCGGCTGTCCCGTTGCCGCCCGGCGTGACAGCTGCGGAATACCTGCGACAGAAAGCCGAAACCGGAGCGCGACGTTTATATGGCAGTATTAGTGCCAATGTTCAAATTCAACTCGACCATGAACTGGATGTGATTGCCCGCATGGGTTTCGAACCAATTTTTCTAATTGTAGAGGAGATCCTCGAGTTCGCCCGCAGAACAAATGTACCTTTTTCATCGCGTGGCTCAGCCGCATCGTCGTTGGTGGCTCATTGCTTGGGTATTACCAGCCCCGATCCCTTGCGACTGGACCTGTACTTCGAGCGCTTCTTAAACCCTGCCCGCACCACCCCGCCGGATATCGACACAGACCTGTGCTCCCGCCGGCGCGATCTGATCATTCAGCACGTCTTCGACACGTATGGGAAGGAACGCGTGGCCATGGTTGGGACCATCAACCGGTTCAGACCACGCTCGGCTCTTGGTGATGTGGCCAAAGCGCATGGAATGGCTCCCGCCGAAGTGAGGGATTTGGTCCGGCAGTTACCATACGCCTTCTTCGCCCGCACGGAGGAACAAACCGACGAAGACAGCTATTTGCCGGTTTCTTCATTCGCCGCTCTCCGTACCCGGTATACTGATTCTTCCCACACGAAGATTTTCGACGAGGCCGAAGCCCTGCTCAAACTACCGCGCCATCTTTCTGTGCATGCCGGAGGTCTGATTGTGGCACCCGGTCCTCTGACGGAACTTGTGCCGGTTATGCGCTCCGGGAGCAAGGGTGTCATCATTACCCAGTTTGACCTGGAGGCAGTGGAAGCACTCGGGCTGGTCAAGATTGACTTGCTGGGCATCCGTGGCCTGACCGTGCTGGGTGACGTGGCTGAATTCATCCAGGCCAGCCAGCCGG
>JBEKEB010000126.1:0-10798 GCA_050014055.1 Anaerolineales bacterium | reverse complement strand
ATTCCGTGATCTGGTTCACATCCACCAGTTGACCCGCGACTGCATGCAGATCAGCATGACAATTCTTACACGCTTCGGCCTTCAGGTTCACTATATGGTTCGGCTGGGCCACAAATTTGCGCTCGTACTTGACATGCCCTCGGGGCGGTCCATGCCTGTGCTTGCGGCGATCCTTCCCCAAGCTGGGCTTCCAATCCCGCGAAGGTGGCTGCGACGAGTTGCTCGAATTGGTCGGCGGCTGCTTGCCCTTTTCCAACTTCATCTGCAACGCTTCATAATCCGCTTTCAACTGCGCCAACGCCGCTTGCAAAGCCTCCAATTGCCCATGCTCCGCAAGCACCAGATCGATCAATTCGTCACGGCTCATTTGAGCCAGCTCGTCTTGGGTCATCACGACCCTATCTTACCAAACCTCGCGATTTTTGAGGAGGGTGTGAGTTGATACATGTTGGGCGTATATCTTGATGGTATACCTCATGTTCCATAAGAAAAGCTTCCCGGAACCTTTCCCGGAAGGCCTGTATTTTACAATGAAGTCATTTCTTTTAATTGAGAAAAGCCGGTTATTCCTTCAACCCTTTCGGCGAAACAAAAATTGCAATTGCCACCAGGGCAAATCCCAGGGAACCGATGATCCCCACCGGTAAAGGCCCCAGCAGCGGATTGGGTTGTCCGGTCGTCGTCAAAACAGCCGCAGCGGCAATACCGTTGATGGCGGCATGTCCGATGATGGCCGGCCAGATGCTCTGACTGCGCAATGTCAGCCAACCCAGGAAGACCGCAAAGCAAAACGTGATCCAGATGAACAGTAGTGGCCCGACCCAGGGATGGCCCGGATACTTGAATCCGTATTCATAGCCCATGAAGATGACCGGCCAGTGCCAGACGCCCCAGATGATACCGATCAATAGCATCGCTTTGCGGCCGCCCAGCGGCATGAGCTTCGGCAGCAGGTATGCGCGCCAACCGAATTCTTCGCCGAACGTGGCCAGGGAGTTCGCGATCGGGGAAATCAACACGCCTGCAACCAGCTGGAGAGCGACGAATATCCAGGGCGAGAAGGAAGACAGGACCGGGGAAGCGCTGGTTTGCTGATGTACAATGGACAGGCTTGCATCAAAGTATTGCGGGAAAAGCACGAAAAACAAGGCTGCTCCAAACAGGGTCATACCTGCCGGCAGGAACCAGCCGGCCAGCCAGTAAGGCCAACCCTTTTTGAAGTGTGGTCGCAGTCCGACATCCTTCCAGCCTTCGTGCGTAATCAGCCGCGCCAGGATATTACCCAAAGCCGGCGCCCACATGTAGGCGGTCGCCATAAGAACGAGTGCCAGGCTTATTTCCGGGATGATTTGCGGGCTGTTGGTCAGGCCGCCGGTCAGGTAAATCACCAGCCCGGTGATCCAGGCGATCCCAAAGGCAAAACCAAGGAATATGATGATGCGACGAGTGTCAATTTGTTTTTCCAATTGAAAACTCCGATGTTAAGTTTCACGTGAAACATGAATGTGTGGAAGAATTATACTTCCTGGCGGCGGAAGATGATACAGGAGGCTGCCAATGCAATCGCAATGATGCCCAGGCTGATCCCAAAGGCCGGCCAGGCGGTGCCATTCCCGCCCAGCAGCAAGGTTGCGCCCCAACTGAATAGCCGGCCGGGCAAATACTCGCCGATCGTTGGCAGCGCTCCGATTCCGCTGACCAGGATCAGGGCCACGAATGCCAGGCCCACCGCCGCGCCATTTGAACGGGCAATTGTGCTTGCCAGTAATGCCAGCGCTATGTAGACCAAAAACACCACCAGCATAAGCCCATTCAGCGCCAGGAACGCTCCCCAAGCCAGCGGCGTAAACAGAACAAGTGTGTAATACCAGCACCCAGCGGCGGCCAGTGCCAGGCTGGCGATAAAGGTGACGGTCAACGCGGCAAACTTTGCCAGCAGGAATGTTTCACGTGAAACCGGACGGGTCAGGAAGAAGGCCGCCGTGCCCCGTTCTTTCTCCTGTACCACCACGCCCATGGTCACCAGCAGGGCCAGCAAGATGCCAAACTGGCTCATATTCTTGACATACTGGCTGATGGCATCCGCCACGGTCGGCGCGGGTATGGCTGCCAGCAGTTCAGGTGGCACGCCCGGGATGGCTTTGAGCATTTCGGGGGTGAATTTCGCCAACAATGGCGAAGCCAGCCCAAACGCCGCGAACACTGCTGCCACGATCAGGAAACGATAGGTCCGCCACTGCTCCTGCATTTCCTTGCGAAAGACAATCATGAAATTCATGCCAGACCCTCCGATCCGACCAATTGCAAAAATACATCTTCCAGTGATGGCCGGACTTCTTCGTAGCGGTTCAACGATATCCCGGAATTCACGGCCAGTGCCAGCAGATCGTGTTTGGCAGACTGCACGTCCCTGACCGTAATGCGGAATGCATCATTCCGGGGGACGACGGAAGTGACCCACGGCAGGCGGCGCAGAGATTCGACCCACAGCGAGAGGCCGGCATGGTCATCCCCTTCCACCTCGAACGCTGGGATGGCATAACGCTCCAGCAGCGCTTCACGCGGAGACTGCACCAGCATGCGGCCCTTGGCGATAATCCCGACCACATCACAGACCCTTTCCACGTCTGCCAGGATATGGGTTGACATAAGTACGGTACACTGGCCGCGCAAGTTCCCAATCAGGTCGAGCACCTCTTTGCGACCGGCCGGGTCAAGCGCGCTGGCGGGTTCATCCAGGAAGAGCACTTCAGGGTGGTGGATCAGCGCCGCGGCAACACCCAGCCGCTGGCGCATGCCACGCGAGAAACCCGCGATGCGCCTTTTGGAAACATCCTCCATCCGGACCAGGGCGAGCAATTCCCGGGTGCGGAGGCGGCGCGCGCTTGCAGTCAGGCCGTATAAACGCCCCAGATAATCCAGGAATTCATGCGGCGTCATCCAGCCATAAAAGGCCGGCTCTTCCGGCAAATGCCCGATGCGGCGGGAAAGCTTTCCTGGGTCTTTCAACACATCCACCCCAGCCACCTGTGCCTTCCCAGAGGTCGGACGCGCCAACCCGGTCAGGATGCGCAGAGTGGTGGTTTTCCCGGCGCCGTTTGGGCCCAGGAATCCAAAGATCGTTCCCAGGGCCACCTGCAGATCCAGTCCATCCAACGCATGCACTGCGCCGTAGGTTTTCTTGAGGGCTTCGACATGCACACTGCTCACGGCCTGCACCTACTCTTCCTGGCGGCCGGCCACGAAGTAGATGATTGGGCCGATGAAGTTTATCAGGACAATGACCAGTACCCAGACCCACTTCGGGCCGCGCGTCCGGGACCGGCGGATCAAGTCCACCAGGGCGATGACCATCAGGCCCAGTTCGATCAGAACGACCGGGATCAGCAGGGGCAGGTATTGTTTTATGAGTTCCATAAGGACGCTCCTTTATTGTGCGGGCCAGGCGGCCCGCCGGCGGCTGGCAGCCGTCAACGGACGCTTGGCGACGATGGTGACTTTGTTGCTTTGACTGGGCGTGTACACATGGATGGCTTCCCAGCCATCCAGGCCCCAATCGTTCAATGTGGCCTCGATTTGCTCATCTTTCGTGCCAAAGGCACTTCCGATGGTGAGCACACGGTATTCCCATTGCGGGGTTCCAGACATTTTTACCTCGACAAAACGTAACGGAAACGGGGGCTGTTTTTAACCTGGGCTTTTACAGAGGCTATTTGTTTTCTTCTTTTGGCAGGTTTTGCTGCGCTAGCGAAACCATGCCGCTCAACCCGCCCAGGTTCATCGTATCCACGGCGCTACTGGGGACGATGACCAACGCGCCCTTTTCCTTCAGGCCTTCGAAAAGCATGTTCATGGCACGCAGGTGCAAGGCAGTTGGATTGTTGATATATGCCTTGGAAGCCTCTGCGAAGGAGGCGGCAATCTGCTGCTCGGATTCGCCCAGGATAACGCGCGCCTGGCGTTCGCGCTCGGCCTGCGCCTGGCGGGACATGGCATCTTCCAGGTCGGGCGGGATAATCACGTCGCGGATCTCCACCGACTGGACGGTGACCCCCCAGGGCGTGGTGCGCTCGTCGATGATCTTCTGCAGCTCGGCGTCCATTTTGTCACGACCCACCAGGATATCGGCCAGCACGCTTTGCCCGATGATCTCCCGCAAGGCGGTCTGGGCAGCCCAGGCGATGGCGGCCTTGTAGTCGGCGACTTCCAAAGCGGCTTTCTCGGCGTCCCATACGACCCAGAACAGCACCGCATCCACATCCACCGGGACGGTATCCTTGGTCAGCGTTTTCTCGGCCGAGAACGGCGTGACCATGACGCGGTGGTCGATCCAGTTGGCAAGCGAGTCAACGATCGGGATCACCCAGAAGGCTCCCGGTCCGGCCATTTTATGGAATTTGCCCAGACGCAGGATCACAGCTTTTTCCCACTGCGAGGCTACCTTGAGGGAAAACAGGATATAGACGCCAATCAATATCCAGCCTATGGTCCAGATGATCGGTAAAACTTCATTGGTGGGGTAGTTTTTCGTAATATAGGCCGTACCGAGGTAGTCGGCCAGCAGGCAAATTACGAAGAAGAATATGGCTATCCCGGAAACGTGCAGGTCGGGCTTCTGGCGTGCTAGCAGTCGCGTGGTTGAATCTTTGGAATTGGGGTTGGGTGACATGTAAATCTCCTTTTGTAGAATATCTAGAGTTCCCAAAGGGACTTTTCAGATTATTGGGAAGCTTTGCGCAGGTTGGCCGAATCAAAATATAATCCTTCGACTTCCTGCCCGCCGATCACGAATGTGATCGTGACGGTAACAGTCTCGTCGGCGTATTTGGATGGAAAGCGATAGATCGCGTAGCCCTGGTTGTTCGTGATGGTGGGTTCATCCATGTAGAGAAAGTTTCCACTGGCATTGTAGAGCATTGTCTGCAACTGGCTGAACTTTGCCTGTGTGAAAGCGGATTTCATTTGAGGACTGAAATCGTGTATGAAAGCTAGGTAATTATTTTGATCGAGTGCTTTCAGGATGTTCTCCGTCACGCTGGCGACCTGCTGGTCAGAAAGCCCGGCCTTTTTGGCCGGTAAACAACCGCTCAATCCCGCCAGCAGCACCACGATCAGTATCGAAACCGGTAAGAACTTCGAATTCACCTTCATACTTTTATATCTCCATCGTTTGATAGTTTGTCTGTGGCAACGTGCCGTTTTTCCTTCCATTGTGTTTCCTGTTTCCTCAGTGCCTCATCCAATTCTTCCGGTGAGACCCCCAACCGTTCTGCATCAGCAACGTAACGCTGGGTCAGGTCCTCCAGGGCTTTCAGGCGGATACTCTCGGCTACTTGCGGCGTGGGGATTTCCAGGATGTAGGTGCCACGGCCCTGCTGGGTGGAAATGATGCCGGACTCGTCCATGATGCGGTAAGAGCGCGCGACGGTATTGAAGTTTACGCGCAGTTCCAGGGCCAGCGCACGCACGGTGGGCAGCTGGTCGCCAGGTTTCAACTGCCCGGCTGCCAGCCGCTCTTTGATGCGCTCCACCACCTGTAGGTAAATCGGGATACCAGAACGGAAGTCTATTTCGAGGTTCATCGTCATAATTGTATCATTGTATCATTGTACTAATTGTATATAAAATTATAGGTTTGTCAAGGCTGGTAAAGCAATTGTAGCGTTTGTCGAGTGAATGAAGTCGACTTTTCCGCCAAAAAAAGGCGGTCATAGGCACAACCATTTCTTTGAATGCCGAAGATTTCATGAACAATCTCACTAGTATTATAATGAGCCAGAAAAATTAGTGATCAGAATAACATCCTCTGAGAATTTGAAACTGGGTTGTCAGCTCAAATTATTAATTACCAGGTGGAAAATAAGCCAAGTTGCCATTTGGATCAAGAGATTTTGAAAAGGTAACTTATTCATTCATGAAAAATAAATACGCATTGCGCCTAGCGGAATACATACCTTATTTTGCATTGGCTTTGTTTATTGCCGTGGTGCTTGAGCAAACCAACCCCTACACCACTCTCCCCTCCAGTGACAACGGCAGTTTTTTATATATTGGCCGGTTAATATTGCAGGGCAAACTGCTCTATATTAACGTCTGGGATAGCAAACCGCCTGGCATCTTTTATCTCAATGCGCTGGGCCTCTGGCTTGGTCGGGACACACGCTGGGGAGTCTGGCTGCTTCAATTTGTGTTCCTGTACGCCACGGCTGTAATCGGATATCGTCTTCTTCGAAAAGCCTGGCAGCCGGGTGCAGCCGTTTTTGGGATGATCTTCTGGATTTGGGGACTTAATATAGTACTCGGAAGCGGCGATTCTGTGGAAGAATATCCATTGCTATTCAATATGGCGGTCTTGGCATTTTTTTGGTTGGCGAATCAGAACGAGAAGGTCCGTATCTACGATTTTTTAATCGGCGTGATGACTGTTCTCAGTTTCCACTTTCGCGCCGATAATATCGGGCCTGGGTTAGCAGTTGTAATTTGCTGGATCATCGTCGGCCTTGCTCAAAAAAAATACCGTGTATTGATAAATCGTTTGGGATCAATGCTGGCAGGGGCAGGGGTAGTTTTACTGGTAGTCGCATCATTTTTATGGTGGAAAGGAATACTTGCCGACGCTTGGAATTCGGCGATTATATATAACTTTTTCTACATCAATAACCGCACCAGTCCCTGGTCGAGTATTGTCAATGGGTTTCGAGATCTGGGATTGGTTGCATGGATCGCTTTGGCAGGGTATGGCGGCTCGATTCTTTTTATTTTTAGAGGGCTAAAAAACAAGACGATCGATCCTTTCATATTTCTCCTGGCAGTCTTGTGGCCTGTAGAGATATACTTGAGTTCGCTATCAGGCAGAGGCTATACACATTACTTTATTCTCTGGCTTCCTGCAATCGCATTGCTGTGTGGTTATGCATATGAGGTTTTTAGTCCAGCGGTTTTCACCCAAAAACTGCGATCATTCCTGAATACAGAAAAAATCCCCATGATTTTGGCCGTCGTGGTTGCAATGTTTATAAACTATAACGGCCTGGTCGAATATAAAAATACCGTAAACGTTTTATTGTTTAACCGCTCTCAGGGTGTGGAACTAATAAACCCTGTATCTTTATACATTCGCCGCAATACCAAGCCAACCGATACCGTCCTGGATTGGGTACAATCCGGCATCAATTATATGTCCAAACGAGATTCGCCTACCCGTTACATTTGGTATCCCGGGTATTTGCCGTCTCCGATCACTGCTACTCTGGAAAATGGTTTTTATCAAGACATTACAACCCATCCACCAGAGATAATTGTGGATGCATATTTGCTTGCTCCTGACAATACTCTTTCCTTGGACAAGAACATCCGCTATGCTCAACTGAAAGCTGGGAAAGGCTTGTCCATGGGCAAGGCAGACAACATAGACCAGTTTTTTGAATTTATTTATGAGCACTATAAGATAGAAACCGTAATTAATGGCTTTACTGTCTACCGATTGATAAAACCGTGAGCAGTCAAAGACCCGCCAAAATTTAATAATTCGATGCATCAGGCCGCTTGCTTTGGAGCGGCTTGTTTGATGTATACCCGGTAAAATCTTGTCAGTACTTCGCAGCCAATCGCTTAATTGCCTTCCCCAGCCTCTTGATGCCTTCTTCGATCTCCTGCTCCGGCTGGGCTACAAAATTGAGGCGCATCCAATCCTGCCCTGCGGAGGTTTCCGGGAAAAAGTTTTTGCCGGTTGCAAAGGTCACGCCCTCTTCACGCGCCAGGGGCAGCAGTTCGTCAGACGATAGGCCATCCGGCAGGCGCAGCCAGAGGAACAGTCCACCCTGGGGCGGCTCGACCAAAACGCCCGCCGGCAGGTACCGGGCAATGGCTGCCAGCATGGCGTCCCGCCGTTTATGGAAGATCAGGCACGAGCGCCGCAGGTAGGCCTGGTAGCGTCCAACCGTCACGTAGGCTTCCAGGGCGCGCTGGATCAATGTGGCGGTTGCCACATCGCTGAGGCGCTTGAAGTCCAGCAGGCTTTGATAGACCGGTCCATCCGCCACCAGGAAGCCCACCCGCAAGCCCGGCATCAGCATCTTGGAAAAGGTGCTGACATGGATCACTTGGCCGCCCGGGTCCAGCGCCTTGAGAGCTGGCTGCGCACGGCCCTCGTAGCGCATGTCACCCACAAAGTCGTCTTCCAGGATCGGGACGTTGTAACGGTCTGACAGGACGATTAACTGGCGCCGGCGCGCGCTGTTCAGACAGGTTCCGGTCGGGTTGTGAAAATTGGGAATGGTGTAAATCAGTTTGGGATGATGTTGCTGCAGAAGTTTTTCCAGCTTTTCCACCTGCATGCCCTGGCTGTCCATCGGGATGCCGACGATCCGGAAACCCAGGGTGCGGAAAAGCTCAATCGCACTGGAAAAGGTGGGGCTTTCCACCAGGATGACATCCTCCGGTTTCAGGATCACTTGGGCCACCAGCGCAATTGCATGTTGCGAGCCTGCGGTGATCAGGATATTCTCCGCGCGGGTCTGCAACCCCTGGCTGGCCAGGATGTGAGCGATGCTCTCACGCAGGGGCGCATATCCGTTGCGTTCGCCATAATCCATTGCCTCCATCCCATCCCGGCGCATGACGGCCTGGATGGTTTTACGGAACTCTACGGTCGGGAACTGCCGGGTATCGCTGATCCCGCTCGCAAAGCTGATCGGATGGGGATGTCCGGCGGCCTCGAGCATTGCTTCTTCCGTGCCCGGCCTGGAACCGGCATTCCAGGCTTGCATGTTTTGCTGCCATAAAGGCCAGGGGATTTCACTGCTGCTCTTGGGACCCAGCGGAAGCGGACTGGGAGGCAGGACATACGTGCCGCTGCCCACCCGGGAAAAGATCAGTCCATCTGCTTCCAGTTCGGAATAGGCGTTTTCAACGGTGATGCGGTTAACCCCCAGGTCACGCGCAAGCTGGCGGCTGGCCGGCAGGCGCGTATTAGCTTCCAGGCTGCCCGACAGGATGCCCTGGCGCAAATGCGTCTTGATTTGCTGGTAGAGAGGTTCCGGACTCTGACGATCCAATGGGATACGCATGCTATGCCTCCGATGAGTGGTACGGTGAATATAACATTTTCCCGCCATTATCGATAGAGCCAATTCTCGAATAATGCTTCCAATCCATTCTATTGGACTGGTATTTATATGCTAAAATTGGCTCTTAACATATACCAATTTACTCATAAAATCAGATATCAGAATTTTCAATAACCACCGCTGCTCGTGGCATGTTGGAATGCTGGCAAGGCAGCGTGGTAGAATTATCATTGAATCAAGATTAGGAGAGAACCATGGAACAACAGACTGGTACTTTTGCCGTCAAAAAAGGACTGGCGCAGATGCTAAAAGGTGGCGTAATCATGGATGTAGTTACTCCTGAACACGCCAGGATTGCCGAGGAGGCCGGCGCGTGCGCCGTCATGGCGCTGGAACGCGTCCCGGCGGATATCCGTGCCCAGGGCGGCGTGGCACGCATGTCTGACCCGGACCTGATTCTCAGAATCATGGATACGGTTACCATCCCGGTCATGGCCAAGTGCCGCATCGGGCACTTCGTCGAAGCCCAGATCCTGGAAGCCATCGGGGTCGATTACATTGATGAATCCGAGGTGTTGACTCCCGCGGATGAAGAAAACCACATCCTGAAACACAATTTCAAGGTCCCGTTCGTATGTGGCTGTCGTAATCTGGGCGAGGCCCTGCGCCGGGTTGGGGAAGGCGCCGCCATGATCCGTACCAAGGGCGAGGCTGGCACCGGCGACGTGGTCGAGGCAGTCCGGCATGCCCGTACCGTCCTGGGTGAGATCCGCCGCCTGGCCAGCATGGCCGATGAGGAACTGATGCACTACGCCAAGGAAATCGGTGCGCCCTACGAACTGGTCAAGGAGACCAAGGAACTGGGCCGCATGCCGGTGGTTAACTTCGCAGCTGGCGGAGTTGCCACGCCCGCGGATGCAGCCCTGATGATGCAGTTAGGCGTGGACGGCGTGTTTGTCGGTTCGGGCATCTTCAAGTCCGGCGACCCGGCCAAGCGCGCTGCCGCCATTGTCAAGGCCGTGACCCACTACCAGGATGCCTCCATCCTGGCTGAGGTGAGCAAGAACCTGGGCGAGCCAATGGTGGGACGCAATATCTCGCAGATGCCCGAAGCCGAGAAGATTGCCGGTCGTGGTTGGTAATAGATGGTAGCGGTGCAAGACCTTGCGCCGCACCTGGTAAATACCATGAAAATAGGTGTTTTAGCCATCCAGGGCGATTTTTCCGAACATCTCGTCATGCTCAAGAGTTTGGGCGTGCAGACCGCCGAAGTGCGCCTGCCTGCGCACCTGGCCGGGCTGGATGGACTGATCATCCCCGGCGGCGAATCCACCACCATCGGAAAACTGGCCATGGATTATGACCTGCTGGAACCATTGCGGGAATTTGGGAAGGAGCATGCCATCTGGGGCACCTGCGCCGGAGCGATCTTCCTCTCGAAGGACGCCCGGCGCGACCAGCCCTTGCTTGGCATCATGGATATCATCATCCGGCGTAATGCCTTCGGCCGCCAGGTGGACTCATTCGAGGCGGATCTTGCGATTCCCGAATTGGGCAACGGCGCTCCGTATCATGCCATCTTCATCCGCGCCCCCATCATTGAATCCGTGCAAGGCGAAGCCAGGATTCTCTCCAGCCTGCCGGATGGAAGGATCGTTGCTGCACAACAGGGAAAATTGCTCGCCACATCATTTCATCCTGAGTTGACCGGCGACCCCCGTTTCCACGAA
>JBEKEB010000125.1:0-11138 GCA_050014055.1 Anaerolineales bacterium | reverse complement strand
AGCAGCCCGATCACGGGCAGGAAGACAATCAGGGGAACCAGGCTGAACAGTGTGTTCATTCGTTATCCTTTTGGCTATCCTTTAAGGCTGCTCATCTGGTCCACGTCGATGCTGTGCTTGGAGCGGAAGATTGCCACGATCAGCGCCAGGCCCACCGCCACTTCAGCGGCCGAGACCGTCATCACGAAGAAGACGAACAACTGTCCGCTCAAGACGTTATACGAACGGGCAAAGGCCACGAAAGCCAGGTTGGCGGCGTTTAACATCAACTCGACCGACATGAAAATGATGATGGCATTGCGCCGGATCAGCACACCCAGCGCACCCATGGTAAATAAAATGGCTGAAACTGCCAGAAAGCCGGAGAGAGGAATTCCTCCAAGTTCACCAATCATGCCTGCTCTCCTTTCACTTGTTTGGTCAAGACAATCGCCCCCACCATTGCCACCAGCAGCAGGATGGAGGTCACTTCAAAAGGCAGGAGGTACTGGCTGAACAATGCCATTCCCAGGGTCTGCAATGTTGCAGTGGTATTCAGATCCGCGCCGGGGGCCGCCAGGATCGCGGTGGTATGCATGCGCTGGAAGAGCAGGAAGCCCGCCTCCACCAGCAGGAGCGCCGCCAGGCCAATCGCCAGCGGACGCTGCCAGGGCAGCACCTGGCCTCTGGGGAGTTTCTCAGCTCCCAGCAGCATGATCACGAACAGAAACAGCACCATGATGGCCCCGGCATAGACCGTCACCTGCACCAAGGCGATAAAGGGTGCACCCAATAATAAATAGAAGACCGCCACCGTGGCGAAGTTCAATACCAGGAACAGGGCGGCGTAAACCGAATTCCGGCTGAGCAGTAATCCAGCCGCGGTGGCCACAGCGGCAACTGCCAGGACATAAAAGAGGATGAGCGTCAGGTTCATAAGGGCCTCAATCCGTCGGGTCTTTCATCACAGGAACCGACCTGGTAAAGGTACCCGGTTCGGTCTTTTGCGGGGTTGGCTTTCCGCCGGATGGGACGGGTTCGATCAGCATCTCCTTGGGATAAATCGCCTGGCGGCGATCGGTAAAGGACAGTTCATACTGGTCGCCCAAGGTGATCGCCTCGGTCGGGCAGGCGTCTTCGCAAAAGCCGCAAAAAATGCAGCGCAGCATGTTGATTTCGTAGGTGCTGGCGTAGCGCTCGCCGGGGGAAAAGCGCTTCTCGTCCGTGTTTTCGGAGGATTCGACGAAGATGGCATCTGATGGGCAGGCCGCCGCGCATAATGAGCAGCCGATACACTTTTCCAGCCCGTTCTCGTAGCGGTGCAGCACATGCCGCCCGCGGAAGCGCGCTTTGACCGGCTTCTTCTGCTCAGGGTACTGCACCGTCACCGGCTTTTCGAACATGAACCGCAGCGTAGTCCACAGGCCGCGCACCAGTTCGATCAGAGGCTCAAGCACGCGCATATTCTTTTCTCCTCAAAGTGCGGTACACCAATGACACCGCCAGCACGCCTGCCAGTAAAGAAACCACCGGGATGCCCCACAGGAGCAGTGTATTGTTGGCTTGCTGTGCCAGCAGGATAAATGTGGCGGTAATGAAGATCAGTGCCAGTGAGAGCGGCAGCAGCACTTTCCAGCCAAAAGCCATCAACCGGTCATAACGGATGCGCGGGAAGGTGGCCCGCACCCAGATCATCCCAAAGAGCAGGATAAAGATCTTCAAGAATATGTAGATCGGGCCAAGCCAGGGTGTCCGGTCCACACTCAAGATGGTATTCGAAAGAAACCAGAACTCCCGGTAGCCGCCGAAGTACAGCGTAGCCCCGATGGAACTTATGGCAATCATTTTGTCGTACTCGGCCATGAACAGCAGGGCGAATTTCATGCCGGAGTATTCTGTGTGGTAGCCAGCGGTCAGTTCCTGCTCGGCTTCCGGCATGTCGAACGGGGCGCGGTTGACCTCGGCCAGGGTGGCGATCAGAAAGATCACCGTCCCGACCGGCTGGAGCAGAACGAACCAGGCGGATTTCTGCGCAGACACGATTTCCGTCATCGAGGCTGAACCAGCCAGCAGGATCACCCCTACGAAGGACAGGCCCAAGGCGATCTCATAACTGATCATCTGGGCGGTCGAACGCAAACCGCCCATCATGGCGTACTTGTTGTTGGAACTCCAGCCCGCCAGCACGATCCCGTATACCGCAATCGAAGCCACCGACATGATGTACAAAACACCCACGTTGACATCGGCGATGTAAAGGGTAATGGTATACCCGAACACGTGCAGGTTGGGCCCCCAGGGCACCACCGCGGTGATGACCAGCGCCGGGACCAGTGTCACGATCGGGGCCAGGAAGAAGAGCAGCTTGTCGGCCCTGGCCGGCATCAGCTCTTCCTTGAAGATTAATTTGACTGCGTCGGCGATGGGCTGCAAAATGCCCCAAGGACCGGCACGGTTTGGGCCAACGCGCATCTGGATGCGCGCCAGCGCCTTGCGCTCATACAGCGTCAGGTAGGCAAAGCCGGTCAGCAGGACAAGTACCAGCACAATCGCCTTGATGATCCATTCAATCACGAGAGCTAACGTCATTGAGAACCTTCCTCTTACGTTTTACGAAACCTGTAAAACGCAATATCAGGCAACCTTGATGTTGGCAACCACCGGCCCTGCGATGGGGATGCCCATGCTGCGCGGCACCAATACCACACTGGCCGGTACGGTCTCATCCAGGACAGCCTGCGCTTCCAGACCATTTATATTCAGCAGGTCGCCGGACTGGATACCAAGGGATTTGGCCGCCTGGGGGTTAAGGATAAAGGAAGCATCACCGATATGCGAGCGAAGCAGCGCAGAGGTGAGGACCGTAATACCACGGTCGTAGAGACGGGTCACCGGGAGGGCCAGCCATTGCTCTTCATCCGGGTGCAGGGTTTTTCCCTCACCCGCGGCTCCCCCACCCTTGCCGCCACTCGTCCCGGCGGGAGAGGGGAGAAGCGAGAGGGCCAAATGCACACCCAAGCCCTGGGTATTCTCATAGGTTGTGCCGCCGTAATACAGGTCGCCGCGACCGACGATGGGCCACTGCCCGGTCACTTCAGCCAGTTTAAGGAAGGAGAGACCTGAGAAAGCATTAACCGAATCTGCCAGCCTGTCCAGCACGTGCGAGGCAGAGCGGCTTTCGAGCGTGAGACCAAGTCCGGCGGCAATCTGGGCAGTGATGGCAAAATCAGGACGCGCCTCTGGGAGCGGCGGGACAGCCGGGAAAAAGCACTGGACGCGCCGTTCGCCGGATGTGAACGATCCGTCCCGTTCGGTGTACGCCTGGGCCGGCAGCACCACATCTGCCAGGCTGGCAGTTTCCGTAAGGAACAACTCCTGGACGATGACGCTCCTGGCGCCCCGCAGGGCTTCCGCCAGGCTGGGATCGTCACCGGCCGGGTCCGCCGCCGCCAGGTAGACAACCTTATCTTTCAAAGTCTTGACCAGGTTTGAGGCGGGCCGGAAACCCAGTTCCCAGGCACCCTGGTCATTGGCGTGCGGCCAGACCCCGATCAGCCCATTGTTCGGATTGCCTGCGCGGGCCTTAATCAGTTCTGCGCAGGCGGCTGCCAGGGCCGACGAACCTTCCAATCCCAGGCCGTCCGAACCGTACAGGACAACCAGGTTCTCCGAATTACTGATGGCCTCGCCAATCTTGGGCTGGTTGGCCAGGCCGTTGACCGTTTCCACTTCATCGCCGTACGCATAGCGGACAACGAACTTTGCATATCGTTCCAGTTTCGTCTCACGCGCATTGACCATAATGAGGGTGGCGCCGCGATTGGCCGCCTGCTTGATGCGCATGTGCCAGACCGGGGCTTCGCTATACAGATCGGAGGCCACCACCAGCATAGTGGTACCCGGGCCCATGTCAGAGAAATTCGTCCCGGCGGCAACGCCCATTGCAGTGGTCAGTTCCCCACCGCCCATGTGCGTGTACAAGAGCGCCTGCCCGCCCAGCCCATCCGCCAATTGCTTCAGGTTGAACAGATCCTCGTTCGAAAGCCGCCCACCTACCAGAATGACCGTATCCTTTCCAGCATCGGCCAGCTTGGCGGCTGCCAAACGGATGGCTTCCTCCCAGGAGGCCTCTTGCTGGGGCGACCCTGCGGTTTTAATCAAAGGTTTGGTAAGGCCCTTTTCGCTTTCGACAAAGTGATACGCAAAGCGGCCTTTATCACAGATCCAGATCTCGTTGACGGCTTCGTTCTGGCGCGGCATGACGCGCTTGATGGCAACCTTGCCGCCCGACATGGCTTCGCGGCGGGTGTTAAACGTGATGTTGCAGCCCACCGGGCACTGTCCGCAGACCGAGGCGGCCGCCTTCAACTCCCAGGGACGCGCCCCAAAGCGGAAATCTGAAGTGGTCAGCGCGCCGACCGGGCAAATGTCGCTGGTATTGCCGGAGAAGACCGAGTCAAAGCCCGGATCGGAATTGGTGAAGACATCCGTTGCGCGCCCGCGCTGGTAGAAGCCCAGCACCGGCTCCCCGGCAACCTCGTCCTGGAAGCGGATGCAGCGGGCGCATTGGATGCAGCGTTCGCGATCCAGCCAGATCAGGTCGCCCAGCGGGAAGTGTTTGGCACCGTGACTCTTCTCAGAATAAATGTAGCGACTCAACGGGGAAGCATGCGCCATGGTCAGGTTCTGTAGCGGGCACTCGCCGCCCTTGTCACAGACCGGGCAGTCCAGCGGGTGCGAGGTTAGCAGGAACTCGAGGATCTCTTTTTGTGCCGCCACAGCTTTCTCGGAGGTGGTCAGGACGACCATGCCTTCGGAAACCGGGTTGCTGCAGGCAGTCTCCAGCTTGGCTCCGAACTGGACCTTCTGCCGGCCATTTTCCATCACAGCCTGGCCGGTGGCGCGGTCGAACATCGGACGGCCCACTTCCACCAGGCACTGGCGGCACATGCCGACCGGTTCCATCTTCGGGTGAAAGCAAAAGACCGGAACGTCGATGCCAATTTGTTTGGCAGCGTTCACGATCAGGGTTCCTACAGGGACCGAGACCTCACGCCCGTCAATCGTCAGGGATATCATTTTAGCCATGCCTGCCTCCAGCCATGGAGGGTTGAAAGTCGGCAGGGAAGCGCTCGATGGCAGTCGTGACTGCCATGGTGGAGAACTCGCCCAGCGGGCACAGGCACTTGTTCTGGATTTGCTTGGCAACCGTGCGCAGCAGGCGGGTATTCGCTTCCACATCCTCGCCGTGTTCGATGCGCTCGATCAGGTGCTGCATCCAGTACGTGCCGTCCCGGCAGGGCGTGCACTTGCCGCATGATTCGTGTTTGAAAAAGTGGATGGTCTTGCTAATGACCCAGTCCACGTCCACACTGTCATTGATGACGATCACCGAGGCGGAACCCAGGTCCGCGCCGAGTGTGCGCACCGAGGCATAATCCATGAGCGTGTCGAGGGCCTTGTCATCCGCCACGATCATGGCAGACGAAGCGCCGGCCGACATGATGGCTTTGACCGGACGATCCTCCGTCACGCCGCCGCCGTACTCGTAAATAAGCTTGCGATAGGTGGTGCCGAATGGCAGTTCGTAGTTGCCGGGCTTTTTGACGTGCCCGGAGAGCGAGAAGATCTTAACCCCGGCGCTTTCAGCTGTGCCCAGCGATTTGTACCAGTCCGCGCCTTTTTCGACGATCAGCGGGAGGTTGGTGAGGGTTTCAACATTATTCACCACGGTTGGTTTGCCGTACAGGCCGTAGACGGCCGGGAAGGGCGGGCGAATGCGTGGCATGCCGCGTTTGCCCTCGATGGACTCGAGCAGTGCGGTCTCTTCACCGCAGATGTAAGCGCCCGCGCCCAGATGGGTATAAATGTGCAGGGAATACTCCGTGCCGAAGAGGTGGTCACCCAGGAAACCGGCTTGCTCCATTTCCGCAATCTTCTCGTCCAGGATGGCTGCCAACGGCCAGAACTCACCGCGCAGGTAGACGTAGCCTGCATTCGCCCCGACGGCATAACAGGCAATGGCTACCCCCTCCAGGAACTGCAGAGGATTGTTTTCCATAATCTCGCGGTCCTTGAAGGTGCCCGGTTCGGACTCATCTGCATTGGCCACCACGTAGTGCGGCCAAATGGTGTTGGGAATGAACGACCACTTTACGCCGGTCGGGAAGCCCGCGCCGCCGCGCCCGCGCAGCCCGGAGGCCTTGACCAGGTCGGTCACTTCCTGGGGTTTCATTGTAGTGGCGGCCTTCTTCCATGCCTCGAAGCCGCCGTTCTTTTGGTAGACGTCCAGATCACCGATGCCGGGAATGTCACGATGACGCAGGAGGAGGGCTGCCATTATTTCACCCCCTCTGTGCTCTTTTTGAGCGCTTCGACCAGTTCCATGGTTTTGTCCACGCTCATGTTTTCATGGTATTCCAATCCATCCCTGGACTGGATCTGGAACATCGGGGCCCGGTCGCACCCGGCCAGGCAGGTGACCGCCTCCAGAGTGATCAGGCCATCCGCAGTGGTTTCCCCCACCTGGATGCGCAGGTTGGCGCATAATTGCTCCATAAATTTGTCCGCGCCACGCAGAGCGCAGGGCAGGTCCGTGCAGACCTGCATGCGGTACTTGCCGGCCGGCTTGTCGTGGTAAAGAGTGTAAAACCCGACAACCTGGGCCACATCGGTGGAGCTGATATCCAGCATCTTGGCGATATCTTCCATCGCGGCTTTGGTGACATAACCGTCCTGGAGCTGGGCCAGGTAAAGCAGCGGCATGACCGCCGAGCGTTTTTGCTCTGGCGGGTATTTTGCCATAATTCTTTTTATTTCATCGGGATATTTTTCAGCAAGCATAAATCCTCACACTCGCCCTCAGCTCTTGCCGCTCTTCCCGTATGGGTACTCGTCCAGGTGGGAGAGGGGTTGGAGAAAGGGAGACTCAACGATCCACATCTCCCAGGACAATATCGATACTTCCGATAATCGCGACCAGGTCTGCCACCAATACGCCCTTTGCCATTAGCGGGATGGATTGCAGGTTATCAAATGAAGGCGTACGCCAATGGATGCGGTATGGCTTGGGGCCGCCATCGGATTCCAGATAAACGCCCAGTTCGCCACGCGGGCTTTCGACCGCACTGTAGACTGAGCCTTTCGGAGCATTAAATCCTTCCGTCCACAACTTGAAATGGTGGATCAGCGCTTCCATGCTGACGCCAATTTCCGAGCGTGGCGGCGGAACAAACTTGTAGTTATTCGAGTGCACTGCGCCCAGTGGGAGTTTATCGAGCGCCTGCCCGATAATCCTGAGCGACTGGTGCATCTCCTCCAGGCGGACCAGGAAGCGCGCGTAAACATCCCCCTCAGTACGGGTCGGGACCTCGAAATCGTACTGCTCGTACCCGGAGTACGGCTGCATTTTGCGCAAATCCCACTTGACACCGCTGGCCCGCAGCATCGGGCCGGTCACGCCGAAGTTCAGGCACTCTTCCCCGGTCAGTTTGCCGATGCCAAGTGTCCGGTCGAGCATGAGCGGATTGCGGGTCAGGAGCGCCTCATACTGGTCGATCCGTTTCGGGAATGTCTTGAGGATATCCCGGACGGCCGCCTCGAATTCAACCGGTACATCCCGCCAAAGGCCACCGGGACGGATGTAGGTGGTCATCATACGCTGACCGGAGCACATCTCCATTACATCCAGGATGTACTCGCGCTCGCGGAAGCAATACAGGAACATGGACATGGCCGCCAGGTCCAGAGCCGCAGTGCCCAGCCAGACCAGGTGCGATTGAACCCGGGTGAGTTCCGCCAGGATGACGCGCAGGGCCTGGGCGCGCACCGGCACATCCAGATTCACCAGTTTCTCGACCGCCATCGAATAGGCCAGGTTGTTTCCGACCGGGTTCATGTAATCCAGCCGGTCAGACATGACTTCGGCCTTCTGGTACGTTTTGGCTTCCATGTTCTTCTCGACGCCGGTATGCAGGAAACCGATGTCGGGAATGCAGTTGATCACCGTCTCGCCATCCAGTTCGAGCAACAGGCGCAATACGCCATGCGTGGAGGGATGCTGCGGGCCCATGTTCAACAGCATGGTTTCGCCCTGGATGGCGCGGTCAGAGACCAGGTGTTTCAGATCGTCTACGCTTACTTCTTGGATGTCAGACATAAGATCCTCGTAGGGGCGAACCTACCTGTTCGCCCGGGCAGACGCTTAGGCCTGCCCCGACGTTATTCTTTCGCATATGGCTTGCGCAAATTGATTTCATCGTAGTTAAAGGTGAACTGCGGTTCCTCGTAACCGAGCGGATAATCCTTGCGCAGCGGATGGCCTTCCCAATCAGCCGGCATCAAAATGCGGCGCAGGTCCGGATGGCCCTGTGCCTTGATGCCAAACATGTCCCACAGTTCCCGCTCGCGCCAGTTGGCGTTACGGTAGATGGATGAGACGGTCGGTACTGTTGGGTTGATGCCCGGAACTGGCACGCGGATTTCCAGACGCAGGTGTTTGGAGACCGAAGTGAATTCGTAAATGACGTGGAAACGCGGCTGCTCTGCCGGCCAGTAGTCCACGGCGGTCAGGGCGGAGAGCATTTCAAAGCCCAGGCCTTGCACCCGCTGGCAGGCCGCAACGATCTTCTCCGCCGGGAGCACCAGGCTGGCATCTCCGCGGTATTCGCGGGCAGTGGCCCCGAATTCTTTTTCCAGCTGTTCGACAATGGGTTGCAAATTTTTATCCATAGACATTTTCCAAATCCAAAAACCAGGTGTTTATTTGGCTTCAAGAAACCTTCGTGCTATTTGGCGGCCTCGCTGGGTAATACCTTCTCATCGGTGAACTTGATGCCGCGCACTTTTTCGTAGAGCGTCAGCACACCGTGGATGAGCGCTTCCGGCCGCGGCGGGCAGCCGGCCACGTAAACATCCACCGGTACCACCTCGTCCACCCCCTGCATAACCGCATAATTATTGAAAACCCCGCCGCACGAGGCACAGTCGCCCATGGAAATCACCCATTTGGGTTCGGGCATCTGGTCGTACAGGCGGCGCAACACCGGGGCCATCTTGCGGGTAACGCGCCCTGCCACTATCATCAAGTCGGATTGACGCGGCGAAGGCCGCATTAACTCCATCCCAAAGCGAGACATGTCGTAATGAGAAGCCTGGGCAGACATCATCTCAATGGCACAGCAAGCCAGTCCGAAAAGTAGCGGCCACATGGCATTCGTGCGCGACCAGGCGACTGCCTGTTCCAGCGTGATGGTGACCACGCCCATATTGCCAAGCTTTTGTTCTACTCCCATTCGAGAGCTCCTTTCTTCCACGCGTAAAAGTAACCTACCAATAAAATGGTGATAAAGACAGCCATTTCCGCCAGGCCAAACACACCCAGTTGCCGGAAGACGATTGCCCAGGGCAGAAAGAAGATGGTTTCGATGTCGAACAGGATGAACAGGACAGCAACCATGTAGAACCGCACCGGCATCCGGCGTGTGCCGGGGCCGATGGGATTCATACCCGATTCATAGGGCATGGCTTTTTTATCCGAGGATTGTTTTGGACCGAACAACATGCCCAGGCCAATGGCAATAAACCCAATCAGGGCGGAGATTATCACAAACGCAGCAATTGCAGCGTACTGGAGAAGCATGGCAACTCCTCTTACAAAATTTTGTTTGGTCTATCGGGGCAAAAGTATATCATAAGTAGCGCCGGAAACTGACCAGGGGTGCCAGAAATCACAAGGAATCTTGAAATCAAGTGTATCATATATTAGTGAAAAAAGGTATTATTTATCATAAATTCCCTGTGGCACCCGCTCCCAAAGTTGCCGATTTGTTTGCACAAACCGGTTCTTGTGAGAATAGCAATCCATATAATATCCTTCAACCAGGCAGGTTTTTTTCGGGTAGACTCGCACCCATGCGATCCCGTACCGTTCTCCTATTTATCCTCCTTTTGTTCATTTTGTCGGCCTGCCAGCCTTTAGCGGCAGCCGATACGCCCGCTTCTTCCATTGTCGGCACCATCGTAGCCGGCACGCTGACAGCCAATGCAAGCACGCCTACTCTTCCCGAGCCAAGCCCGACCGTCTCTCCCCTACCCCTGCCTTCGACCACCCCGACGAATGCACCTCCGGGCGGCATTCCTGCCCAAGCTGCCCCGATCCCGCAGCCGGCCGGAGAGGTGACCATCCTGCTGATGGGGTCCGACCAGCGCCCGGGCGGACAGGATTTCCGCACCGACACCGCCGTGCTGGTGGCACTTAAACCGGATGGTTCGGTCAGCCTGGTCTCCTTTCCACGCGATCTGTGGGTCTACCTGCCCGGCAAGTTCATGGAGCGCATCAACACGGCCCAGGAATACGGAGGCTTCGGGCTGGTCCAGTCGACCTTCCAGTATAACTTCGGCTTCACACCGCAATCCTATGTACTGACCGATTTCAGCGGCTTCCGATCAATCATCGACAACCTGGGAGGCATCGATGTGCAGGTCGGCCAGAATTTTTCGGATGCGCGCGCCGGCTACCCGAAGGGGTACACAGTGCACGCGGGGCTGGTGCATATGGATAGCGCGACGGCGCTCTGGTATGTGCGCGCCCGCGCAACCAGCAGTGACCTGGACCGGCTGCGGCGGGCCCAGGAAGTGATCCTTGCAATTGGGAAGAGACTGTTAAGTCTGAACGCCTTGACCCGCATCCCGCAATTGTATGCGGGTTTTCGCAGCGCCATCGTTACCGACATGACCGTAAAGGATGTGACCGCCTTTTTGCCGATCCTGCAGTTGGTCAACCCGAACCAGATCCAGCGCTACGCCATCAGCACGGATCAGGTGACGTCCTTCTATACTTCCGGTGGAGCCGATGTGCTGCTGCCGCGCCCGGATGCGATACGCCAGCTGCTGCTGCAGGCGCTGGGAAATTAGATTAGCAGTGCAATCTTGTTTGGAGTGTTCGGGGAAGAACCTTGAATATCCGCTAATCCATGCTAGCCTTCATAAATCTATTCTTATTCCTGTCCGCTTGCACACAAAGTGGTTTTAACGAGGATTAGTATTACTACGCAAGGTTGACGGGAAGTGATTGATATGGTCTGAAACGTAAAGGCATGGTATCTTTTCTCCGACCACGATCCAGTGGAAAGGAGACGATACCATGCCAAGCGGAATTG
>JBEKEB010000124.1:0-11194 GCA_050014055.1 Anaerolineales bacterium | reverse complement strand
TTGCCTCCAGCTTCCTTCAGACCCCACCTCACGGTGACGCCCTTGCTCTCGGCTAATGGTTAGCGCAATCAGCCTCCATAAAGGTCTTTCACCTTCTAGCCAACGCCCATGCTGGGCGCACACACAAACCAGCCAGGAATTCTGGCTGGTTTCGTTTACTAACTGTGCCCCCAATTGCACTTGAATCGTTGTTAGGCCCTTGTATGCAAGAGAGGGTGAGAAGTCTTGAAAATAATAGCCGCCTAAAATGCAGGTCATTTCGTATTATTCAGAGGGTGTTCCTTATTTACAGATGGCTTCCCTGAAAAAAGGGTCGCGTGAATGGTAAAAGTTTAATATAATCGGCGCAAGAAAAGCCGAGGAACTGAAACATGTACAAATCCAACCAAAAGCACTTGCAACCGCTGCTGATCAGTAATGTGAACGATCTGCCTGAAGAACAACGCCAGCGACTGGAGAGCAGCTGGGCTGGGCGATGGAAAGCGAAATACAATCTGAATAATAAAATTGAATTAAGGATTGTCTTGAAAATACCTATGCAACCGGGCAAATCGCGTACAGGTTCATGACACCAGTCAAAAAACGATCTTTTTATAGCCCTGAATTATCCATTGGACCAGCCCTATGACGAGCCTCTTCAGTGTCCAGATTGGTTTGCTTCAGATATTGCCGTAGACTACTGACCACTAATATCCTATCAATTTGCTTATATGAAAATATCTGTGCCATTACGGAACATGGCAAGAGCAAATGCCCTCTAGAAGTTATATTTATACTCGCGCCTTACCAACTCAAAGCAGGACTTGGACTTGCTTTCCTTGCTTCATACCTGCTGCAACCGGCTGCAACGCCGGTAACACGGTATGGAAAAAGTGGACGTAATGGACACTCATACCCACACAGGTGGCTATAGGATGGAAAGGATACCACCACCTGTATGGGATGGACATATTGGATAGCGTCGGGAACTCTCTTACACAGAGAAGGTCAGGGGTTCGAGTCCCTTTGCGCCCACCAAGCTACCAGGGACGGGCGAATGCCCGTCCCTGCTCGCGTTTATAATACCGGTGATAAGCCATGCCACCACTGGATTATATTGCACCATTCATCTATATCTTCAAGGATAAAAACTGGCCCAGGAAATTCGTCATTGCCAGCCTGCTGACCTATACACTGATCGGAGCGGCGCCTGTTCTGGGCTGGATGATCGCGATCGTCCGGCGGGTCGGCCAGGGGCAGGAGCCGGAAGTGCCGGAACTTTCGGATTGGAAAAGCTTCTGGAAACTGGGCGGTCAGTTTACCGGCGTGAATGCGCTCTGGCTGCTGCCGGTGCTGCTGGCGGTTATCCTGCTTTACCTGCCACTGATCTTTGCCCACTCCATCCAGCCACAAATGACGCTGGCGGTCTTTGGCGGAATGCTGGCCTGCGTGCTGGTTTTCCTGCTGGCCTATTCGATCATCTACGCTTTCTTCTTCCCGGCCATGCAGGTGCTGCTGGCCCGCAGCGGCTCCGCCTGGCAAGCGGCGGACCCGCTGCGGTTATGGAAGACCGTTCGGGCGCATTTCAGCCAGTACCTGCTGGTTTACCTGATCGTCGGGCTGGGGCTATTCAATATCATACTGGTGGCTGCGGCGTTGAGCGCCTTCGTGCTGCTGCCGCCGCTGTTGGTTTACGCAGGCCTGGTCAGCGCACATTATGCAGGCCAGTTGGAATGGCTGGACAAGCACAAACCCTGACCTGGACAGGCCGGAGGGAAAAGATTTAACGAAGAACACGAAGGAACACTCAGAAAAAAGTTAAACCATTTGTGTTCCCTGGTGACCTTTGTGGTGAAAAAATCTTTGCCTCAAATTATTGTCTTTTTTCGAGCAGGTCCATATAGGCGCCCTCCAGCAGGTCTTCCTTCTGGACTCCCAGGCGTGCCATCAGCTCTTCGGCAACGGACTGGCCCTCGGCGTCGCTCTGGCCCTCCTGCAGGACTACTTCCAGTTCCATGAACTGGCCCAGGCCTTCCACATCGTCCAGATGGATGCGGGTCTGCCCGCACAGGTAGAGATAACGGGTTTTGCGGACGACGCCGCGAATGCCCAGAGCCAGGCTCAGGGTGGTTTGCAGGCCTTGCGGGTCGCTGGTTTCATAAATGTGGTAGTTGGATCGCTTGGGGCCATCCTGGTCGGGGCGTTCGTAGTAGACCAGTTGGGCCTGGTCCGGTTGCAGCCGACGCAGCTTCAGGCGGCCATTGGGTGTGTGGAAAAAGGTGTCTTCCTGCGGAATGGCCTGGACGGGCGTGTCGCTCAACGCTTCAGCGCGTGCACGCAGTCCGGCCATGTCGCGTACACGCGCCTTGATTTCGATATTGGCAGGCATGCGCCAATTCTACTCCGGTTGGGGAAAAGCATGCATGCTTGTTTATGCGGAAGCCTTTCACCTCTCCCGCCGGGCGAGGCTGGGTGAGGGCCTATCACTGGACTCCTCCCGCCAGAGCAGAGTTAAATCACACATTAAGCCCGGCAGATCCTTTGGGGACCTGCCGGGCGGAATTTTAATTGGGTCGCCGGTGAAATTCTTTCGGCCGGACCTCTTTAGGGTGATACAACCGACCAGGTGGCCTGCCCGGACTTGCTGTTGGGGCTGGTGACCAACACTTTGATCTTGAAATTATTCCCGCAGTCGGTATTATAAGCGCCGCCCGGATCGAAGGTCTGGGTGCTGGCAGAAGCAAACATCAATGTGGTATCCGACGTTTTGTTGCGCAGGGTCCCGTCGCCGTTGAAGATTTCCAGGTGATAGATGACCGTCGCCGGACCGTTGGTCGTGATGGAGACTTTAAACCAGGTGGGATTCGGACCCATGCAGATGCCGTGCACGATCGCGGGAGTGCTTACGCTCACACTGACCACCAGGCCCGTCGGAATGGGCAGCACCGGGACTTTCGAAAGATCACCGGAGGTGCTCGTGACCGAGTCGGCCACCCAGCATTGCGTGTTGGGTGACCCCGGGTTGGCGATCTGCCACCAGGTCCGGTCGGCAATCGTGCCCAGGATCGGGACGGTTTGTCCGACCATCAATACTCCCACCGACGAGAAATCCGTCCCGGGACCGAAGCGGCAATTGGCGTTCACCGTATCGGCCATGACCATGGGCGCAGTGAGCGTGGCAGTAACGGCAAGCGTCGCAGTCGCAGTAGGGGTGACAGGAGTGAGTGTGAAGGTATCCGTCGGAACAATCGTCGGGGTGCTGGTGGCAGTGGAATCCGGCGCCAGGTATATGCTGAAGGAGGTCGGCAGGGACGGGTCTGAAGCCACCGGGATGGGGTAGCCCAGGCTCGGGAAGGATCCCGAGAAATGCCAGCCCGTTTTTGTGGCCGTGACCTGGCAGGTGCCGGTCGGTAGACTGGTGAAATTGAAACTCCCATCGGCAGGCGTGACCTGGTTCTGGACTGCACCGCAGCCGGCCAGCGACACCTGCGCTCCGGCCAGCGGGCCTTCTCCGGGATCAATGACGCCGTTGCCGTTGAGATCCCCGTAGACCACGCCCCTCACCACCCCGCCGGTGCCTGAGGCCGCCGTGGCGGTCGGCGAGGAGTTTGGCAAACTGCAGGCCATCTGCGCCAATGCCAGGATGGTGGCTGCCATCATTAGCTTGAATAAGACCGAATTCTTAAACATAGAACTCCTCTCTTTCCTTTTGATCAATTATAAATATAACTCTAAATTGTCCGGTTTGGTATCGCTCTTAAGTATTGGGGTTAAATAAAGCGCTGGCTCACACAATTCTTGCTCGTGTGAGCCAGTGTAGGTGCAGATTGTAAAGGGCCCCCGGCTTTTATTTGCCCAGGGTCTTTAACTTTTCGGCAATCGCCTTAAAGGCTGCCTGCATATCACTGTTTTTATCAGGTTGGACAAACGGCGCCGTTTTCATAAAAGATAGTGCGAAGGCCTCGATGGGTTGTTCACTCCCCCGCATTGTCAAACTGCCGACCTTTTCCAATAGATATAGATTGCTAACTGCGCGCGCGGTCGCCGCCCCAACAAAGATGCGATTCGGAAGAGCATATTCCTGCATGCGATAGGTTATTTTGATCAGGTTACCCAAAACATTAAATTCCACCCGTTCCTGGGCGCCCACATAACCAACCAATGCTTTCCCCGTGTTGATGGCTATCCCAACTACACCGGCCCGGCCGGGTTCGGGCGGGTCAGCTCTTCTTATAAAATCAATGATCTCGCATGCAACCCCGGCCGCCCTTTCTTCATGGCCTGGCTTATCCTTGACATCCATAAAAACCGCCAGCAGCCCATCTCCCAGGTATCTTGCCACCCCGCTATTCTTGAACACAATCTGGGTGGCAAATTGATAAAAAGTATTAAGATAGGTTGTAAATTTCTTCGAACCTATTCGTTGCATCAGTCCGGTCGAATCTGCGATTTCGGCAAATAGAACCGTGACCGTTTTCTCGGCCAGGTCCGGCAATTTCCCTGTCTTCAAATAATCCTTTAATTCGTCCTCGGCTTCGATTGGCGAGAGAAAACGCAGCAGGAGTTGCTTGGTCTGCCCTTCTTTACGGATCTTTTCAAGTAATTCTATTCTTTGCAAGGCCAGGGCGGTTTGATGGCTTATTCCAACGACCAGTTGCAGGTCCCGTTTTTCGAATGGGCGCGCCTCCGGGCGGTTCTTTTCCACATAGATCAGCGCAAAGGGTTTGCCCCCGCCAATTATCGGAACACACAGGGTCAGGGGGCTCGATTCAACGGAAGAATTCCGGATCGTGCGCGCCATTAAATTATCCGGGTTTTCCGTATTTATTTTCTTAAAGTCCGCCGCCAGGATGATCTCGCAAACATCCACCACCATCGTTCGTTTGATCATATCCTTCACCAACCGGATGGCCGAGTCGAAATCGATAACGGTATTCAATTCCTCCGTGATTTCGTTCAAAGGGATGGGGTGCTCATCCACCGCCTCCAGGACCATCCCGCGTGTCAGCATGCTCGTGCCGGTAATATCCTTCTGAATGGCGGCTGTCTCGGTGAGTTTCGCCAGATGCATTTCCGTTTGACCGATCCGGATGACATCCCCATCATGCAGGCGGTAAAAACCGCTTATTTTCTGGCGATTGACATACGTGCCATTGGAGCTTTTCAAATCGTTGATGCCGATCATCTCGGTCGTTGAATCATAATAGATCTCGGCGTGCCTCCGGGAGGCCGCCGTATCATCGATCACGATATCGCTGGCGACCATCCGTCCAATCATCATTTTCCCCGAAGTCAATTTGATCTGGAGCGGCTTACTTTTAGGGCTGGTAATCGTCATCGACCACATAATCTCATCCCTCAAGCTGAATTCATGGTTTTTTCTTGCCTCTCAATAAATGGGGAACGGGGTACCCGCCTCCCCCGTATTGAAAAGGTCCGATCTTTATTGATAACAGGTTAAGTTTACCCCAGAAGCAGAAAAAATGGATTAAGCAACAATGCAAATGGTATTTACAAATTATAGAGCATATATCATTAATATTCAATATGTTAATTCTAGATCATGCCCCCCCGCTGGCCGCCCTCCGCTATCACAGTGACCGGGATTTCATGCTCAATGCCGGATTCAACCCCAATATGTATCGTCAGGCTGCCATCTATGATGCCAACTTGATACTCTCGATTGGATTCTGCTCCCCGGTGACCCCCACTCCGGTCCCCTACCCGACTCTCTCGAATCCCTTCCCCACGACCGCACCGTAAAATTCACCCACCATCTTGGATCATGACGCTTGAGGACCGCCGGATTTCACCCCGGCGATCCTTTTGCATTCTGCCAGGCCGGATCAGCAGCCATATAAAAATGAAAAGCGCCTCCCCGGCTTCAAGACCTCGGAGTTCTCAGAGAACTCCGAGGTCTGCGCTCCCGCCGCGGCACCCCCCAGAACGTTTAACGAAGGCTCGGATTCCATTCTGATAAAGCCGGAAGAAATTGATGAAAACAGCGGTTCGAGTCCGCTTGGGGGCACTACTATATAAGGGTATCCGAAAGACCGTCATGGTTGAATGAACCTGATGACCTTGCAAACCACCCATCGTGATATTAACTTGGGGAACGCATCGCGCTACGCGGGAGTCACCCACACGAACACCCGTCAAGATGTTGACGGGTGTTCGTGATTCCATTCAACCTATTCCCAACCTTGGACTTTATAAACAAAATAACGCACCTGCCCAGCGGCTCACGAGCCGACTAGAAAAGACCGCTTACGGGATATTTTCTGCTCCCTAGATGCGTAGTGACGGATTTATCCGTTCCATACAGGCCCGCCCGTCCGCACTAAAGGAGCGCAGTCCGCCGAAGATTACGCTCGCAACCAAACCGGGGACAACCAATGGGTGATAGGAATAGTGTGGATATGGCATTATAATTGTCCAAATTAGCCCAAAATTATCTATAAACCAAGGGTCAGATATTTGAATTATACAGATAAAATCGGAGGAAATTTGATGCGCACTGGTTTGACTTCCCTATTCATTATAACGATCTTGTTGACCGCCTGCGGTGCCTCGGCGTCCGCGCCAGTGGCGACATCCCAGCCTTCGACACAAGCCTTCACAGCAACCACCGTTCTAGCAGACACTCTTCCGGCTGCCACCCCCACTGCTGCCACCCCCACTGAAGCGCCCACCCCGACGCCAATTCCGTCCCCGCGCTGGTTCTGGGCAATCCCGGATGGCAAGGATGAAATCCTGGCCTTTAATGCCGCCGGGCAGGTCAATACCGTGCTCGCCCTCACTGGCATTAAACATGATGAAAACGATATCTCCCCCATCCGCGTGAGCGATGATCAGGCCATCGTCTTCTTCGCCAACAACAACAACCCCAAAGCCTTTCTCCTGACGTCTGTTTCAGCCACGCCAATAAAACTACCGGGCGTACAGGTGCCCATTCCCGGCAACGGCTGGGAAATCGTGGTCCAGCACGGAGCGTCCATTGTTGTGGCGCCCTTCGGAACCGTCACCACGCCAGCCATCCTGATCAATGGCGGGACCGGGCAGGCTACTCTGGTTGCAACCAATGTGTTAGGTCCGACAGAAACCGAATATTTAGTACGCTTTTCTGCAGACGGCCAATCGCTGCGCTATGCGGCCGGCGATGGGCCGGTCGAAGTTCATAACCGCGACCTGCAAAGCGGTAACGATACGATCTTTTTTCAAACAAGCATGCACATTGGAACGAATGATTTCGGGGAGATCTGGTACGACGGTGAACAAGGCATGAGCCGGACTGCGGATGGCCAGCTTGTCACGTTGAAGAACACGCAGGATACAATGATCATTCTCCTCGATAATAGCTGGATCCTCGCCACAAAGTACGAATGTGCCGCACCCTGTGCGTTGCAGGCATACCCGTCGGCTGGCAATGCAGCTGCATTCAATTACAGTCTGCCGGTGAAACTCACCTCCGCGTCTGTCGCGATCAACGGGGTGCAAACTCTGGATCAGAATCGCCTGCTGGTCAGTGTCCTGGATGCCAATGCGGCCGATCAGCTCCCGGACCTCTGGCTCCTGACGCCGGATGGCAAGAGCGAACTGCTCGGCAAGGGATTGTCTTTAAACCGGTTCACCCCTTACTACCGCATCCCGGGTTTGTTTGATGATAGCCGTTACATTCTGTTATACCCTGAGGATGGCACGCCAGCCTTCAGCATTTACGACCTGGCAGCCGGCAAGGTCCTGTTTTCCAAAACATTGGACAAACCGTATGCGTATTCGGAGGTGTTGTATTCTGCCGATGGGATCATCGTCGATGAGCAGGGCGACACCACTCATAACTGGGTTTACCCCTTAACTACGGGATTGGCTGCCGAGGTTGGATCTCCGGGCGGCGCTGGTTATTGCAATGCAATGACGACGGATGGCAAACCCATCTGCATGACTGATAGCAACGGTGTGGTTTACGACCCGGCCTCAGGGGACACCACACCGCTCATTCAGGAACCGGTGCTCCAACTGTCGAATTAGGGAAAAGTTTTGGAATATCCAATAAAAGAGCAGGCGGGCAGACATGCTCGTCTCCTCTTTTATTGAAAACATCACCTGATTACCAGGCGTAGGCTTTGGGCGCTGCGCCGCCGGGACCCGGCCAGATTTCGTCCAGCTTCTTCATGGCGTCTTCGTCCAGCTTGATTTCGAGGGCGCGCAGGGTGCCAGTCAACTGCTCCATGGTGCGAGCTCCGATGATCGGCGAGGTGATGACCGGGTTGTGCAATATCCATGCCAGGGCCACGTCAACTGGTTTCTGCAACGATCCGACCCCCACTCCGGTCCCCTACCCGACTCTCTCGAATCCCTTCCCCACGACCGCACCGTAAAATTCACCCACCATCTTGGATCATGACACTTGATCGCCGGATTGCAACCCGGCGATCCTTTTGCATGCTGCCAGGCCGGATCAGCAGCCAAATAAAGAGGAAAATCCCCCCTGCCGGGGTATAATCCACGAAATGGCCAATGGAACTGATTCTGCCGATGAAAGTTCCGGAGCATCGAATCTGCATCGAAAGACAGAAAACAACCCCCCACGATCTTGTCAAAACCAGTTCAGCCGCGCCTGTTGTGATTGAGTCTGGAAACTATTCAATAATCTACTAGCCTATGTTTTTTTCGATAGGGTTATTAATCCTCCTGGTTCTGCTCGCTTTAAGAATCGCTCCACACGAAAAAGTGGCAGACGTGCGCATTCATGGCGCTGGCCAGATCGGCCTGCTGGCAGCCATCGCACTGTTCGGGATGGACTATTTCACCTCGTTCTACTACGGGACAAGTGCGATGATGACCGCCCTGCACCCCTACGGGCTGCAGACGTGGGGCTTCCTCGGCGTAGGTATCATTACATTCGCCAGCATCGTATTTGGGATGACCTATATGTTTTCCCTGGGGGTGTTCAACGAGGGCGGAGGCGCATATACGGCTTCGATGCGCTACTTAAAACCCGTCATCAGCATAATGGTGGCAGTATTGCTCATCCAGGACTATACACTGACTCTGGTCATCTCGGTGCTTTCAGGGGCGGACCAGGCCCTATCGATCCTGAATCTTTACAACACCCACTGGTTCTGGCACTTCGCCATCGGCGCGGCGCTGGCTACGCTTACCTGGTATCTCACGATCCGCGGCCGCAGCGACTCCGGGGCGGTCGCTTTCGTTTTCCTGATGATCTTCTTCGTGCTCACCTTTATCATGGCGATCGGCCTGTTTATCGCCCTTTCCAGGCACCTGCCTCCTGCGGCCAATCTAACCGTGCCCTTGCCTTCCACCTTCTGGGGAGGACTCTACCATGTACTGACAGGTTCCATGAAAGGCATGGTGGCCCTCTCCGGTCTGGAATGCATGTCCAACGGCATGCAGTTTGTCAAGGAAGAAGATCCCGGTTTCACCCGCTGGGGGAAGAAGCACCTGCCCGGCTTGAAAAAGCTGTGGGATTTCTACAGCGGCAAAGTCGGCATCGGCCGCTCCGTCCAAACCTCCTTCCTGTTCTACGGCGGCCTGACTACTTTCTTCCTGACTGCCTTTGCCATCCACTTCAACACGTTTGATGGAACCCTCGGACGGTCCCTGGTCGGCAACCTCTCCTTTATCGGATTCACACAGCTTCCTGGAGGCATCATCCTATTCTGGGCATACCAGGTGCTTGCAGTGGTCTTGCTGGCCATGGCTTCGATGACCGGTCTTCAAGATGCCCAGGCCACCGAATGGCGGGATGTTGCCATCGGCGAAATACCCGAGGCGATCATCTATCGTTCGCCGAACGGCACATTCACCCGCTCGGTCAGCCTGACTTTCGTGGCTGCCATGCTTATTGCATTCCTGCTCCGGGGCAGCACGGACGCCGCCACCCCCTTCTTCAGCGTCGGTATCTTCATGCCAATCACCGTGATGGGCTTTGCGATGAGGCAGCACATCCTGAGGACCAGCCCGAAAGGCACCCGGCGCACCTGGGGCGCGGCCGGGGCCGGATTGTGCGGGGTGCTCGGATTTATTGTTTTTGTAAGCCAGATCTTTGGAAAATGGTCCGAAGGGGGTTGGATCGTGTTGATCTCCTTCAGTGCCCTCTTGACGACGGCGCTGCTGCTGCTGGTCTCGCCGAGCGGGTATCGATCGCCTGCACAGATCTACCGGATTGTTCGCACGAAAGCGCGCGTGCTGGGTGGCATGGCCTCCATTGTCGAATGGCAATCCCTCAAGATACAGGAATATCGCTATCGTTTATTGGTCGCAATCCATGGATTCTGGGACTTGTTTGGAGTGCGCCGGCCAATCGGAATGGTTAAACCGTTCCCGGCCGGCGATTATGATCATGCTCTGCACGCAGATCACCCGGAACTGCCCTCCATCCTATTCGATTATATGGGAAAGACTGAACGCGCTGCGATCGCCCCACCCAACCTGTCTTCGCGATCGCGTGAGAAACGCAGCAAGAAGCATTCTGAAATTGACAGGATTACCTGGTACAGCCCGATCATCGTGGGGGTCATTTTTACGGTTGCTCTAAACCAATATCTGTTGGATATGCACGCGACCCTGGAAGTTCACATCCTCGCCATCGCGGTTCCGGTGATCTTGTTGGCTGTGTTTGTTTTCCTTATTAGAGGCAAACACAGCCCCACCAAGGATTAATTTTTCCCGCGCAGGCTTTCCTCCCGCAAGAAAACCAGCATGGGGTTTGCAATCCGCCTGAACATGGGTGGTCTGCCATCCAATTCAGTTCAAAGACAAGCGCTTTTTTAATCATGCTACAAAAGGGCGCAAATAACCGCGCAGGCGAAGAAAGGGAGCCTCCTACCCGGCGGCTCATGAGCCGACTGGAAAAGACTGTTTGAGGAAAATGGGGTGTAATGACCACAATGTTAGAAATTTTTAAGGAGAATATCCACTAAATAAATTTTTAAGCCAAACATGCGTGCTATAATTCTTTTGTACTTGTTTAGCGTGTCAAAGCGAGTTAAGGTGAACCGATCAAAGATGGTGGTGTTTCGCCAAATTGCTGCAAGCTGACCATGTAATCAAGGATTGGAATATTGTGTTGGCGACAAGTCACCAATACGCTGGTCAAAACCGAGTGGGTTTCAGCACCACCTTTGGACCGATTACAGCCATTCGTTTTTCGGATGATCACGCTCGGGCGGATTTGGCGCTCTGCCAGGTTATT
>JBEKEB010000123.1:0-11243 GCA_050014055.1 Anaerolineales bacterium | reverse complement strand
ACTGTATGAGAACCTTTGCGATATTCCGTCATACCTACATTTTATACGACTATCGCCATTGTGGTGTTAAAACAGCCTGCCTAAAGGCAGGGGTTTTAGACCCCATTTACAGACAATAAAGAGCCCCTTCTCCTGCACCCCATATGTGGCTTCGTTCCTCGTCGTTTTATCACTTGCATGTCCGTTTGGCCGTTTTTTGGTGTGGGGGCGCAGCCCAACATCGTTGGGGGAAAATACAGAGTAGAATTACTCAATAAGGAGAGCAAATGACCAAACCTGCCGATCTTCTGCTCGTGAATGCGCTCGTTATGACGATGGATGAGGAAATGCATCAGTACGAACCTGGCGCGGTTGCCATCAGCGGGGATGGCATTCTGGCTGTTGGGCCCGAGGTGGACATCCGAAAAGCCTATACTGCCAAACAGGTCATGGATTGTGGCGGCAAGGTGCTGATGCCCGGGCTGGTCAACGCCCACACACACGTCCCTATGACCCTGTTACGCGGCCTGGCGGATGATTTGCGGCTGGACGTCTGGTTGATGGGATACATGATGCCAGTCGAACGCGAGTTCGTCTCGCCCGACTTCGTCCGGCTGGGCACACAACTGGCATGCGCCGAGTTGATCCGCAGCGGCGTCACCTGTTTCGCCGACATGTATTATTTTGAGGAAGATGTGGCCAAAGCCACCGCCGAGGCCGGCTTGCGTGCGGTCTGCTCGCAGACCGTGCTCAAGTTTCCCACACCGGACGCTGCTTCCTATGAGGATTCGCTGGCCGCCGCACGGCTTTTCATCCAGCGCTGGAAGGGACATGCCCTGATCACTCCATCGGTCGCGCCGCACGCTCCCTACACCTGCACACCAGAGATCCTACGCGCCACCGCCCAATTGGCTGTCGAATTCGATGTGCCGCTGCATACCCATATCGCCGAGACCGTCCTGGAAGTGGAAAACATGCGCCGCGAGAATGGCATGCCGGTTGTGCCCTATGTCAAGAAGCAGGGCCTGTTCGATGCCAAAGTTCTGGCAGCGCACTGCGTCCATATTGACGAAGGCGAGATGCACACCCTGATGCATGCCGGGGCGGGAGTGGCCCACAACCCGTCCTCCAACCTGAAGCTGGCTTCCGGCTTTGCTCCCGTCCAGAAGATGCTGGAAGTGGGCCTGAACGTCGGGATCGGGACGGATGGCGCGGCCTCCAACAATGACCTGGATATGTTCGAGGAAATCCGGCTGGCTGCATTCATAGCAAAAGCCGTCAGCAATGACCCGACCGTCGTACCTGCGGCGACTGCTCTCAGCATGGCGACTCGCCTGGGGGCAAAGGCGATGCATCTGGGGTCCGTGACCGGGACACTCGAACCGGGCAAGCGGGCCGACCTGATCCTGGTGGATATCTCTCCACTGCACAACTCGCCGCGCTTCCGGCGTGACCGCGAAAACCCCTATGCACAACTGGTCTATTCAGGGAAAGCCACCGATGTCACCGATGTGATGGTCAATGGAAAATGGCTGATGCAAGGGCGCAAGCTGCTGACATTCAATGAGACCGAACTGGTCACTGCCGCCAATGAATACGCCCGGAAGATCGACATCTTCCTGATGGCACGCGAACAATCCGTCTTCTCAAAGCTGGTCGCACTGGGCGGTTCGGCGGAAGAGGAGTCATTCGAAGTACAGGTCAAAGTCAAACTGGCTGGTCCGGCTGCAGTTCTTAAGGGCATAGAAACACCAGAAATCGAAATATTACGCCTGAAGCATTACCACCAGCACGATGCGTACTTTACTTTTAATGATCCGGCGCAAGGCTGGTTGCGTTATCGTGAGGATGAGTTGATTGACGAAAAAGAACAAATCGCTGGCGTGCGCGGCCGTCTGACACTCATAGGGCCTTCCCGCGAAAACGACTTCGCCCACAATGTGCTGCTGTCGCGTATCCGCTACTTTGCCCCTGCAGCCAACAGCCTGCGCTTCTATCGTGAATATTTCAAGCCCAGCAAAGAAACCCTCATTGACAAGGACCGGCTGCGCTGGTTGGTGCGATATAAGGACGAGGATTTCTTCATCAACCTGGATCGCGTCGATACACCGGAGCTGGGTTACTATCTGGAAATAAAGAGCCGCACCTGGAGCCGCCTGGATGCTGAAGATAAAGCCCAGTGGACCACCGAGCTTATCACCCTGCTGGGCGGATCATTGAAAAAAACCGTCACGAAGGATTATGTCGAGCTGGCGGAAGACAAATAAGGAAGCCTACAGGTTCTTTCAATGCACGAGTTCTGGAACGAGGTAGCCGTTTTTATCGCTGTGTTGTTGGCGATTGTCCTGGTATTGCTGGCAACGCTGGCGGTGGTGCTGGTAAACCTTGACCGTGATTTACTGAATGCCGCGACATATAAGAACGCCCTGGCTCAGCAACAGGTATACAGTCGGATGCCGCGCATCCTGGCAGAGCAATTGTTCATGGTACTGAACGGAAATCCCTGTGCAACCGATCCATTAATGTGCGGGAATCCCTCTGCGGAGTTCCTGGCTTGCGCCAAAACGGCTCTCGGCGACCTGCGCTACCCGATCCTTTCCAACGGTAGCGGGCAACCGACCGAAGCCGAATCGCAGCAGTTGCAAGCCTGCATGGACCAATATGATCCCAGCCTGCAAACTCGATCTTCCAACGGAGGGAATGTTTTCTTCAGTTCCCTTAGTGTAAACGACCTGGAAACACTCATTGCAACGCTGATGCCCGCAGATGAGTTGCGCAATCTGACCGAAAACACGCTGGACCAGGTCTTCGCCTATTTGAACGGCAGCCAGGAGAGCATCAGCATTTCCCTGGTAAGTGTGAAGCAGCAACTAGCCAGCCCAGCCGGATTGCAGGCGGTCCTCACGCTTATCCGGAGCCAGCCGACCTGCAGCTTCCAGCTCGCGCTGACCATGCTGGTCAAATTGAAAGCCGGGAATGGAAGCCTGGTCTTGTGCAGCCCGCCCGACGAGATACTGAACCTAATCGCCCCCCTGATTCAGGTCATAATCAAGGATGCGGCCGTACAAATCCCGGACAGCCAGGTCATCATCCCGCAGTTGGGAACGAATACCATCAGCTTTGGCCCGCTGGGAAGGGGACTGACAGGCGGGATCCGCCTGGCACATCTGGTCATGCGGCTCAGTCCGCTCATGCCGCTTATTTTTCTTATATTCATAACGCTGCTGGTCGTGCGCACTATAAAAGACTGGTTGCGCTGGTGGGGCATTCCCATCTTCTTCAGCGGTCTGTTATCAATCGGGTTGGCCATAATAACCGGCATGGTTTTTTTCGACCAGGCCTGGACATCCATCCTGGCCAAATACATCCCTTCCTTCCTGCCACTGGGACTGGTTAACCTCGGCCATGATGTGGTACAAGCCATCCTGCATACATTAACAGTTGGGATCACCAATATTGGAATTCTCATGGCGGTGCTCGGTTTGGGGATGTGGATCGGCTCAGGGTTTATCAAGAGCCGGAGCGGCCCGGATACTTCATCCCAATCCATCTTCCCGGCAAGCTGATCAATACACGACCGCCAGCGCAAGCAGCGGTCATGTTTTTTTAACCTAATGCAACATTTCCATATACTTTCCTGTATAAACATATAGAATAAAGAATATGGATGAACGCGAACTGGCCCAACGCGCCGCACAAGGCGACCGGGAAGCCTTCGGCGGATTGGTAAAATGTCACCAGACCGGAGTTTACAATGTTGCGTATCGGATGTTGGGTGAGTGCCGGGATGCCGAGGATGCCGCGCAGGAGACTTTTCTGCGGGCTTTCCGATCCATCCGTACGCTTGACCCGCAGCGCTCACCGGGTGCGTGGCTTAAGAAGATTGCAGTCAATGTTTGCCTGAACCGGTTGGAACGCCGGGTAACATTAACACTTCAAAATGAGGATGCTCTCCCCGCCATTGACCCGGGTCCGGAGGCACAGACCATCGAACGGGAACAGACCCGCCAGGTGCGTAGAGCCCTCATGGCCCTGCCGCCGCGTTACCGGGCTGCCATTGAACTTCGCCATTTCCAGGAATTAAGCTATACCGAAATGGCCGAAACGCTCAACCGATCGCTCAGCGATATTAAATCGGATCTTTTCAGGGCAAGAAAAAAACTGGCAGAAATAATGCGACAAACACAATGAATCATCTGACTGAAAACCAACTCAATGAATATCTGGATGGCCTGATGGAAGCCAGCGCACTAGCTGCCTGCGAGGAGCATCTATCCGATTGTGCGGACTGCCAGAGCCAACTGGCAGTGCTGCAAAGCGTCTTTCAGGCGCTGGCGGCGCTGCCGGAAGCCAACCCGCAGCGTGATCTGGCGCCCTCAGTATTGAAAAACCTTTCAGAGCGCGGTTTCGGGTTGGGCTGGCGCTTGGCGCTCGCAATGCAAGCAGGTTTGAGTCTCGGGCTTCTGGTGTTCTTATCGCCCGTCATAACAGACCGTATCACAGACCATATCGCCGGGATCATGGCGGGATGGGCCGGCCGGTTGGCTACGCCTGAAGTCAGGATCCCCAATCCTATTGATTTCCATTTCACTACGCCTGCTATCCCATTATTTCATCCACCCACCTTGGCACTTCCAATCTCAATAACGCAGGCCAATTCGCCCATTTGGCTCATCCTGGGTATCGCAGCCTTGGCTCTCTTTGTTGTGGGAAATTTCAGCCTAGTTTTTCACAGCAGCTCCAAACCCTAAAAATGAAAAGAGGTGAATACCATGACGACATTAAATTCACTTGGTACATTGTTCTTCGCTGGGACTACATCCATTGCCCTGCTTATTGTCCTGAATCTGCTCCTACCAGTTAAAGTCGAACAAGCGGGGGAAAAACTCGAGAGCCAACCCGTCCGCTGCCTGGTCATTGGCTTGGTTGCGCTGGGCCTTTCGTTTGCGGTCCTATTATTACTTGGCTACTTAATCAATTTGCCAATCTTGCAAACCATGGCAAAAGATAATGTGCCCTATTTGTATGCAATCCACGGACTGGCACGGGTGATATTAACCCTATTGTTAATCTTGGTTGGGCTCAGTCTTATTAGCATCAGCGCGATTGGGCTGGCGGCCCTGGCCAACAGCCTGGGTCAGCGCATCGGGAAAACCAGATCATCCATCAATCCCAACCTGATCGGAACAACACTCCTAGTCTCCTCGGGGCTGGCACCCTTCCTGGGTTGGTTCATTGTCACTCCTGTTGCACTCTGCATCGGCTTTGGCTCGACTATCCAAACCCTATTCCAACACAATGCGAATCCGAAGGTCGTGGAATAGGTAGCCTTCCCAACTCGGGAAGAAGGAGAATCTTCCATGATGACTGCTATATCGATCCTGTCCATTTTATTGGGGGGCATGACTATTATTGCCCTGCTGGGAACTTTCGATATGTTCTTTCCAAAGCCGGTAACCCGTGCCCGCCAGAAATTGGAGGTTGCTCCATGGAAGAGCTTCCTGGTTGGGCTAATCAATGTGATATTCTGGTTCGTGATCCTGGTCATCTGGTTCGAATGGACCCAAGCTAACGGCGGCCCAGAGATGATGCCTTACTTAATCGGCACTGCATTAGCAATACTTCTGCTAATCGGGTTGATCTTGCCTGGCTTTCCTGGGCTGGTTGCCCTGGCAGGCTTGACCGGGGAGCGTTGGAACTCTTTATCATCACCCCTGGGAAAAGACCTGAGCGGCGGACTCTTGCTGGTATTGGCGTGCCTGACCCCTTACGTTGGCTGGTTTATTTTCACTCCGGCGGTACTTTGCACCGCCATCGGCGCGGGCCTGCTGACCTTTTTCCAGCGTGCCCCAAAACCACCCGTAGTGGAAGAAAAGCCGGCTTGAAATGAGTAGGCCACGCTTGTAGGTCACCCTTTAAGCGTGACCTACATTTGTCCTCACCTCACGGGCAATTGTTCTGCTGGTGCTGTTCGAGGGTTTCTGCGAAGTTGTGCAGGCCGGATTTGTCACAACGCGCCTGAAAGTAGAAGTAATTGCTTCTGGCAGGGGCAGCAACCGCCTGCAAAGCCGCCAGGCCGGGATTGGAAATCGGTCCGGGAGGCAATCCCGGATGGAGGTAGGTATTATAGGGCGAATCGACCTTCAAATCATCCAGGCTGAGCGGGGTGGTCCACCAGCTACCCTTGGCGGCATCGAAACCGAGGGCGTATTGAACGGTCGGGTCAGTCTGCAGCCGCATATTAACAGCCAGACGATTATAAAAAACCGAGGCGATCATGGGCATTTCCTCCGCCACAACCGCCTCGCGTTGGATGATCGAAGCCAGCGTAACCGCTTGGAAGACCGTCAGGCCGTGGCTGGAAAAACCACTCTGGAGGTCGGGGGTCAGCCCGGAAGAAAAACTTTGCAACAGCAGGAAGACCAGTTGATCGGCTGAGGTGGTACGCGGCAGGGTGTAATTGCCGGGTGAAAGGAAGCCTTCGGCACTCGCACCGGCAGGGAGAAAGCCGGGGGCGTTGGCAGGCGCAGAGGCAGACTCCAAAAAAGCTGCGGGGGTGATATCCAGCCCCGAGCTGGGCAGACTGGCGGCAATTTCCTCCATTCGCCAGCCGGGCAGGACGCTGAACGTCACCTCGGTCAGTGTGGTGGATTTCAGCATCTGGGCGATATCCCGACCGGTCTGCGCCGGGCTGAGCCGGTATGTCCCAGTCTGAATTATGGTATCCAAACCGGCCCAAAGCAGGTAGGTACGAAACGTTTGGGCGTTTCGGATCAGGCCGGCCTGTTCCAGGCGATCGGAAATCGAATTGACGCTTTCCCCCGGTTGGATGACAAAAACCTGTTCCACCCCAGCCGGATCACGCGGCTGGGTCATATCACCGGCGTTCCAGACCAGATCGAAGGCAGAGGTTAAACGCTGCAGGGAATTAAGCCTGGGCCCGGGTGCCCCGAAAGATTGCCAGGCTATCGCCGGAATATAGACAGCCAATGCAACCAGCCCGATGACAACCAGCAATACCATCACGAGAACCACGGGAATACAGGAACGGCGACGTTTCATGATTGTGGATTAGCGTCCAGATAGGATTGCAAGAGGGCAGTTGCGGCCAGATCATCGAGATGACCAGAACGGCCCTTGCGCGTAGCACCCATCTGGAGGCGAGCCGCGCGCGCGTCCCGGGTGGTAAACGATTCATCCCAGAATACAACCGGGATGCTTGTCTGCGATTTAATGGCTTCGGCAAAACGTATCGAGCGGCGTCCTTCAAAGGAAGGGTTTCCGTCATCATCAAATGACTGACCAATAACGATCAGACGGACTGCCTGGCTGGCAGCCTGTTCGGCCACGGCAGCGGCGTCCACCAGCCGTGCAACGTGCAATATCACTGCTAGCGGGTTAGCGATGGTACCGGTCGGGTCGCTGATGGCCAGACCGATGCGCTTAGAACCTGGGTCTACCGCAAGTATTCTCATGAAAGCAATCCTCAACCTGCTATCCGCACTCAGCCCCGAATGAAGACTGCTATACGAAATGGAAAAACCGGCAGCCAGGGCCACCAGGCAGGCGTCACTTTTATGGATGGCGCAGCAGCCAGTCGCAAAGAGGCAACCAGCCGCCTGCCTGCCGTAGCGAGACTGCACCCTTGAATCAATTGCATGGTCTTCAATGGATCAATCCGCGCACGTAAACTCCGCTGCGCGATTACTTTCCAGGAGGTATTCCCATCCGCGTTAGTCACGGGAGCGCCGGAAGTCGCGGTCGTCACTGCACTTGAGATGGTCTCAAAACCGGCCGGGAGGCTCGCATCCAGGGCCAGGCTGGCAAAAGAGAAGACATCCGCGGCGCGGGCATACTGCGCCTTGCATTGCATGTTCATTGTCAGGGATAGCGTGGACCCGGTTTGCCCATCCGCCGGAAAATAGGTCTCGGAGATTATTTGTGCCACCGCCAGAGTACTGGGGAAATAGGTATCCCCTTGACTGAGGGATTGAGGCAAAGACGTTTTACATTGATCCAGGATCTCAGATACAAGCGCATCATGCAGGTGGGTGCGATCATCTGCGGTCTGGATGGGTGCGCTGTGGTCAGAGCCACCTGTGGTTGGGCTTGGGTTGGTAACTGCCAGACTGGTACCCAGGTCACCTTCAAAGACAACCAACGTGTCAGCAGATAAATTTCCAGAAGAACCCGGTTCGACCGCCTGGACGGGAACATCCACTGTCTTGCCAACTCCGGCCGGCATGACCACATCCGTCGTTGTGGCAAACCGGACAGGTGAACTTCCGGAAGTCCGGATAACTGTCCCGGATGGGATATCCACCTTTCCGATGCTCAGGTTACGGAAGTGAGCCATACCCGCCGCCGGAGTGTTCGGTGTGATCACCGACCCGGTTACCGAGGCAGTCTTGCTTAGCTCAAAAACAGCGGTAGCCAGGCGGGCTGGCAGGTCGCCGGTCAGGGTAACCGTGGCTACCTTTGGGCTGGCGCTGAGGGAGATTGTCAGGCTTTGCAAGCGGGTCTCAGGCGTTAATACAACCGTCGCGGAAGGGAAAAAAAGTACCAGCAGGGCCAGCATTGCCAGAACAGCCAAAGTAAAAAAAAGCAAGCGGACGCCAAAAAGATTTCGCCAATGCCCCTCGGCAGCAACAGCTTCCCGCTGCATGCTTCGCAAATCGGAACTGGGTGTTCGTCTAACCGGGACCTCGACCGGGGAATTTGTGTGCCAGGTTCTCCGTTGGGCAATGACAGCCGTCTTATAGATCGGGATGCCCAATTCGCGGGCGGTTTGACGGATATCGGCGGACGGCGCCACAATGGCCAGCTGAGCCCCCAGGATAAGCGCATGCCGCTGGACCAGACGCAGATCCAGGGTCCGTTCCAGGATCCGGGAACGGCGCGGGAATACCAGCAGGATACGAGACGTTTTAGCCCATGCCATCTTGTCGCGGATGGAAGTCACGTCGTCATGCGTGTCCATTTGGATGACCTGCGTCTTCATCGTCCCCCATTATAACGTTTGAACGTTCAATAATACCACGGCCAAAAGTTCCCTATTTTGAGGGTTATTTGACGCCCTGGAAGTTGCCGGAACCATGAAAGAAAACGGCCCGATTATTTACCCTTTCACGCCAGAGATTCCCAAAGATTGAAGAGCCTATCAGAAAATTCAGGAGGAGTTAGCATTTTTGGTATGTGCGGCTTCGCCGCACATACCAAAAATGCGTTTCTTCAATAATTTTCTGATAGAGACCAAGCGTTACAACCAGCGCATGGGCACCCGATCCAGGACGCGGTTTTTCCAGACAGCCGTACCTGTGGCCGTCCTGATAAATGAGTGGGCAGCGACGATGATATAGAGCGCCAGGTCGAGCGGATAAATAAACGCAATATAGATCGGAAAATGAAAGCGCCGGGAAGTAATTATCCAAGTAATGATGGAGAGTGCCACGGAGATCGCAGCGAATCCCACTGGTATGAAAGTCAGGGGGACACGCAGCAAGTACAAAATAAGACCAACCACCGGCCCAAGAATAGCCAATCCCGCCAGCAGCCAGCCAATAATATAAGGCAGGATGCGATAATCGAATACCGCAAAAATGGTCTTGCTGAAACCACCAACCGCCTCCCGGAAGCCATGATACATGCGGCAGGTAATCTGCCGGGTGCCATCCAGTAGCCGCCATTCGCCCCCTTTGCTGATTAGAATGCGCCCCATGCAGACATCATCCACCACCTCAGTCCTGACCCTCTCGAAACCGCCCACCAGTTCGTAACCGGCGCGCCGGAAGAGCATGAACTGGCCAATGGAGATGGCAAGAAGCGCCAAATGCATTTTTTGCACCAGGCGAATGGGAATGAATGTGAACATGCCCCAGCACATAATCGGCACCAGCAAACGTTCCCCCCATGTAAGCATTTCCTCATACGGGAAGGCCGATACCAGGTCGGCATGCTCGGCAATCAGCGCCGAGACGCTGGTTCGCAGCATATCCGGGGTATAGCGGGTATCGGCGTCTGTGAAAAGGAACAATTCCCCCTTGGCAGACTGGTAGAGTTGATGGCAGGCCCAGTGCTTTCCAAGCCAACCATCCGGCAAAGGCGTACCCTGAATGACTTGCAAGCGGTTGTCGCAACAAGCCAGCTGCTCCAGGATCGAGGCAGTGTCGTCAGTGGAGTTGTCGTTCAATACAATTACTTCGAAATCCGGATAATCCTGAGCCAGCAGGGAGGAAATGCAGATTTTAATACTCTGCTCCTCATTGCGGGCTGGGACGAGCACCGACACAAAGGGATATTCTTTGGCAGGCGGGTACTGGTCAAAGCGCCGGACGGTAAAGAAGTTGATGAGGCTTGCGGCCAAACCAAACAAGAGAAAGAAAATGATTAAAATGGCGTACAGATGCCAGAACAAAATCAAGCCGGTTTCCTCCAGAACGAATATATTCTCTTTACTTGATCTATCCCATTCGGGCCGATAGAACGCGAAATTACGTGGGGCACACTCTGGTACTTTCCAAAAGGATTATACAACAATCGACTGCCTTACATCCGACTGTAATTTTCAAAGCAAACCGCTTCAGCATACGGATTATTCGAGATTACCTCTACACAATACTGCTACTGAACTGGTAGAAACCCACAAACGCATGGATGTTGACGGAAAGAAGGATCGGACATTTTGCAGATCATTTTGTTCGGATTTCCAGTCCTTCTTAAGGTTTCAGAGTTGGGATGGCCATTGGAGTGGTCGCATTGAGCACCACAATCAGGTCGTTCTTATTTCCAGGCCCGGACACCAGGAATAGAATCTCCATTCCTGTCTGACTGAATCCTGCGAATACCATTGATCCATTCGTATCGCTTTGCAACATCCAATTTGGAGCAGACAGTTTGTTTTTATAGAAGGTTTCCACGTCACCAACCGTTACCGGGGCCCGAAAACAATAGTAGGAGCCAATCAACGTTTGTACCACCTGTCCGGCGGTTGCTTGCGGCATCACCGGAATATCCAACCAGGTTTGCTTCGGGGGATCAGTTGGATTTGGGCATTGAGTCAACAATGAACCGGAAAGCCCCTGCATCTGTACGCCCTCTGTGGCAGCCACCATGGTCTGCTGGGCTACAAGAGTTTCCTGGGCTCCGGGGGTGGAATACACCGAAGTCAAAGTTTCGCCAATTCCGGGGATCGATGTCAAAATCGGAGGGATCGTGGCTGGCAGGGTTGCGGTTTCGCTCGGCAAAGGCGTAATGGTTTCCGTGGC
>JBEKEB010000122.1:0-11300 GCA_050014055.1 Anaerolineales bacterium | reverse complement strand
GTGTGCGGCGAAGCCGCACACTCTCAAATTGCGGTTTTTCTTTAACTTTCGGATAGATTCTTAATTCTCATTCAGCCGGTCCACCCGCTTCCGGGCCAGCCAGGGCGGCAGGAGCGCGGCGGTCGCGCTGACGGCGACACCGGCAACGGCTCCGGCCAGATAACCGTAAACCTGCGGCCAGTTCATGATTGTCATGAGCAGCAACGGGCCGATGAAAAAACCGAAGGCGATCGGCAGGAAGAGCGCCGTCAAGGCCTGGCCGAGGCAGCCGATCACACCGGCATTCATCCGGCGCGGATCGGTCCAGTTGAAATTAGCGCCGGCTACGCCGAAGGCCAGCAGGATGCCGCTCATCCCGGCCTGGCACAAGGTGGTTGCCAGCAGACCATACAAGAAGATGGCCAGCGAGGCTTTTTGCAGGATCGAGACCGCCACCATGAAGATTACGCCTAGCGCCAGCGTGGGCAGGTAGGCCATCAGGAACTTGGCAGTCAGCAGGTGTGTGGCCTTCACCGGGGAGGCCTTCAACATCCAGTAGTTCTTGCCTTCTGATGAAAAAGCCATTCCCGCCAGCCGGCTGAGCAGCATCCAACCGACAAACAGGCTCATGCCGATGTTCCCGTAGGAGGAGATAAAGCGGGCCATCGAAGAGAAGATTGCCGGCGTATCCGGGCTGTCCGGGAAGATTGAACCCCCCGGGCGCAGGAAAATGAAGGTATAGAATATTCCGAATATCAATGGCGTGACCAACTGCGAAAGATTGCGTATGTCCCGTCGGAGCAGCAGGAAATCCTTTTGCAGGATGGCCCGAACAGGGGCAGGCAGCACCCGACTCATCTGTGGCCCGGCCAGGTTGGCAATATCGGGAACAGGTTGGGCAGTGACCGTTTGCGCTCGCACGGAGCGGGCGGATTTTTTCTTGTAAGCCACCACCTGCATCCCGGCCCAGCCGCTGTAATACCAGCGTTCGGCAGTGGCCAAAGCGAATGAAAAGGCCAGTGCCGATAGTCCCAGGGTCAGCGCCACCAGGCCAAGCCCTGCCAGCCAGTGGCCCTCGCCCAGGTCCACCAGGCCGCTTCCAGCCCAGTTCAATGGGTTCCAGGGCGTATTGAACCGCATCAGCAAGGCAAAGGCCCCGTTGACCTGCGACCCTGAGATCGTGACGTCGCGACCCAGGCTGTTATACAGGTTGCCGCTCTGCGAACACAGGATGGAAAGGGTGGCCGTCAGGAACCCCAATACCTCCGCCACCCGCCGGGGGGGGAACAGGCGCGCCGCCAGCATGACCAGAAACGCCGAGATACCGGCCGCCGCCAGCGTCAGGGCAACCATGGTCAGCAGGACCAGCGGGTAATAAACGATGGAGTAATTGCCGGTGAGGCCCAGCCCGTACAGCACCGGCAGGCCAAACAGGGCCGCCAACCCGAAACCGGGCAGCACCGCCTGCAGCAGCTTGGTGACAAAGACCGCCCGGATGGGCACCGGCGAGCTCAGCAGGAAATCCATGTCGCCCGAGAGGTACAGCGCCTGCAGTAGCACACCAAAGCTGGAGAACATAATTCCCACGAACAGCAAGGCAAAGACCAGCACCGGTACGGTCTGCAGGAAGGGACCAACATCAAATCCGACGTACTGGATCAGTTTGGCTGAGCGCAGGAATCCCAGCAGGAGCCAGCTCAGGAAGAAGGTGAACCCGGTAAAGACCAACGCCAGGATCACCAGTGCGATCGTGCCGATCTTCCGGCCGGTTTTGGCATGCTTGAACGCATTCCAGTTGAGCAGCAGACGCAGGCGGATCAGTTTCCAAACGGACGGCAACAATCGCGCCGAGGGCATGACAGACAGGCTGTTCATCTCAAAATCTCGGAGATCTCGGCTGCCTCTGCGCCACCGGTCAGGCCCAGGAAGATATCCTCCAGACTGGTTTCGCCAGCCTTGCCCAGAGCGCGCAGTTCGTTCATGGTCCCGACCGCCACCAATGCACCTTTGTCGATGATGCCGATGCGGTCGCACATGCGCTCGGCGATTTCCAGGATGTGTGTGGAAAGAAATACCGCTGTGCCGCGCTCGGCCATCTGGCGCAGGATATCCTTGATCAGGCGGGCCGACTTGGGGTCGAGACCCACGGTTGGCTCATCCAGTACCAGTACTTTGGGATCGTGCATCAACGCGGCCGCCAGGGAGGTTTTCTGTTGCATGCCGTGGCTGTACGAGTCGATGGTTTGGTCGGCCGCCTCGTTCAGGTCGAGCACGCGCAACAGTTCCTCGGTACGCTGCGCCAGCCGCTGGCGATCCAGGCTGTACAGGTCGCCCACGAAGCGCAGCAGTTCGCGCCCGGTCAGTTTGGCGTACAGATTGGGAGTGTCCGGCACGTAGCCGCTGGCAGCCTTGGCCAGCAGGGGCTGGGTCTGCACATCGTATCCGGCCACCCGGATCGTGCCGGAAGTGGGCTGCAGCAGCCCGACGATCATCTTGATGGTGGTGGTCTTCCCTGCGCCGTTCGGGCCTAGGAAGCCGAACACCTCCCCGGCCTGTACTTCGAAGCTGACATTATTCACGGCCAGTTTGTCGCCGTAGCGTTTGAACAAGGCTTGCGTTTCGATCAGGGTGGCACTGTTTGCCATAGACTCTCCTCGGGGAAGTTTCATTCGGACAGAACGCTTGCTTATTATATACGGGCGATACCCCCAGACTGTTCGGTTTCTTGCAGGAGGCTTCATTGGTGTTTCCCGTTCCCCATATCCTGGAAAAATTCATCGTTTGTTCATGCACAGGGAGTATTATATTGGTTGTAAGCAGTTTGATCAGGTGAACATTTCTTCTCTCTCCCCCTCCTTAAAAAACGACCCGGCATACGCCGGGTCGTTTTTCTGCCAATGAATCACCCACAATATACTCATTTCTTCCCCTATGTAAACCACCTAAATAAGCCATAATTCATGGGTTGTTTATAATCAAGTGCTATGATATTGTTTGGAAGCAGTGGGAACAGGCGAACATTCTTCTTCTTTCTTCTCCTTGAAACGACCCGGTATGAAGCCGGGTCGTTTCAAGGGTTCAGGTGTAAAATTGTTGGAATGTATAAAAGCGTATTATTAAAGCGCAACGTAAATTGGTGGCCAAAGAAACCGGGGTCGATTATTTGCACAACCAGAATTAATTCATGAGTTATTCATAATCAGGTACTATCATTATGCTTGGAAACTGCGAACAAAGTTGTGCGTTTCCTCCTCGCTAACGACCCGGTCTTTTGACCGGGTCGTATCGCGCTCATAGTTATATTTGATTATCGCTTCAATGTTCTGTATTTCACCCGGTGCGGCTGGAGGTCCTTCCCGTAGGTCTCGCGCATGTGGGCTTCATAGTCTGACCAATTTCCCAGGAACAGGCGTGCCTGGCTGTCGCCTTCGAAGGCCAGGATGTGGGTGGCGATGCGGTCCAGGAACCAGCGGTCGTGGCTGACCACGATGGCGCAGCCGGCGAAGTCTTCCAGGGCTTCCTCCAGGGCGCGCAGGGTGTTGATATCCAGATCGTTGGTGGGCTCATCGAGCAAAATCACATTGGCGCCCTGCGTGAGCGTTTTGGCCAGGTGGACCCGGTTTCGTTCGCCACCCGACAGGGTGCCGACTTTTTTCTGCTGGTCGGGGCCCAAAAAATTGAAGGAGGATACATACCCGCGCGAGTTCATGGTGCGCGTGCCCAGCGTGAGCGTTTCGGCCCCGCCGGTGATCTGCTCCCAGACGGTTTTCTCCGGGTCGAGCGTGCGGGTCTGGTCGGCATAAGCCCACTTGACCGTTTCTCCGATCCGGATGGTGCCCCGGTCGGGGCTTTCCTGCCCGGTGATCATCTTCAACAGGGTGGTTTTGCCGGCTCCATTTGGCCCGATCACGCCGACGATCGAGCCGGGCGGGATTTTCGCGCTGAAGTCCTCCAGCAGCAGCCGGTCGCCATAGGCTTTGCTGACCCCCTCCAGTTCGATGACGATATCCCCCAGCCTGGGACCGGGCGGGATGTAGATTTCCAGCTCTTCGCGCCGCTGCTCCGTTTCCTGGCTCAACAGCCGTTCATAGGCGGTCAGGCGGGCCTGCCCCTTGGCCTGGCGCGCTTTGGGCGACATGCGGATCCATTCCAGTTCCCGCTCGAGCGTCTTCTGGCGCCTGGACTCACTCTTCTCCTCCAGGGCCAGCCGGTTTTTCTTCTGTTCCAGCCAGGAAGAGTAATTGCCCTTCCAGGGGATGCCATAGCCGCGGTCCAGTTCCAGGATCCAGCCGGCGACATTATCAAGGAAGTAGCGGTCATGCGTGACGGCGATGACCGTGCCCTTATATTCGCGCAGGTGGTGCTCCAGCCAGGCCACGGATTCGGCGTCCAGGTGGTTGGTGGGTTCGTCCAGCAGCAGGATATCCGGTTCGGTCAGCAGCAGCCGGGTCAGGGCTACGCGTCGGCGTTCGCCGCCGGAGAGCACCTTGACCGGTGTATCCGCTGGCGGGCAGCGCAGGGCGTCCATGGCCAACTCCAGGTGGCTGTCCAGGTTCCAGGCATCGACCTTGTCGAGCGCCTCCTGCAGGCTGGTCTGTTCGGCGATCAGCGCGTCGAAGTCCGCCTCCGCTTCAGCGAATTTTGCGTTGACTTCGTCAAAACGCTTCAGCAGTTCCACGATGGGCTGGACGCCTTCGCGGATGACCTCGATGACGGTCTTTTGCGGGTCGAGTTGTGGTTCCTGCTCGAGCAGGCCAACGCTGTAGCCCTTGCTCATGCTGATCTCGCCGACGTAATCTTTATCCTGGCCGGCCATGATGCGCAGCAAGGTGGACTTGCCGGCCCCGTTCAGGCCGAGCACTCCGATCTTGGCGCCGTAATAGAAGCCCAGCGAGATATCCCGCAGGACCTGTTTGTTGGGGGGATGGATGCGCCCAACCCGCATCATGGAGTAGATGACTTGCGTATCGGATGGCATGGGATTGACGGATTTCTGCTTGAGGATTTTTGATTGTGGATTATCAAATCGATGCGGCGATTGTACCGCAGAAAGCTACCTGGGCGGCCGGGGGATTCATACTGCAGGCAGCTTAAATTGGGGATCAGTATCCCACTTAAACCTTGGGGAAGCGGGGGTGTGCAGGCAGCCCAGCTAAAAGATCGCCTCTGACTGGTCAATAAGTAGGCAACAAAGAACCTCCATAATAGGATACCGCATTAGGGGATGGACGGTTATGATGGAATTGGGGATGGTTCCAGCGCAACCATTGCAACCGGCATTTTCCGGAAAGTTCCATTAGAAGAATAAATCCTACCGGAATCAGGAAAAAGTTATGCAGAATTGCCCCAGGCCCGTCAAACCAACCTTTCCCTTCAAATCCAACGGGAATATCGGCTTCGAATTCAGTTTTGCGTTCCAACCCATCGTGGATGCCCGCAACCGCGAGATCATCTCCTTTGAAGCACTGGTGCGCGGGCCGCACGGGGAACCTTCGGCTTCGGTATTTGCCCAGGTACCCAAATATGATTTTCCCCGGTTCGACGAAATCTGCCGCTCGAAAGCCATTTACCTGGCCAGCAGATTAAAAAATCCCAAACGGCTGAACCTCAACCTGTCCGCGCAAAGCATTTACGAGATTGACCTGAGCATCATGACCACCTTCCAGGCTTCCATCCGCAGCGGCATCCCGGTGGGGAACATCATCTTCGAGGTGCTTGAAATGGAGAGCCTGACCGACCAGCGTAATTTGCTGCAGTACCTGCGGCTCATCCAGGATTTCGGTTTTACCACCGCGATTGACGATTTCGGAGCAGGTTATTCCGGCTTGAAACTGCTAGCGGAGTACCAGCCGAATTACATTAAACTCGACCGTTTTTTGATCGGCAACATCCAGCAGGATTTCGTCAAGCAAAGGATCTTTACCGGCGTCAAGCAAATTTGCGAACAGCTGGCCATTGAAATCGTGGCCGAAGGGGTCGAGAATGCGGATGAATATCACTGGCTGCATGAAGCCGGCATCAGCATCTTCCAGGGTTACTATTTCGCCCGCCCGGCCTTCGAGGCCCTGCCGGATGTGGCCAGCAAAGCTTTTAGCACGTAATAACTTGTTACGCTTCTTCATAGGCCCGCAGAGCTTCTATGTTCTGAGCCGAGAAATTTAGTCCCTGTTAGACGGTACGAACCCGCCCCTATCACCTTGACCCTCTATCCAAAAGCCGGAGATGCCGGTCCTACTGTCGTTACAAAACCTGGCGAAATTTCACTCTTGACCTTCTTATCGGGCGGATATTTGTAGTATCCAGAATTTTTCATCAACCCATAGACTCAACACATACGGAAGGCGGCTCGTCCTGACACTTTGCATTTCGAATAGGTTCCAGGCCCTCAATAACTCCTATTTAACACTCGCTGGTTTATCCACGTTTTATATTGGCGTAGATATATAATACGTGGATTAATGGTAGGTAGAACGAAAGATGATATGATTAACTTGAGAATTATTTATGACCTTCCCTTCGCTTCCATTAATTGAACCTAAAAAAAGTTTTGTCCCCTTTCCTCACGATTTCGTGGATAGCACCCTGGTCGAACGGTTCGAGCAGGCTGTTGAAAAATTCCCCGGCCGGAGTGCGATAGTCCAGGGGGATCGGGAGCTCTCGTACCAGGCTCTCAATCAATCTGCTAATCGACTGGCCCACGCCATCCTCGCTCGCTTGGGGCCGGGTGAAGAACCGGTTGTCTTTTTATTGGAGGATAAGACCGCCTCAATCATTTCGATCCTGGGGATCTTGAAGGCGGGGAAAATATACTTCGCATTAGAACCTTCTATGCCGATCGAACACCTTGAAAATATCTTCAAGGATGCAGGATCCGGCTTGATCATCACCGATGAACCCAGCCTGCCTGTCGCCCGGCAGTTGGCCCAGGATGGAGCTGCCATCCTCAACCTTGACTTGCTTGAGGTCGGGTTTCCGAATGAAAACCCTCATATTCCTTTATCGCCCGAATCAATAGCTGCGATCTTCTACACGTCAGGTTCGACCGGGCAACCCAAGGGGGCGGTCTATGATCACAGTTGCGCCCTCCATTTCAATATGGATTTCATAAATTTCAACGAGCTGGGTTGCAAAGATCACATTCCTCTCACATTGTCGTGTAGTTACGCCTGGTCGATAGCCGGCATTTTTGGGGCACTCTTAAGCGGCGCAACGCTTCATCCTTGCGACCTTAAGAAAATGACTTTAAGCGCTTTTGGAGATTGGTTAATCCAGCAGAAAATCACGTTCCTGACCTGCCCTCCCGGCTTCCTTCGCCAGTGGATGGCTTCCCTGCCCAGGAGCACAGAGACGCTCTTTCCAGATCTGCTGGCCATCGGAATTGGCGGTGATGGCTTTTACCACCAGGACCTGGAAGATTGGAGAAGACATTTCTCGTCCCATTGTATATTAAATAATGTTTACGCTTCCACGGAAGCCGCCTGGATGACGTTCCAGCGATATGATCAGCACACCGACATCTCCGATCCCATTCCGCCTCTGGGTTATCCTGCCCCCGACAAAGAGATCATTCTTGTTGATGATGCTGGTCAAGCGGTCGATCCGGGACAGGCCGGGGAGATCGTAGTTAAAAGCCGTTACTTGATCCCCGGCTACTGGCATAACCCCGAGCTGACCGAGGCAGTCTTACATCCTGACCCTGCCGACCCGGAGTCGCGAATTTATCATTCGGGCGACCTGGGACGCTGGCTTCCCGATGGAAGACTCGAATTCGTAGGGCGCAAAGATAACCAGGTGAAGATCCGGGGGTTCCGGGTCGAGATCAACGCGATACTATCAGCACTTTCCACTCACCCGGCTGTAAAAGAGCTGGTTATTGCACCACGCCCGGTACCCTACGCCATGAACGAAAGAAGGCTCGTTGCCTATATCGTGCCCCGCCCGGGAATGGTTTCGACCAGTATGGATCTACGTACCTTCCTGGCTGCCAAGCTGCCCGATTACATGATCCCGGCACGCTTTGTTTTTCTCGATAAATTTCCCCTGAACACCCGTGGTAAAGTGGATGTCCACGCTTTGCCTGAGCCAACCCGCGAATCTGACGCCGCTTTTGTTGCCCCACGCAATCCGGTTGAGCAAGAATTGGTGAAAATCTGGACAGCTGCGTTCCGGTTCGAAGGAATTGGCATCCAGGACGACTTCCTGGAGTTGGGAGGCGATTCCCTGCTGGCAGCCCAGATATTAACTGATATTGAAGACCAATTCAACCGCAACCTTCCGCTCGCACTTCTGGCCGAATGCCGGACGATCGAACAAATGGCCCGGTATATTGAGCACAGCGATGTTCAAGCGGCTTCTTCCATAATTGTGTTTCAAAGCGGAGGGGTCCAACCGCCTCTCTTTCTCTTTCCGGGCAAGCATGGGGATTCTTTTTACTTCCGCGACCTGGCCCGCCGCCTTGGGAACGACCGGCCTGTCTATGGCATCGAGTTGGTTTTCTCAGGCACAAAGACCGTCCCATCCATACGGATGGAGGAAACGGCGGCAAGTTGTCTGCGTGAGATCCGGGAACTCCAGCCGGATGGTCCCTATTATTTTGCAGGCCATTCTTTCGGCGGGATGCTGGCCTTTGAAATTGCGCAGCAGTTAACCAGATCGGGGCAGGTGGTTGCATTTTTAGGGTTGTTTGATACATTTGCTCCCGGATCGTATCCTAAGGCGGAAGTTCCTGAACGGGTGAATATTCACCGCGATAATATGCGCCATCTGTCCTGGCTGGAAAGGTTGAATTATGGAACAAACAGGGTCAAGAGTTTGATGGAAAGAATGTTAAGCTCTTCCTCGCTTCTCTATATTGCCGAAAGATTGAAGATGACTCCAAAGGATATTAATTGGATTAACCAAACTGCCTATATCCGCTACAGGCCAAACCCGTTCCCAGGAAAAGTAACCTTGTTCCGGGCGAATGAACGACCATCTTACGTCCGATCCGACCTAACCGCAGGATGGAAGGATTATGCCGCTGAAGTAGAGATTCTGGATGTCCCGGGATCCCATGCGTCCATGCTTGATCAACTTAATATTGAGCAGCTGGCTGTCGGGGTGAAAAAATGTGTCGAGGCGGCTCAAGCGAGGCAATAGAGTGGGCGGGTCTGGGTCTGCCGGGAGGAAGGTATCAGCAGATTATTAATCAGCCAGATATCCACGCTGGGGAAAGCCAGCTTCTCAATTATCATAGACCTTATTGTCTGTGAAACGACAAAATCGCCCGGTGCCATACCGGGCGATTTTGAGCGTGCGCTAACTTCTATTTACTCGTGCATGCGCCTCCGCCTGTCACACCGAGCTTCCATTGGCAGTTCGGCTGCGCGCTGCAGATCTTCGGGTTCGTGATGCGGGAGCAGGCCGCCAGTGTGGCGGTCGGGGGGACGGCGGTCGGCGTGGGTGGTTCGATCAGCACCCGCAATCCCGTCAGGTCTGCAGGGGGTGTGCCTGCTGTGGACGGCACCCAGCAGCCTTCGTTGGGTGTGAGCATGATCCGGAACCAACTGCCATCCAGGTTGCGCCCGTCCATCAGGTAGGAATGGCCTTTCAATGCCACATCCAGGATGGAAAAGACCGGGTTGGGACCGGAGCGGCAATTCGCATTAAGGTTCGGGATGAAAATGAATCCTGCCTGGGTGGGTGTTGGGGAAAGTGTCATGGTGGGGGTTGGTGTGGGAATTTCCAGGATGGGCGGACCCAAAACCGTGATGGGATTTTGGTTCACCGGAACCGGCTTGGGGCAGATTCCCGGCGCCTGGGTGGTGAAGGAAAATACGCTCGAAACCGGGCCCAGGGTGGTATCGTTCATTGGCGTGATCTTCCAATAGTAGACCGTGCAGTTCGCCAGCGGGTTGCCTGGCCCCCAGCGCGTGGATGGAGTGCCGGTGCCGCCGCTCAGGCTGGTGTCGGCGAAGGTCGGGTCCGTGGAAAGGTCCACCCGGTAGCCCTGCGGCAGGCAGGCGTCAGGATATTGCCAGATCAAACTCGGGTCCAGTTCGTTTATTATTGCCCCGTTGGCAGGCTGGAGCAGGCTGGGGGCAGCCAGCGCGTTTGTGTCACACATCGGGCCGGTAAAGAAATAGTTGTAACCGGCGGGCGGCCCCAGCGTGGTCCCATTAATGGCCTGCACACCCCATTCGTATTCACGCCCAGGCTGGAGGGGACTGCCGGGCCCCCAGGAAGTGGAGGGGTTGCCGGTGCCGCCGCCCAGGTGGTCGGTGAATAATGGTCCGGTCCTTAAGTCGATGGCGTAGCCCTGGGGGTTGCAACTCGCGTCGGGGTAGGTCCATGTTAGAGAAGGCGACAGCGACGCGACCACCGACCACATCGCCGGGCCGGTCAAGACCGGCGCCTGCAATCCGGCAGTCGGGCAGGTCGGCAGCCCGGGTGTGGGAAAGGAGCACCCACTGGAGGCCAGCAGCAGGACTATCACGCCAGCCAGGACAAAATACCCTTTTATTTTCATCCGATTTCTCCTCATTATTGTTTGTATTTCCCGAGCCAGCTCGTTTTTACCCGGTCATTCTTGCAGGATTCTTTCTGGGAATTTTCTGCTGATCAAGGTCAATTATACATTACTATTAATATCTAATATATGGTTAACATCTGATATAGATTTTTATCAAGCCGGTCTGGTCGAATTTCCTTCATCGCTCCTGGTTCCCTGGATCGTATTTAGCCCCTGCCCCCGCGGGCGTGGATTGAAATGCCCGTAGGGGCAGACCTGCGTGTCTGCCCATTGCGTCGCCTCCGTCCCCGCAGGCGTGGATTGAAACTTGCCATATTCCTCTTTCTTCTCTCCCCTCCCCAAATCGTTCTTCGATTTGGGGAGGGGTTGGGGGTGGGGTCGCCTCCCTCTCGCACCCCCTCACCAATCCCGATTCCTGAATTACGAATCTCTAATTATGAATTATGTTTTTCGTTCTTTTTTTTTTTGTTTCTTGTTTTTCCTTCGTGTTCCTTTGTGGCCTTCGTGGTGAGAGCTTTTAATCTTTCCTCCCCAAATCCTCCATAAACTCTACACAATTCGCCGGAAACTCCCTTCCGAAAATGCCTTTTTTTCCCGAATTTGCCCCTAAAAACCGCCAAAAAGTACCTTTTTTTGGCATTGTTTTTACAGGAAAATCCCATAAGTCTTTCCTCTTTATCCCCTTCCCTCTGCCCCCTTTCCCCTCAACTCGCACGAAACCTCTAATTATGCCCAAATTCTGCTGTTAAATCCCGTTTTCCGCTTCTTCCTTATCACTTCTCTCTACTCTCTTCCCACTTCTCTCTTCTCC
>JBEKEB010000121.1:0-11409 GCA_050014055.1 Anaerolineales bacterium | reverse complement strand
TATTAGAGTCTTGATTTTGTAAATTTCCAAGTAATATAGAAAGGAGATTTCCGATGAATAACAAAATGCCCAGTAACTTTGCATACCCACCCGGTTACGTCCATCCGGAGTTGGTTGAAGATGCGCCAAACCATCTTCAGAAACTCACATTCCCTGGCGGATTCGCGTGCTATGCCCCACCCAATTGTGAAGAAGTTGCGCTGATCTACAACGAGATCATGGTCAACCAGGAGTATTTCCAGAAAGGGCTGTCCGTTCTGGGAGCAGGCTGTGTCATTGACATCGGCGCGAATGTTGGCATTTTTACGATGGCCGTGAAACTGAAGGCTCCACAGGCGGCTGTCTATGCCTTCGAGCCAATCCAGGACACTTTCCAGGTTTTGGAACAGAATGTGCGTTTACTCGGAGGCTCAGATATCCATTTATACAACGTGGCTATCGGATCTCAGGATCACGATGAGAAAACATTTACCTTTTTCCCCTATATGCCGGGTAATTCCACTGCCATACCCGCTCTAAAAGATCAACAAAAATCGGTGATGGATCAAATATTTGGGAAGGAACTATCGGATTTCCTCAATCAAACTGAAACGCGGATTGTTCAGGTCAGAACACTTTCATCCGTCATTCGAGAGCAGGGGATCACCAGTGTTGATTTCCTCAAGATCGATGTAGAGGGCGGCGAAATTTCGGTGCTCGATGGAATTGAGGAAATGCATTGGACCATCTTCAAACAAGTGGCAGTAGAAACGCATACCTCCCAATTGCGTGAGCAAGTTTCTCATATCCTGGTTCAACACGGTTTCGAAACAGTTACTGATCTTGGCCTATCTTCCCCCGGGGAGAACTCGATCGTATACGCGCACGCCACCTAGGTTTGTGCCGACCGCCTGTACGCGCTGATAATAACGCGGCCTGGCCGAAATGCGGCGGGTGCTAAAGCCGGGCGGCGTCTGCCTGGTGGTGGATTTCGAGCCGCCCAAATCGGGCCTGCTGCGGATGATCGTGGAGAAAGCCATAACTCCGATGGCGCATGTGGATGTGCGGGAGTATGTGCCGCTGCTGGCGGAGGCCGGGTTTACCGATATCCAAACCGGCCCAACCAGTTCGAAGCTGCTGTCTTACGTACGAGGTATGGTGCCCGCATAACATATTTTCTACCGGAGATACCCTACGGGTACGATGTGAACAGCGATGAACGGATTTCGGGTCTGATAAAGGCCGGGAAACGTACGTTTAGGGCTTACATACCCTGTTTATCCTCGTCCATCCCCGGTGAATTCAACACAAAGACTTCCGAAGTTTTAAAAACTTCGGAAGTCTTAAACTGAATTTTCGCCGGTCACAGTGATGTACAGGTAAGTGCTTCTGGGTTCGACATGCAGATTGTAAGACATGCCTGGCTCCTTACTCTGCGTGCCCAATTTGTGGACCTTTGCAAGACCCGCTCTGCTCAGACGATGTGGCTTAGCAATGCTCCCAGACACAGCCAGATAAATGGGATGGATATTCCAAACAGGCTGAATTTACCCATTACCACCAACCCGATCATGGTCACCAGGAGGGCGAGGATATCGCCGAAGCTGAACAGCCAGGTGAAGATCCAACCAGCCCGGGCTGCGTATAATTCCGTGCGGCCTACGTTCCCCAGCCGGCGCGCATTGATCAAAGCTGTTAAACCGGCCAGCGAATAAAAGCCGCAGCTGGCCCAGATACCCCAGCGCAATATAATATTATTGGTTAGTCCAGCGTAAAAAAAGGAGATCATGTCCAGGCATAGCACGGATGCCAGGGGAGCCAGGGCAATCGTGGCCCGTTCGCCCCATTTTTGTGTGGCTGCAGAACGGAAGCGGAAAAACATCAAGAGCGGGAGTACCAGGCTGGCCAGAAGCGCCAGGCTGGAGATGCCCACATCCACCCCGAGAGGCGAGAATATCGGACCCAGCAGTACCTGGGCACCGCTCAACATGCTGGATGGGCTTGCGCCGTTCTGGATTGTGATCCAGGGCGCAGCCAAACAGGCAGTGGCTGCAATCGTAAAAATTCTTTGTAACCAGCGCTGGGGACGTTTGTGAGGTGAGGCTTGCGGGGCCGGAAGCTCGGAGGGGGTGGCCGCCACAGCCAGAGGCATGGAGGGGATGGCTGCCACAGCCGAAGGCATGGAGGGGACGGTTGCCACATCCGGTGGCAGGTCAGTCAAATCCGTTGCATTATCATCCGGTCCGGGATCGGTAATACCGGCAGGGAGGGACATGGCTTGCTCCGGTGGGATAACTGCCAGACGAACCGCCTGGTGGGGTTGCGTTTCCGATAAAGGTTGAGGGGCAGGTTCGGAAGATTCGACCGGGGCCGGAGGAGTCTGCGGCAATTGCAGCCGCTCCAGCAGCAGGTGCGCCCGGGAGGCCGGGTTGATCTTGATCGCCTGCCGCAAACAATATATCACCTGCTCGGGTTTATCGCTGACCTGGGCGCTCAAGATCCAGGCTTCTTCATTCTGGGGGTTGTCAAGGAGGATTTGCCCCAGGATTGTCCTGGCCTGGGCGGTCTGGTTTTGGCGAATAAACAAATCTGCCTGGGATAGCGCCTGTTTGATATCCATCCTACCTCCTCCTTCCTAAGAGCTGTCTTTGAGCCCCTGGTTCAGCTGAATGCTTGATCGAAAATTGTCAAAAGGTTGGGTTAATCATAACATATCTGGCATCCGGCCTGTTACCATAAAAAATGGTCAAAAATATGCCATAAAATGTGCCCTTCCGACAGGCTCAGGAGCAAGGAAAAAAACAAGGGCGCAATGATTTGCGCCCTTGCGAAAGGATTATCCGCGTATCATCGCCACGATGATGATCAAAATGGCCAGACCCCAGCGATAGTATACGAACGGATCGGTGGAGTTATTTTGCAAATAGCGCAGCAGGTATTTGATGCAGAAGTACCCAGTGATGGCGGCTGCTACGAACCCGAAAGGAAACAGGAGCAACTCGCCCGAACCGAAGGAGACTCCGGCATGGTATTGCTGGAACATATCCCAGGCACTCTTCAAACCGGCCCCCAGGATGATCGGAGCGCTGAGCAGGAAGGAAAAGCGCGCGGCGGTTTCACGCTTTAGATTGAGGGCCAGCCCGGCCGTGATGGTGCTGCCTGAGCGGGAAACGCCCGGAAAGATGGCTAATGCCTGCGCCAGGCCGATCAGGATGGCATCCTTGAGCGTCAATGAATCCATTTCACGGGTGTGGTGTGCCCGCCGTTCAACGATGAAGAGGATCAGCGCCAGCGCCGCAATAATGATTGCCATGATAATAATAGCCACCAGCTTGATCGGCACGCCCGGCTGGTGAAAGAGCGCATCAATCTTGCTCTCGCCCAGCACGCCGGCGATGCCACCCGGGATGCAGCCGATTACGAGCAGCCAGGCCAGCTTGCGGTCCGGGTCGGACCCAATCCTGCGTTCCACCAGGCTGGCCACGCCGGCGCGGATCAGGCGCACCCAATCACTGGCGAAGAACCATACCACCGCCACCAGCGTCCCCAGGTGCAAAGCCACATCAAAAGACAGGCTGGTCAGAACCGGATCGTTCCATCCGAACAACCAGGGCACGATGATCAGGTGAGCGGAACTTGAGATGGGGATGAATTCGGTCAGGCCTTGCACGATCCCCAGAATGAGCGCCTGCAGGATGGTCATATCAATTTCTCCTTACTCTTTAGTTTTCACAAATTCCCCGCCGCTGATCTGGCGGTCGAGCAGCCGGCGGGCTTCGTTGAATTTGAAGATCACTTCAATGCGCTGGAAGCAGTGTTGATTTCCCACCAGCACCTTGCGGCAGATGAAATACTCTTTGCCTTTTTCGTCAATTTCCAGGCTGGGGTCATTGTTGACATTGACCTGCCCACGAATGATCTCTCCGCAGCGGCCGCACTTCACGGCGAAAATGTGGAAAGGTCCACTGTTGGAGCCTGCCGCAGACAGGATTTTTTGGAAGAAATTCATAGCAGATCTCCTTCAGGTTTGTTTGCCTACATTATGCCGCCGGCTCGGAATTATCCTTGCTGGAGTATAGCATGCCAGATGGATAATTAACCGGCAATTTTGGTCTGGGGCCGCGCGATCGAAAAAATGCCAAACATTTGCTTGATCCTGGCGGGTTCGGCCTCATCCAACGAGGCATGGCGCACCCCCAGCCGGTCCAGCCGGCACATGAAACCAGCCAGGCGGCGGCGGAAATCTGCCAGATCCTTGCGGTCTTTGGAGGTCCAGGCAGTTTCGGCTATGGCAGTCAGACGCGGGTAGACCTGGTAATCGAGGCGGGGGCGGTCTGGCACCCATTCGGTCCAGAGAGGGAATTCCGGCCCCAGGATGGTGAGTGCCGACTCTTGATCTAATTCCTTTGGCAATTCTTTTAGCAATTCCTTTGACAATTCCTTCGGGACCGGCTCGTAGTGGTAGGCCCGACTCAAGGGCATCAGGCTGTAGGCATGGTCCAGGTAGGCATCCATGAAGGTGGACATGACAATGGGGCGCTGGTCGTTCCGCAGGGCCTGGAGCAGTTGCACCCGGCCTCTTGCCCAGAACTGCACCACTGCGCTGTTGGCCAGCCCCGGTTGCAAGATCTCATTCCAGCCCATGGCGCGGCGGCCTTTCGAATCCAGGTAAGCCGCGATGCGGTTGGTGAAGTAGACCTGCAGGGCGTGCTCGTTTTGCAGCCGCTCTTCCCGGATGCGGCGCTGGCAGGCGGGACAGGCCTGCCAGCGTTTTTTGGGCGCTTCGTCCCCGCCGATGTGGATAGTTGGCGAAGGAAAGAGCTCCAGCACTTCGTTGAGCACGTCTTCCAGGAAGATGAAGGTAGCTTCCTTGCCGGCGCAAAAGATATCCGGATAAATTCCAAAGTGCGTGCCCACTTCGAACGGCCCGCCGGTACAGGAAAGTTCCGGGCAGGCGGCCAGGGCTGCCAGCGCATGGCCCGGCATTTCCACTTCGGGGACAATGGTGATATGCCTTTCGGCCGCGTAGGCGACGATCTCACGGATTTCCGCCTGCGTGTAAAACCCGCTATGAGGAATGCCATTATGCACCCGGCCGGTAAAGCCAGAGCTGGTCCCGGCGCGCCAGGAGCCTATTCTGGTCAGTTGTGGATATTTTTTGATCTCGATGCGCCAGCCCTGATCCTCCGTAAGATGCCAGTGAAAAACATTCAGCTTTTGCAAGGCCATCAGGTCGAGCGTGAGCAGAACCGTTTCCTTGCCGTGGAAGTGGCGGCCTTCGTCCAGCATGAAGCCGCGCCACGAAAAACGGGGTGTGTCGGTGATAACCAGGCAAGCCAGCTGCCAGTTACCCCCGGAGACAGGCTGGCGCGCTTCCACTTCGACCGGCAGCAACTGGCGCAGCGACTGCAGTCCATAAAAGACCCCCGCTGGTTCCGGTGCTTCCACGGTTACGGCTTCAGGCGTAACTACCAGCCGGTAGCCTTCTTTCCCCAGCGAGGCTAATCCCGGGTTTAGGCGCAGGCAAATGGAGTTATTCCCGGCCTGGTCGAATGCCCGCACTGGCAGCGGGAAGCCGGTAGAGGCTGCCAGCAAGCGATGGAGGAAATCCGCATTCCAAAGATTGGGAAGGTCCGCCAGGATTACCGTCTCTGCGGAAAATTGAAACACACCGCTGCGCGCTTCGATCCGGGAGGGGAGAGGGATGATGGGCATGCGGGTAGTATAGCCGCCCCTGAAAAGTACGTCCATAGCGTTCAGGAGTATGGTATAATCCCGCCGCTTCCGCAAGGAGGCACATCTTGCCCGGGACGGGCATCAAGCGTCCCTGAGCGGGACATTTCCACCCCCTGACGGGGGCTTAACCCGCTAAACTCACCCCATCGCGCGCCTGGAACGGTTGGCGTTGCAGGATGGGAAAAAAAGGAGTAAGAATGGCAGTTGTTTCCATGAAAGCGCTGCTCGAGAGCGGCGTCCATTTCGGCCACCGGACCAACAAGTGGAACCCGGGCATGCGGCCGTATATCTTCACCGAGCGCAATGGCATTCATATCATTGATTTGCAGCAGACGGTGAAGGCGATTAACGTCGCGTATAACATTATCCGTGATTCTGTTTCCAATGGCGGGGTTGTCATGTTCGTTGGCACCAAGCGCCAGGCGCAGGAAACAGTCCGGGACGAGGCCATGCGCTGCGGCATGCCATTCGTCACCGAACGCTGGCTGGGAGGCATGTTGACCAACTGGTCCACGATGCACCAGCGCATCGTGGAACTTGATCGGATGGAAAAGCTTTTTGCCACGGGCGATATCGAAAAGCTGACCAAAAAAGAGGCACTGCTGATCCAACGCGAGATCAACCGTCTCAATTTGCGTCTCTCGGGTGTCCGTACCATGGCACGCGTGCCAGACCTGATCTTTGTCATCGACGTGGAGCGCGAGTATGCAGCGGTCCACGAGGCCAACCTGTTGAAAATCCCGGTGATTGCCCTGGTGGATACGAACTGCGACCCATCCTTCGTGGACTATGTCATTCCCTCCAACGACGATGCCATCCGCGCCATCAAATTGATGGTGTCAAAGATGGCGGATGCCGTGGAAGAAGGCAAAGCGGCGCGTAAGGATGAGGAAATCGAGGCGGAAGCCGCCATGAAACCCTCTGAGATGCAAGCGGGCGAAGCGGCTGACCAGGCAGGCACCACCGGCATGGAAGATGAACTCGAGGATGCCAAGTTGCTCGGAGAGTCCACCCTGGCAAAGCTTGCTCCGGCTCCGAAGGTGGAAGAAATAGCCGTTGTTGACGTAGATGAAGAAGACAACGAACCAGAAAAGTAACCTGAGGTGATTGGATGGAAATTACGACTCAAATGATCAAAGACCTTCGTGAAGCCACCAAAGCCGGCGTATTGGATTGCCGAAAAGCTTTGGAGGCTTCCGATGGAGATTATCAGAAAGCGGTAGATTTTCTGCGTGAAAAAGGGCTGGCGACTGCCGCCAAGCGGGCCGATCGACAGGCTTCGAATGGCATGGTTGAGTTGTATTCGCATGGCAATGGCCGCGTCGGCGTGATGGTTGAAGTCAACTGCGAGACCGATTTCGTTGCGCGCTCCGAGCAATTCACCAAGTTCGCCCATGAGGTGGCTTTGCAGGTGGCCGCGGCCGCGCCGAAGTATATCAAGGAAGAAGATATTCCCGCCGACGTGCTCGAGCACGAGAACGAGATTGCCAAAGGACGCGCCCGGGAAGAAGGAAAACCGGAGGCCATGCTGGAAAAGATCGCCCAGGGCCGACTGGAGAAGTTCAAGGATGAAGTTGTCCTGCTGCGCCAGCCTTACATCCGGGATGACAAAATCACAATTGGGAAACTTCTGCTGGAACAGATTGCTGCCATTGGAGAGAATATTGTTGTCCGGCGGATCGTCCGCTGGGAATTGGGCGAGATGAGTAGTTAATTGGAAGAAGCCAACCATCGGGTTGGCTTTTTTTCTGGTTTGGAAAGGAGAGAATATATGGAGGATTTGAAATTCAAGCGTGTATTGCTCAAATTGGGCGGCGAAAGCCTGGCAGGTCCCAACGGCTTCGGGATTGATCCCGAACGGGCCGAAGCGGTTGCGGCGCGTGTCAAGGATATCCGTGAGATGGGAGTCGAAGTGGCGATCGTCATTGGGGCAGGCAACCTGTGGCGTGGCAAGCAGGGTCTCGAACACGGAATGGAGCGTGCCACGGCTGATTACATGGGCATGCTGGCCACCGTCATGAATGCCATGGCTCTCATGGATGCCCTGGAACGATGCGGAATGTATACACGCGTCCAGTCGGCGATTGAAATGCGGGCGGTGGCCGAGCCCTATATTCGCCGGCGCGCCATCCGCCATCTGGAGAAGGGACGCGTGGTCATTTTTGGGGCGGGCACCGGCAACCCGTTTTTCTCCACCGATACTGCGGCTGCACTACGCGCCATGGAGGTCGACGCGAAGGTGCTGATCAAGGCTACCAAGGTGGATGGCGTTTACGATACTGACCCGCAAAAGGATCCGGCTGCCAAAAAGTTTGACACCCTGACTTACATTGATGTTCTCAATCGCCGCCTTTCTGTGATGGATAGCACGGCCATCTCCCTGTGCATGGACAACAACCTTCCCATCCTGGTTGTCAATCTATGGGACCCGTCTGCGCTCGAACGGGCACTACGCGGTGAAAAAGTGGGCACGCTGGTTTCGGCCTGAATTCCAGCAACCTTTGTTAGTTTTTTGATACTATTTGACAGGGCCGTCTGGCAATACTTGGGACAGCCCTGATTTTTTGTATTAGTGGCATTTTTTCTGGTTTTAGGGTATCCTTAAGGCAGACAATTTTCAAACAAATAGGAGGCCGACGTGATAAAAGACCTGATCAAAGAAGCAGAAACACGCATGCCCGCCGCGATCCAAAACCTGGATGATGACCTGGCTGGAATCCGCACAGGCCGGGCCACACCCGCTTTGGTGGAAAGAATGCCAGTGGATTACTATGGTGCTTCCACCCCACTGGTGCAACTGGCATCCATTTCCGTACCGGAGCCACGCAGCCTGCTTATCAAGCCTTTCGATCCGGCTTCGATGAAGAACATCGAGCGGGCAATCATGGTTTCGGAGCTGGGAATTACCCCGAATAATGATGGAAAACAAATCCGCCTTAACTTGCCTGCTCTAACCGAGGAGCGCCGCCGGGAGCTAGTGAAAATTGTCCATAACAGGCTGGAGGAATGCCGCATCGCCGTCCGCAATATTCGCCGCGACTTGCATAACGATATGCGCGAGTTGGAAAAGGAAAAGCTTGTTTCCGAGGATGACTTGAAACGCGGCGAAGATGAACTCCAGAAAGTCACAGACCATAATATCGAAGAGATCAACAAACACGGATTGCATAAAGAGCAGGAGATCATGGAGGTGTAGTGACAGCTTGAACGTCACTACCAATTATGGCAAAAAAGTCCACGGCCGTTTTGCGGCAAGTTCCCACCCACGTCGCCATCATTATGGATGGGAATGGACGCTGGGCCCTTGCACGTGGCCTGCCGCGTCTGGTCGGTCACCGCGCCGGAACAGAGAATCTGCGCCGCATCATTACAGCCTGTGTTGAGTTCGGGGTCAAATATCTGACCATTTATGCTTTTTCCACAGAGAATTGGGGCCGTCCTCGCGAAGAAGTTGAGGGGTTGATGAATATTCTCGAGGATGTGATCGACCGTGAACTGGCGGAATTGAACAAAGAGGGCGTACAGCTGCGTCATATCGGGCGCCTCGAGCGACTGGACCCCAAACTTCAGGAAAAAGTTCTTTATGCCATTGATCTGACCAAGCATAATGACCGCCTAAACTTGATTGTTGCTTTCAATTATGGAGGGCGCGACGAAATCGTGTATGCCATTCAAAAGATGATAACTGATGGAGTCAAGCCCGAAGAGGTCACCTCTGACCTGGTGAGTCGTTATCTATTCACAGCAGGGGTCCCGGATCCGGATTTAATCATTCGTACATCGGGTGAGCTGCGCGTCTCGAACTTTCTGATATGGCAGGGGGCATATTCTGAATGGTACGTTACCTCTGTCTACTGGCCCGACTTCAACAAGGATGAATTCCGTAAGGCATTGGATACCTTTGCCCAGCGGGATCGAAGGTACGGCGGCCTATCTCAGGTGGATGGGGATAACGATACCCATGCTGATTAAACGTACCATAACTGCGCTATTACTGGCAGTGATTGGCATCCCGGTGATCATTCTGGGCGGGCCATATTATTCCGCCTTGATCACATTCTTTCTGGCGGTGGCTGCCTGGGAATATGGGCGAATGTTTACCAAGGCAGGCTATAAAGTTCCCGGAGGGCTTCTGATCGGATGCGTAGTCCTGATTGCAGTGGTGCGGGAGCTCCTGATGGATCCGGCTGCAGCCGCGCTGACGGTAAAATTCCCGCCTGAATTGGCGGGTGCCGCGCTGACTTTTTCTGTTTTTGCTGCCATGACTTGGCACCTGTTCGATTACGAAAAGGGACGTGACCGGGCCGCCAGCGACTTTGCCGTCACCACTACCGGCATCCTTTACATGGGCTGGATTGGGTCCTATCTGATTGACCTGCGAAATATGCCAGGTGGGTTGTGGTGGTTGGTGATAGTCCTTCCCACCATCTGGCTGACTGATATTGGAGCGTATTTTGTGGGCAGCCGCTTGGGGAAACACCCGCTTAGCCGGAGGATCAGTCCAAACAAAACCTGGGAGGGCTATTGTGGCGGCGTCATTGCCGGCACTCTAACCGCAGCGGGACTGACGATTTTGTGGCAGAGCTTCGGCTTAAAAGGCCCGGCAATAACGTGGTGGCAAGGAGCCGTACTGGGGGGGGCGCTTTCCGCCCTCTCCATCCTGGGTGACCTGGGAGAGTCGATGTTCAAACGTGAGGCGGGCGTGAAAGACGCCAGCAACTTCTTCCCCGGGCACGGCGGTGTCCTGGACCGGATCGATTCATGGCTGTGGGGGGCAGCCTTGGGCTATTTTTTCATCATCTGGTTCTTTATCAAGGGTTTTTAGTCTTGTCAGACAACCTGCTCTAGAATATACTACTGGATCAATGGGCCTTCCCATGATGGAGAGAGCGATATGGTAAAACAGCGCATTCTGCTGGTCGATGACCATGAAGTGGTCAGACTTGGCTTGAAATCTTTACTGGAACGCCATCCGCAATTTGAGATAGTCGGGGAGGCTGCTTCGGCGCGTGAAGCCCTTGAACAGGTGGAAAACAACCATCCCGATGTGGTGGTAATGGATATCCGCCTGCCAGGAACTTCCGGCATTGAAGCCTGTGAAGAAATCACCAGCCGGTTCCCGGAAACCCGCGTACTCATGCTGACCTCCTATGCCGAGGATGAAATGCTCTTCTCTGCAATCCGGGCTGGTGCATCTGGCTACATCCTGAAGCAAATTGGCGGAGAGGAATTGGTGCGGGCCCTCGAAGCAGTGGCGCGCGGTGAAGCTTTGCTGGATCCGGCGGTGACTCAGCGCGTTTTTCAGGAAGTACGCCGGGCTGTCAAGGAGGAAGAAGCCTCCGCCTTTGTTCACCTCAGCCAGCAGGAGAAGCATGTTCTCTTGTTGGTCTCGGAAGGCCGGACCAACCGTGAGATAGCAAAAGCGCTTTTCCTGGGCGAAGGAACTGTGCGCAACTACGTCTCCAGCATACTTTCGAAACTGGGCGTGAGCAACCGCGCCGAGGCTGCGGCTTACGCGGTGGAGCACAATTTGCGGGAATACATCTCAATGTAGTTTGGTCGCTGGATCAGGTGTTAGCAAAACTTGAAAAGTGAACTCAGTCAAACATCAAAGGTGAACCGTAGAATTGGCGAGTGGTAGGGTCAAGGAATGGACCATTGTCTGTTCATACCAAATGCGAACCTCGAGAGTCT
>JBEKEB010000120.1:0-11442 GCA_050014055.1 Anaerolineales bacterium | reverse complement strand
CAAGGTCCGCTTTTATATAGGCGCTATAGTCATCACGAAAGCCACATGCCTCAGTGGTACACCCAGGAGTATCATCTTTGGGATAAAAATACAATACAATCGGCCGTCCGCGGAAATCAGAAAGACGGCGGGTAAGATTATTTTCATCAGGTAGGGAAAAGTCTGGCGCTTTAATCCCGGGTTCTATAGGCATTGCTACCTCCATTTGTATTTCACTAAGGAAATTAATTGATAATTATTATCTATATTATAAATAATAATGCAGCGATTGGCTAGTCCATCGCTGCATTATCTGACAAAACTAAAATATATAATTCTATAGAATTCCGACTTTCTTCAAAGCTCCTTCAAGTATGGTAACCATGACTGGTTTGAGAACAACAGCACTTGCGCCCCCCGCGAGTGCGCGCTGGGTTGTTTCGGGCTGGTCATCCGATGTAACAACGATAACCGGTACATTAGCCAACCTCGGCTCACGACGCAGGTAAGCCAACACTTCAAAACCATTCACCCCAGGCATATTAATATCCAGGAAAACTATATTGGGTGTTACCTCACTAAGGATCTTCATCCCGGCGCTTGGACCGTAAGCTGGGCGGGCGGATATGTCCCAAATCTTCAACATCTGCATCAGTGCTTCGGTGGTCTGTTTGTTATCATCAATTATAAGTGCGATCGTCATTTCAATTCTCCCAAATAATATGCCTTCTTAATTATATCGTTAACATTTTCAAGGCGGGAGGAAATCTTACCATATCTATCTTATCCAAAAGGTAAACCCTAATAAATAAGCCGTCAGGCCAAAAGTCGCAAGCGCCAGACCTGTCAAAAGCTTCCAAACCGTACGACCACCCAAAGCGATACGCTGGAGCCATATAATCTGGATTACTGCGAAGGGCAGCGCCAGGAAAACCGGCCAGACCAATCCCCAGGGGAAACCCAGCAAGGGTGCGGTCGCGAAGAAAAGAAATGAAACCAAAACCAACAAATGATGGATGGGAATAGCGTGTTGCCAGGTCAACCGGGTCAGCAATGTATGACGTTCATACTTCAGATCGGTTGCAAAGGCCGGAAAATCATTCACCAGTAAATATGCCAGAGCTAGCAATGTTAGCGGGAACGTTGCAAATGTCAGCAGCCGATGGAACTCTCCATACTGAAGCAGGAACGCCAAAGCCGGGAAAAGGGTGCCCAACCCGATTGCCATGGCTAGTTCGCCATACCCGGTCTCAGCAAGTTGCATGGGAGGAACAGCGTATGCAATAAAGAAAACGACAATCAATCCCATCAGAATTCCGGCTAGCACGGGCATCAAACGGGCAAGCAGCAGGGTTACGATGGTCGCTCCAGCTACAATCAAGAGGGCCGCTGCTGACTGGAATAGGCTGATCCGGAGCGCTTCTCGATGACGAGGGCTCTCTTCCTCGGCCAAAGGGGTTAAGGGTAGACGAAAGTATTCCACCAAACAAAAAGCTGCCACTTCGATCGCCAATATCGCCAGTAATCCTAATCCGAAAGCTGCGGCATGAACCGGATGCCCAAGATATCGGGAAATCCCCGCCCCGAGGCCATAGGTCAAAGCAGACAGCAGTAGTTGCAGCGGCCGTGCCAATTTAATAAACATCCGATAATTTAACATAAGAGCTTTTGAGATAAAAACAGAATATCAAGTCAACGAATATCCACCATCCACAAATATCGTCTGCCCGGTAATTGACTGGTTATGTAGTAAAAATTCAAGCGCGCTGGCGAGTTCATCATTCGAGGCAGGGTGTTTTAACGGGAGATGGCTGATTAGTTTTTCCCATTCCTCATCCTTTGTGTCGCTGGAGGGTAACACCAGACCAGGCGCAATGGCATTAACACGTATATTCGGTGCGTATGCTTTGGCTTGGAGACGTGTTAGCATTTCCAATCCGGATTTGCTAACCAGATAGGCTGGGAAACCGGTCCAGGTTTTCCACACTCCAGCATCGGTAACATTCACAATGACGCCGCCTTCCTTCATCCGTTCGGCGGCTCTCTGCGATATAAGGAACGGAGCTCGCAGATTCAAATTGAGTGCGGAATCCCAATCCTCAGCTGAGACACTTCGCAGGTTTTCATGTTTCATGCTGGCAGCAGAATTAATTAAAACTTTCATTGGAAGATTCAGTGAGTCTATTTTGGAGAACAAAGCTTGGATCTGTTCTGAATCAGTCAGATCAGCCTCCACCGGATAAACCCGAGCACCCAGAGCTCGGATTTCTGCCGCTGTGTTGAAGGCCGCTTCAGCAGAACGATGATAATGCAATAAGATTGCATACCCATTTTGCGCCAATGTCAATGCAAAGATACGGCCTAAACGATGCGCAGCTCCAGTAACCAGGGCAATAGAATCTTTGTCCATGCCTATGTTTTACCACAAAAAGTGACTATATAATTCAAACATCTCTGTCTTTGGTGAGTGTGTTATACTTTTTACCCGGCATATATGATAAATATAAATATTTTATTTGGTTTGGAGGTGTTGTGAGACTGCGCGGTTCTTCTCTTTTCTTACGCGGGGTTTCCTTAATTTTTATCCTGGTGGCAGCTATATTTATCGTTTACCAGTTGGTTCAGTATAGTGTGTCCCGTTCGAATTATCCACCAGATATGACTATCGGTGGCGTACCTGTCGGTGGGCTAGACTCACAATCTGCAGCCCAAAGGCTTCTGCAGGTCTATTCGGTACCCATCGAAATCCACTACAATAACGCTGTTATCGACCTTGATCCAGGTCTGATCGGTTTTCAATTAAACACGGAAAGTATGTTAGCCGCGGCAGATTTACAACGAACTGGCGCTTCTTTCTGGGGTGGATACTGGGATTATTTGTGGAATCGCCCATCTCCAGCCAGCCAGATTCCATTAGTGGCTACGTATTCATCAGACCGGCTTCGCATCTACCTGCAAACTGAAATATCCGCCCGTTACGACCAGGCGCCGGTTCCAGCGCAACCTATTCCTGGCACGGTCAATTTTACACCGGGCAAGCCGGGTCAGACTCTCGATATTGACCGGGCAGTTGATTTGATCGGGAGCGCTTTGGAATCTCCCAATCAACGGGTGATACTTCTCTCCTCCCAACAAACGGCCGCAGGAAGGCCAACTCTGGATACCCTGCAAATTCTGCTCAAGCAGATTATAGACCAGAGCGGATTTACAGGAATAGTGGATCTCTATTTCCTTGACCTACAGACCTCTGATGAACTGCAATTCGCCTATCAATCCGGGCAGAATATTTCTGTTACCCCCGACATCGCCTTTACTGCTTCCAGCACTATAAAAATTCCCATAATGGTTTCCGTATTTCGTCACTTCAGTAGTAAGATTGACGACCAGCTTGGGACTGAATTAAAAGATATGATCGCCCTATCGAACAATGACGCTGCCGATGCCTTGATGGAGTCATTGGATAAGACTCGTGGTCCGTTGGTCGTCACGGAAACCATGCAAGCATTGGGCCTGGAAAACACCTTCATTAATGGATATTTCTATCCAGGAGCAGGCGTTCTAAAGTTTTATAACACACCTGCCAATCAACGAACAGATATAAATACCGACCCGGACACGTACAGTCAGACAACTCCGTCCGATATGGGCATGTTGCTCGAAGATATCTATCTATGCTCGCAGAACGGTGGCAGTTCCCTTGTTGCAGTTTTCCCTGGCCAAATTAACCAGGCAGCGTGTCAGCAGATGATACAATACCTGCAAGAGGATAAACTTGGGGCGCTGATTCAGGGGGGTGTTCCGGAAGGAACAATCGTAGCTCACAAACATGGCTGGGATATAAACCTGACCCAGTACAGCGATGCCGGAATCGTATACACACCTGGAGGCAACTTCGTATTAACAATATATGTTTACAACCCGGGTGGAGGAGATTGGTCGCAGGTCTCGCCCATGTATGCCGAACTTTCGCGTGCCATTTACAATTACTTCAACTTGCCATCGCAATGAACCTAAGCCCGCCATTTTTCCATGGCGGGCTTTTTCACCCGAAATCTTCTTGGAAAATCCGTAATCAGTATATAATGATGCTATGAACCAGACATTGAGCCTCTATCGTCTCCAGCAAATTGACATTCAGATTGACCGTCTTCAGGCTCGTTTACATTCTATTCAGGAGATATTGGACAATGACGTTGAAATGCGTCAATTGAACGAGCAAGTGGGTGCAATCGAAGCTCGTTATAAAGCTGCTGAGCAGGCGTTAAAGCAAGCCGAGGGGGAAGTACAGAGCCAGCATATCAAGATTGAGCAGACCCAATCCAGCCTGTATGGGGAAAAAACTCATAGTCCGAAAGAATTGCAGGATCTTCAAAACGATGTTGCCTCATTAAAGCGACATCTGGTTGTTCTAGAAGACCATCAGATAGAAGCCATGATTGCATGTGAAACAGCAACAGCAGACTTGGAGTCTGCACAGGCGAGATTATTGGCAGGTCAAGCTGAACAGGCTGAAAAGAATAAGGGCTTGCACTTGGAGCAAGCAACACTTAAAACTGATCTGGAAAGGTTTTTCGTTGAGCGAAATGCCGTTGCAGGAGCCATCCCGCCAACTGAATTGGCCCTTTACGATCAACTGCGCCAGCAGCGTCGTGGTATCGCTGTGGCAGTAATTGGAGATAAATCCTGTGGAGCTTGCGGTTCCACCCTTAGCCTGGCTCAGATACAATCCGCCCGTTCCTCCGGTCAAATGACCCTCTGCCCTTCTTGCGGCCGTATCCTTTACGGAAGTTGACTTCTCCTCAGGTGGCGTATGCGCTTCCGCTTCCCAAATCTTGACAATTTCTCTTTCTTGTTGGGCGTGGTTCTCTCATCTCTCGTATGGTGGGTCATTTCCATGCTGCGCCCGGCTTTTAAGCAGATTCGCGCAAATGCACAACTCAAGCAAGCTGGGAAGAAAGCAAAGGCTCATGCTTTCAATGCTGTTGAGGAACGTTACCGGCAAAGCGTCTTGTATCATGCCCAAGGATTGCACCTTGCCGCTCCACTTTTCTCGTTGGATGAAATCCTTGTGCCATCTCAGCTGCTTGCACCTCCTCATCGTGTGGAACCAGGCGATTATCTATATATTGAGGATATCGTTGAGACAACTGTTCCATACCTTCCCGCCTGGCCGGAATTGGCTGCCATCTACAAAGCTCCCACCATTACGATCGCAGAGGCTTTATCTGGAAATTCGGATATCGTACTGGTTGGACAAACCGGCATGGGTAAAACAGTCGCTCTTGCTAGCCTTGCCTCCAGTCTTGCCCGCCGGGATCCCGAACCTGGACTGGCCCCGGAAACACTACCTTTCTTGATCCATGTTGCCGACCTCGATCTGCCGGTAAACAAGGACAACCCGCTCAATCCATTGATTGATTTGGTTGCCGAGAAAGTCTCCGTTTTCGATCTGCCGCGCATCCCTGACTTTATCCGCCGTGTCTTCTCTGAGGGGCGCGCCTTGCTGCTTTTGGATGGGACCGACGAGTTAACACCGGATGGTTTGAAGGATGCGGTTGAATTCATCCGCACCATTAAGCGTGCATACCCCAAAACTCGCATGATTACCACCGCCTCTTGCGATTATTTGGATGGATTGGTCTCACTAAATTTCATTCCATTTGCATTGACTGCCTGGAATTCTGGACAAAGAGCAAAATTCCTCGAGAAATGGGGTGAATTGTGGGAGCGTCATGTGGCAAACGAACCTTGGGCACAAACCTGCGAACCGGTCGAACCACTCATTCTCAATGGCTGGCTTAACGCCGATTCCGGCACTTTGACCCCGTTGGAAATAACTCTCAAAACATGGGGAGCTTTTGCCGGGGATTTGCGCGGTCCTCTTCCAATTGACGCTCTGGAGACACATGTAAGGCGTATCACACCAGCAAATACGCCGCGCGAGGCGCTTGAATCGCTGGCCATGCAAATCAACCTTGCTGCCACCCCAATCTTTGATCCGCGCGAAGCCAGAAAATGGCTGAAATCTTTCGAGCCAAATGAACCTCAAACTGTTGAGAGTGCAGATGGGGACGAAAAGAAGATTAAGCAGCCTGCCAAATCGGGTAATCAAAACGCCCCATCACTCGGGTTAATTTCCAAAATGGTCGAGAATGGGCTCCTAACCGCCCATCGCAATAATCGCATGCGCTTTATTCATCCCATCTTTGGCGGTTATCTGGCAGGAAGATCATTGGCAAATTACACGGATGCCATTCTACAACAACCACCTTGGATCGGTAAATATTTGGCTATGCACTTTTTGGCTGCCCAGGGAGATGCAACACCGCTAACCAACGCACTCCTGGCCCAATCAGATCGGCCGCTTTCGCGTAATCTTCTAGTACCTGCCCGCTGGCTGCGTGACGCTCCAGCGCGAATCCCATGGAGTGGAGAGGTAATGGCAAGACTTGCTGACCTGCTGCAACAAACCGGGCAACCCTTGGGTCTGCGTGGACAGGCATTGGCGGCCATCGTTCAAAGCGGGAACGCAGGATCTGGGGTCTTATTTCGACAGCTTCTCATGAAACACGACGACGATCTTTTGCAACTGGCCGCCCTCGGTGCTGGTGCACTTCACGACGGAAAATCGATCGCACTGCTTGCTCCATTGTTAAGCAACTCCAATTCAAACGTTCGCCGTGCTGCCTGTCTGGCGCTCTCCGCTATCGGGACAACGGATGCAATGGATGTTATAGCCAATGCCCTCTTGCATGGTGATGAAATCTTGCGTCGTTCCGCGGCTGAAGCTCTGGCGAATCACCCCGGCGAAGGTTATAGAATGCTCAGGGAAGGTGCCGTGATGAAAGAAGATCTGAACGTCCGCCGTGCGGCGGCTTACGGCCTGGGTCGCATTTATGAACCATGGGCTGAAGAATTGCTCAATAAATTACAGACCGAAGACGACCAATGGATTGTTCGCAATTCCGCTCAGGAGGTGCTTGAAGAACGCCAGAAACCAAATCCGCACGTTCCCAAACGGCTTCCACCACCGTCGGAATCGCCCTGGTTGATCACCTTCGCCGGAAAAAAAGGCGAGGGCATCTCGCCTGATAAGCCTCCCACTGACTTGCTGCTCTTGGCTCTTAAATCGGACGATCCGGAGGAACGACTGGCCTCTTTGGCATATCTGCGCATAATGCCTATGGAAGGTGTCTTTGGCGCGCTATATCAGGCCATGTATGGAGGAGAACCGGAATTGCGTGAAGCAGTATTTCGGATTTTTTCAGAAATGGCTTCCACGGGCGTGGAAGTTCCAGACCCAATCCAGTTTGGATTGGGCTGAAATGGGAAAAGGCCATTAAGATCCAGGAAGGATATTCAAAATATTCATATGAGCACATCTCCTGCTTTATCAACTATCGCAGTTCTTGGTGGTACCGGAAAAGAGGGCAAAGGTCTGGCATATCGTTGGGCAAAAGCTGGATATCGAATCCTGATTGGCTCTCGTAACACCGAAAAGGCCAACGCTATTGCGCTGGAAATCCTTGGCCTGCTCGGTGGGAAAGCGTCTGTTGAGGGAACCACCAACATCAAAGCAGCCCAGGCAGCCGATATCGTGGTATTGACCGTTCCATATTCTGCCCACCGTGAAACCCTTGAAGGTGTTAGAGAGGCTCTGCGAGGAAAAATGCTGGTGGATGTGACCGTTCCACTGGCTACTCCTAAGGTAACCAAGGTGCAGATGCCCCCCGCCGGTAGCGCCGCACAGGAGGCCTGTGAGATTCTCGGTGAAAAAGTACAGGTGACCTCTGGTTTCCAGAACATATCCCATGAACTTCTTATGCACGCTGAACCAATCGATTGCGATGTGCTTGTTACTGGAACCAGCAAGGAAGCCCGCATTGAAACTCTTAAATTGGTTCTTGCAGCCGGACTTACTGGCTGGGATGCCGGGCCGATCGAGAACTCGGTGGTGATCGAAGGGCTCACCAGTGTGTTGATCCACATCAATCGTCAATCTGGCTCCACCAATGCCGGAATTAAAATAACAGGAATACGCAGCGAATTGTAAACATGTACATCGCGTTATAATAACTACTCACGATTTCCTTCGTACCCGGTTGTCATCCATCCTACAAGAAGCTCGTTTCTTCCCAATGATCCAGCAACATTCCTCAATCACATATGCCTCTCACCTTCACTCCTCTTCCTAAAATTCCTCTTATCCACCCTGGTGACGACCTTGCAGAAATTCTTCTTGCTTCTTTGCAGACCGCCAAAATCTCTCCGGAAGATGGCGATATCCTGGTACTTGCCCAAAAAATCGTCTCTAAAGCCGAAAACCGCTTGGTCAACCTTACAACGGTCACTCCATCGAAAGAAGCCCTTGAGTTGGCTGCACGCAGTGAAAAGGACCCGCGTCTGGTGGAGCTAATCCTCCGTGAAAGCCGTTCAGTCTTGCGCGTTCGCCCGGGCACGATCATTGTTGAACATCGCCTGGGATTCGTATGCGCCAGTGCCGGCATAGACCACTCCAATGTCATGGGAGAGGATGGGAACCCGGAAGATTGGGTCCTGCTATTACCTGAAAATCCCGATCAGTCTGCACTTGATATTCGCCGAAGAATAAAAATAGCCACTGGAAACCGCCTGGGTGTCATGATCATTGATTCGCATGGGCGTGCCTGGAGATTGGGCACTATTGGTACAGCCATTGGCATTTCCGGCCTGCCTGGCCTGGTGGATAAACGCGGTTGGAAGGATTTGTTTGGTTACAGGCTGAAGATCACTATCGTTGCTGCAGCAGATGAACTGGCCGCCGCTGCTTCGCTCGTGATGGGGGAAGCTGCCGAAGGAACTCCTGCCGTCCATGTCCGCGGTTTCCCCTACCCGCTTCGTGAAGGCTCTTTAAAGGAATTGCTCCGGCCAAAAAAGCAGGATTTATTCCGATAAAAAGAATGAACGGCATCGCCTCCTTACTCGATAAACCCGCTACTTCCCGGGTGGAAACCCTGTGGCAGGAATTGGAAGCGCGCTGTGGCTTGGTTGGAGTTAAGACCACACCCTTCCCACATTTAACATGGCAGGTCACCGAGAACTATGTCTTTCCCCGGCTAGAGGCCGCTTTGCATGCGTTGGCCAGCCAGGCAACGCCATTTATCATTCACACTGCCGGGCTTGGCCTCTTCACCGGCGCACATCCCATTCTGTACATTACTATTGTCAAAGATGAACAATTAATGCGTTTCCATTCGCTGCTGTGGGAACAAATGAACGGGATTGCCTTTCATCCAGTTCTCTACTTTTCGCCCGGTCATTGGGTTCCGCATATTACATTGGCCTATAATGATATCACTCCGGCTAACTTGGATTGTGTCATGCAATTCATGGCTTTCCAATCCTTTGACCTCAATATCCAGATTGATAACCTGATTCTGGTCACGCAAGGGGGAGATCAACCCCCCGTAACAGTCAGATATCCCTTTGGGCTTTGATATGATGGCTATGCGTCATTCAACGTCTTTTTGAGAATTTGGAACGACAGGTATTTCCTCAACTAACAGCTATTTTCAAGTAAGAAATGAATTAGGAGACAACATATGTATATGATTCCCGAATCCCACCTTGATTTACTTAAAGATGAAAAACGTGCTTTCGTCTATTTGGGAACCTTGATGCCCGACGGCTCTCCGCAGGTTACCCCGGTCTGGTTTAATACCAAAGGCGATTACTTTCTGGTAAATTCTGCCAAAGGGCGTGTGAAAGATAAGAACATGCGCAGCCGCCCGGTGGTAACCCTCTGCGTTCAGGATCCAACCGATCCTTATCGCTATTTACAGGTGCGCGGACGGGTGGTGGAAATTACCGAAGAAGGCGCTGATGCACATATTGACGCATTGGCCGGCAAATATACCGGCAATTTCAAATACCAACACCACCAGCCAGGCGTAATACGGGTCATTTACAAAATCATCCCTGAAAAGGTTGATCCGCATGGATAATTTTTGATGATAAAAGACGATCTGCATGCTTTCCTGCGCTCGAGACGTTCTATCCGCCACTTCAAACCGGACACGGTGCCTATTGATTGCATCCAACGAATTCTGGAAACTGCAATTTACGCTCCCTCTGCGCATAATCTGCAACCTTGGCGTTTCGCAGTACTCACAAGCGCTGCAGCGAAGGAGCGTCTGGCAGAAGCCCTCACAGCCAGGTATCGGCAGGATATGGTTGTCGATGGCGTTCCTGAAACAGACATACAGGCACGCGTCAACCGAACGGTTCGTCGAGCCGGTGAGGCGCCGGTCATTATTATTCTCTGCCGGGATACGACTCAGGTCAAGCCGCAGCCAGATTCGCTTCTCCGGCAAAGAGAAGCCTTGATGGGTACACAATCAGTGGCTTTGGCTGGTCTGCAATTGCTGTTGGCTGCCCACGCTGAGGGATTGGGCGGTACTTGGATCTGTTGGCCACTCTACGCGCCTGATGAGACTCGTCTCGCCTTGGGATTGGCCCAGGAATGGGAACCCCAGGGAATGCTATTTCTCGGATATCCCGACGAAACCCCTGAAATGCCGCAAAGGAATTCTTTTCAGGAAATAACCAGGTTCATATGAAAATTGTGGCATTGGCAGGCGGAGTTGGAGGCGCAAAATTGGCAGATGGACTTGCCCAATTGCTCCCCTCTGATGACCTGACTGTAGTAGTCAACACAGGCGACGATTTTGAGCACCTGGGCCTTTCCATCTCCCCTGACCTTGACACCGTTTGTTACACGCTCGCTGGGCTGGCGAACCCCAAATCCGGTTGGGGCCGGCAGGCGGAAACATTCCAGGCATTGGAAAATATCCAAAAGCTCGGTGGTCCGGCATGGTTCCAAATTGGCGACAAAGACCTAGCTACTCACCTTGAACGCACACGCCGCCTGCAGGAAGGTCAATCACTCAGTCAGATTACCATGCAATTTTGTCGGGTTTGGGGCGTGCAGCACCTGGTTCTGCCGATGAGTAACCAGTCAGTTCGTACCATGGTCGATACCATTGATAGTGGAGAATTACCTTTCCAGGAATACTTTGTCCATAGGAATTGTGAGCCAAAGGTCAAGGGTTTCCGGTTCGTTGGGATTGAGTCCGCCCGACCCGCTCCAGGAGTATTGAAATCCATTGTCGAAGCAGATGGTGTTGTTATCTGTCCATCCAATCCTTGGGTCAGCATAGATCCAATTTTGGCTCTGGTTGGACTCAGGTCCGCCCTGGCAAAAAAAACCGTTCTTGCGGTTTCTCCCATTATTGGTGGCCAGACCGTTAAGGGCCCCGCCGCTAAAATGTACACCGAATTGGGTATTTGTCCCTCGGCTCTCGCCGTTGCGCGTCACTACGAAGATTTATTATCCGGATTCATTCTGGATATTGTTGATGAGCCCATAGCGAAAGAATTTACAATTCCAACAAAAATAACCCGAACTCTAATGAAAAACCGGGA
>JBEKEB010000119.1:0-11746 GCA_050014055.1 Anaerolineales bacterium | reverse complement strand
TGGCAATCATCCAGGTCACCGCAGAGCACATGGACATCGGCATCAAGCTCAAAGGGATGAAGCCGACCGAGCGGTTCGAAGCTGCGGGTGCGTGGAACAGCATGGTGACCCATCGCGTGCGCATCAGCGATCTGGATCAAATCGACGCAGAAGTACTGGCGTGGCTGAAACAGGCTTACGAGGCCGCCTAAAATAAGATAAGAAGCGAGGCCAGGCAGATGTGCAGGAATATCCGAACGCTGTATAATTTCGAACCACCAGCCAGCGAGGACGAGATCCAGGCGGCGGCGCGGCAATTCGTGCGCAAGATCAGCGGATTCAACAGCCCTTCGCAGGCCAATGAGGCAGCCTTCCAGACAGCAGTTATTGCAATAACAGAGGCCAGCCGTGACCTGCTGCGTTCGCTCGAGACGCATGCCCCGCCCAGGGACCGCCTGGAAGAAGCCGCCAAAGCGCACGAGCGGGCGGTGAGACGGTTCGCCAGGTGATCTGTTCCGCGTGTTTCTCATGTAAAAAAAGCTGCGACAGATATTTTCAGTTGCGGCGAGTGCAGGTATAAACTTAGATTAAAGCTGATTTTTGGATAAACTTAGATGGGGGAGTCCATCGGACACAGCCTTGCAGAGGGCCAATCATGACATAATGGAAATTGCACCGAGCCAACGCGCGGTACTAAAACCGTAGCGTGTTCCCTTTGCTTGACAGGATCAAACCGAGGGAGTAAGATTATCAGAGTTACAGACCGACGCTCGGTCGGTAAAGCGAGAGATAATGACGCGAATTGTTAAAGAGTATGCGGTACGACGCGAGGAAATCCTGGATGCGGCGCAGCGACTCATATACACCAAAGGCTATGAGAAGCTGACGATCCGGGACATCCTGGAGGCCCTGCAGATTTCCAACGGGGCCTTCTACCATTACTTTGACTCCAAGCCGGCGCTGCTGGAAGCGATCATCGAACGGGGGCAGGACGAACTGGATAAGGTATTCCTGGGTATCGTCGATGATCCAAACCTATTCGCCCTCGATAAATTCCGGCGCTTCTTTGCCACGTTGGACCATGCGCGCATTGCGCAGCAAGCGTTCATTGCCGACTTGATGCGGGTTTGGTTTGCCGACGACAATGCCATCGTGCGGGAGAAAACAGACGAAGTTTTTGTCCAAAGGCGCGTGCCGCTTTTGAACGCGATTGTCCGCCAGGGCATTCAGGAAGGAGTCTTTACGACACCTTACCCTGACCAGGCAGGCCAGATCATCCTGTCGATCACACGCGGCATGGGGAATGCCGTGCTCAAACTAGTGATTGCGTTCGAGCAGGACCGTGAGCAACTGCACTTTATCGAGGATGTTGTGGCGACCAACGCCGCCTCGGCGGAGGCAATCGAGCGCGTCCTGGGCGCATCCTCCGCCTGTGTATATCGCCCGACTGCCGAGGATGTGAAAGCCTGGCTGGCTCCACCGCAGAATAAGGCCTGACTTAGCGAAACGGCGTTCACAAAGTCGAAAAGCCATGGCCACCCAAAACCCCTGCTTTGTGAAAGCCCTGGACCTGCCGGGGCGAGCGCCGGACGGCAGAGCCGCTGCCTGTAAGAACGCCAAAGGGGGCGACTTTTTGAACGAAAAAAGCAGGTGCTTTTTGTTAATAAGAATGTGAAAAGATAACGGAGAATATTATGATTTCAAATGTGCTTGGCTTTCCAGAAATTGATAAAAGAAAGCTCATGCTGGTCGGAGGCAAGGGCGCTAATTTAGGCGAGCTTTCCAGGATCGAGGGGATACATGTACCAGAGGGTTTTTGTGTCACCACGGAAGTGTATAAAAAGATAACTGAAAATAATCAGGTGCTTGACGGTTTACTGGGTGAATTAACGCATCTTGGGATCGAAGACCGGGAAAAAACCGCTGAAGTCAGCCAAAAAGTGCGCCTGCTCATCGAAAAGATAGCCATTCCAATGGATATAGAAGAAGAGATCTCCGGTTATCTCTCAAAGCTGGGTGAAAAAGAAGCCTATGCTGTGCGGTCCAGCGCCACCGCGGAGGACCTGCCGACGGCCTCTTTTGCGGGACAGCAAGATACGTATTTGAACATTATCGGAAAGGAAGCCATTCTGCAGCACATCAGCAAGTGCTGGGCTTCGCTATATACGGACCGGGCGGTGATTTACCGAAAGCAGAACGGTTTCGACGACAATAAGGTCGATCTTTCTGTGGTCATCCAGAAGATGGTTTTCCCGCAGGCAGCAGGGATACTATTTACCGCCGATCCGGTCACGTCGCACCGGGGTGTTATGTCCATCGATGCCAGCTTCGGACTGGGCGAGGCGCTGGTTTCAGGCCTGGTGGATGCAGATATTTATAAAGTAAAGGAAGGCAAGATTGTCGATAAGAAAATATCGACCAAGAAACTGGCGATTTACGCCATCAAAGACGGCGGCACCAAGCAGCAGCCGATCGGGCCCGACCAGCAGAATGTGCAAACTCTACCGGATGAACAGATTTTAAAGCTGGAGCGCATGGGTAGAACAATTGAAGCGCATTTCGGATCCCCCCAGGACATCGAATGGTGTCTGGTTGAAGGCCAATTTTACTGCGTCCAGAGCCGCCCCATTACCACCTTATACCCCGTGCCGGCGGTGGACGACGAAGAAAACCATGTGTATATGTCACTGGCCCATCAGCAGATGATGACCGATGTGTGGAAGCCATTTGGTCTGTCCTTATTCCCGATTTGGTTGAGGAAGCTTAGCAGTGATCCTGTAGTTGAGGCCGGCGGGCGTCCTTATGTGGACGTTTCACCAGAGCTTACTTCGTCGACGGCGAGAAAGACTTTCGTGAACCGCGGTCTCGGTTCGGTAGACCCTTTGATCCAGAAGGCTCTTCTCAATGTGCTGAACCGGAAGGATTACATTAAAACACTGTACCACGGCAAGGCATCCGTGGGGGGGCTAAACGGCGGCTCGATAAGGGACCTGCTTTCCGGGCTGATCCAGGCGATAAAAATCTACCGGAAAGATGACCCCGATTATATGCAAAAAATGATTGCCAAAAACGATGCGCTGGCGCAGGATATGGTGCAACGAATCGATGGCAAATCGGGAGGCGACCTGGTCGATTTTATTCTGCAGGATATGAATGAAATGTATAAGACGCTTGTTTTAGACAACTACGGCGTGGGCATCATTCAATACTATGCCTACACCTGGCTTAAAAACAATATGAAGAAATGGTTAAGTGAACAGGACGTTACCGACGCCCTGGCCCAGGCGGCGACCGACAACGTAACCACGGAAATGGGGCTGACGCTTTTGGACGTGGTGGACGTCGTCCGGCAGTATCCGGCTGTGATGGATTATTTTCAACATGCCAGCGATGACACCTTTTTTGAGGAGCTGGAGAAGTTGGATGGCGGCAAGGCCGTCAGTGATTTCATGCAAAGCTATCTAAAAAAATATGGCGTCCGCTGCCCCGGAGAAATCGATATTACCCGAACACGCTGGGCTGAAAAGCCGACGATGCTCACTCCCATGATACTAAATAACATCAGGAATTTCGAGCCGGGTTCGCATCAAACGATCGTTGAGCAAAAACGGTCAGAAGCGCATCACAAGGCGGAGGAGTTAATTGGCCGGTTGGAGCAGCTTCCTGGCGGTAAAGGCAAGGCAAAATCGACCCGGAAGATGATCAGCGTTTTTCGCCATTTCGTCGGCTTTAGGGAATACCCCAAGTATGCCATGATGCAGCATTTTTATGTGTACAGGCAGGCCTTAAAGAAAGAAGCGGCCCGGTTGGTACAAGCAGGCGTTATTCGCGAGCCCGAGGATATCTATTACCTGAGCTTTGAGGAGCTGCGCCAGGTTGCCAAGACGAATCAGCTTGATTACAGAATCATCACGCGGCGCAAAGCGGACTACGAGCTGTTTAAGAAATTGACCCCGCCGCGGGTGATGACATCGGATGGTGAGGTCATCAGCGCTGAATACGACAACGCAAATGTTCCCCAGGGGGCTTTGATCGGGGTGGCGGCTTCAGCCGGCACCATCGAGGGACGGGCCAGAGTGATTCTAAGCCTGGAGGAGGCCGACTTTGAAGAGGGTGATATCTTGGTAACAGCGTTTACCGATCCCAGTTGGACGGCCGTGTTCGTCTCGATCAAAGGCCTGGTTGCGGAAGTCGGCGGGATGATGACCCACGGCGCGGTGGTTGCGCGGGAATACGGTCTTCCGGCAGTGGTGAGCGTTGAAAATGCGACCCGGCTGATAAAAAACGGGCAACGGATCCGGGTCAACGGATCAAGAGGATACGTGGAAATCTTATGACGCAACCATCCAATATACTTTCCGGAAGCGTTAGCATCAAGAGCCTCATCATTCCAACCTTGAGTGGATTCCTTCTCGGCGTGATCGCGCTGGGAGCCGTGCTCTTCCTGCCGGCCTGGACGCTCGCCTACTGGCAGGCGTGGGTATTTATCATCGTGTTTATAGGCTTGGTGAGCCTAAGCGGTTTATACTTTTCCATTAAGGACCCGGCGCTGATCGAGCGGCGCAAGAATATCGAACCAGCGGCGCAAAAGTCAACCGGTGGGAAATTCAACATCATTTACGTCTACCTGGAATTGCTCGCCATGCTGGTTCTTTGCGCCCTCGACCATCACTTCGGGTGGTCCCAGATGCCAGCCTTTTTATGCATCATTGGAGACGGATTGGTGGTTCTTGCCAACGTCATCTGGTATGTCAGCAAAAAAGAAAATAGCTTTGCCGGTTCTGCCATCAAGATCTATGAAGACCAAAAAGTTATCACGACAGGGCCGTATGCGCTCGTGAGGCATCCTAATTACATGGGTGATCTGTTCCTGGTTTTTGGCGTACCTTTGGCGCTCGGCTCATGGTGGGGGCTGGTAATTTTCGCACTGCTGATACCCATGATGATTTGGATGATCCATGACGAGGAGAAGTTCCTGAAGAAAGAATTGCCGGGCTACGTGGAATACACGCAGAACGTGCATTACCGCCTAGTGCCTTACCTTTGGTGAATCGTTGGCCTGGGGCAGGGAACCCCCGCCGGGGACGGCGGCGGAGCAGATTTTGTTAAGGATTCTTGGACAGGGTGGATTTTTATGGATGGCTGGTCTTCGGCTGTGTCCAACTTTTCCAGGCCTGCACTTCCAGCGCGCGCTCGGCTAGGCATTGGCGGGCCTTGCACCTGCCCGGCTCGGAGACAAAATAAGCATCCAGGTCCTGCCCCAGGTTCTCCAGGTAGGCCGGCGGAGAAACCCCTTTGCGGAGCGTATCCTGCCAGAAATTGGGATGGGTGAAAGACCATAAGTGGTCGGTATTGCAGACCACTTTCAGGCTGGCGGGGATCCCGCCGGCAGAAGCCAGTTCCTGCGGCCGGTCGTGGTAAAGGATGGCCTGATAGATATCGTTCTTCTGGCTGGCGGTCAGGGGCGGCTGGAAAGGATAGGCTTCCAGGACCTTCTGCGCCACCTGCTGGCCGAGGACGGCATGCCTGGCTTTGGGTTGGACGGCTTCCCCGGAAAGGCTGAGCCCTGTAACGCCGAGGCTTTCTGCAATCTCGAGTTCGCTCATCTGGCTCCAGCCGGAGTCGTGCAGCATGAAGGCGATTTGAACGACCTGCTCGTCAACGGGCCCGCTCTCGGCCTGGCTGAGTTCTTTTATGAAGGGCAGGCAGGTGGTCACGTGGACATCCGTGCTGCGCGCGTGCAGGTACGGCAGGACCACCTGGAAGAAATCCCGGTAGGCTGGGTCCACCAGTTCCAGGTATTGGTCATGCCAGGGGAGGTAGATCAGGTAGTGTAAATTACTGGCGTCCAGCGAGGTCTTCTCCGGGATACGCAGTTCGATGTCAGCGGGAATCCAGGCGGACTGGCCAGAGGGGAGGGTAAAACGGGTAAATGAGATGGAAGCAGACATAGATTATCTTTCACCACGAAGTAACCATTAGCGCAGGTCACCCAGAAGGATGAAAATCTGGTTACCGGAGTCCAACGTCTTCTGATGTTGGAAAGTCCGAAGTCAGGAGACTTCGGAGTCCGATAGGTATTTCGATCAATAAATATAGGGCAGCAACCGCCAGGTGTGCGCCTGGTAGCGGGCATAGGCTTCGCCCAGGTTCTCCAGGAGCATGGCTTCTTCCGTCAGGATGCGGTAATGATAGGCCAGGCCGATGCAGACCAGTACCAGCAGGATGACGATCCAATTGCCGGCGGCCAATCCCGCCCCGCTCCACATCAGGATCACCCCCAGGTAGCCGGGGTGACGAATGAAGCGGTAGGGACCGCTTTGCACGACCGTTTGGTGCTCGAGCACCCGGAGAGTGCGGGTATAGAAGGCGCCTAGGTAGCGGTTGGCCCACACGCGCAGCCCGATACCCGCTAGCAGGAAGGCCAGCCCGATCCAACCCGCCAGTGTGGAAAGGATGTGACCGATGGAAAAGATATTGAGAATCGGGGCAGCCAGCAGGCCCAGGATGGCAAGCGCGTAGGCCAGGCCAAGCCGGCGGGTGCTCTGGTGGTCAAACTGACCGGCCTGGAAAGTTGCGGCCGGCTGGCCTTTCCGCAAGCGTCCCTCGAACAGCGAGAAAAGCAGGATCAGCAGGTAAGCAAGGATGGTTGTCAGCATGGGAAAGGTTCCTGGATGTGACTGGTTTATGAGCCAGCCTTAACCAGGCCAGGCCAAATCTGCACTGGCCCGGAACTGCGGCGGCTTGCGGACCTTTGAGGCCTGCTCGAACGCATAGGCCAGTTTGAGCAAGAGCGGTTCCTGCCAGGCTTTGGAAAAGAAGGAGAGGCCAACCGGCAGTCCGAAGATATAGCCCGCCGGTACGGTGATATGGGGATAGCCGGCCACCGCGGGCATGGAGGTGCTTTCCATATCCCAATTGATGGCGTCGCCATTTACCAGATCGATCATCCAGGCCGGTCCGCCAGTGGGAACGCAGATGGCATCCAGGCGATGCTTCTCCAGCACGAGGCGGAGGCCCTGCTGCCGGGTCAAAAGATGGTTCTTGTGCAATGCACGCAGATACGGCTGACTGGTCAGCGGCCCCTTTGCCTCGGATTCAATCATCAGGTCCTGTCCAAAGTACGGCATGACGCGTTGGGCGTGCTCATCGTTGAATTTGATCACATCTGCCAGCGTACGCACGTGCGTCTGCGGCGTGTGCCAAACCAGGTAGCTGTTCAAATCCGCCTTGAACTCATAATGCAGTACTGCCCTTTCCGTTTTGGCAAATTTATTGAAATTAGGCACCTCCACGGGATCGATCAAAACTGCGCCCAACTGCTTCATCACATCCAGGCAGGCCTCGAAAACCTTTAGTGTACGCGGCTCGGTCCCGGCCATCTTACGGGCCACACCGATGCGGGCACCCTTGAGTCCATTCTCATCGAGGAACGGACGGTAGTCTTTCAAGGCATGCGACTGGCCTGAGCGGGTGGCCGGATCGCGCCCATCCACACCCGCCAACACCCCCAGCAGGATGGCCGCATCGGCCACGCTGCGCGCCATCGGCCCGGCCGTATCCTGGCTGTGCGCGATCGGGATGATGCCGCTGCGGCTAATAAGGCCCAGCGTGGGTTTAATCCCGACGATGCCGTTGGTCTGGGAGGGACAGATGATCGAACCATCCGTCTCCGTGCCGACCGCCAGGGCGCACAGATTGGCTGCCACCGCCGCGCCCGAGCCGGATGACGAACCGCAAGCGGAACGATCCAGCGCATACGGGTTGCGCGTCAAGCCGCCCCGGCTGGACCATCCGCTGACGGAGTGCTTGCTGCGGTAATTGGCCCATTCACTCAGGTTGGTCTTGCCCAGGATGACTGCCCCGGTCGCACGTAGTCGTTTGACGAGGAATGCGTCGCGCGCGGCAAGGCTGCCTTCCAGCGCCAGCGAGCCGGCCGTGGTCTGCATGCGGTCGTGGGTATCAATATTGTCTTTGATGAGGATGGGAATTCCGTGCAGCGGCCCGCGGATGCGGCCGTCCTGGCGTTCCTGATCGAGCGCTGCGGCAATGGCGGGGGCATCCGGATTGAGCTCGAGCACGGCATGGATGGCAGGCCCATGCCGGTCAAGATGGTCGATGCGCTCGAGATAGCTTTCCAGGAGGCCCAGTGCAGTCAACTCGCCCGAGGTCATCTTTTCCTGCAGTTCCAGCACGCTCATTTCTTCCATATGTAAACCTCGCTCAGTGATGAGAAATCCAGGCCGATTTGAGGCTTTGCCCAACCGCTTGCGCTACCGGTGGAGCGGACTGGCGGGACACTCTCCATGATCAGCTATCAGCCAAATCCTGGCAAATTACGCCGGTTCCCAAACGGCGCAGCCGCTAGCTGGTAGCTGGTGTTGGGAGCGCCAAATGAAAATACCGATCAAGCATTCCGCCTGGAAATTGGATGATCGGCATTTAACTGTAATAAATCCCATCGATTTCCATATAGATCTTCAAAGACGGCTACCAGCCCATATGCTTCTGCTTTTGGAGGCCTGACAAATTTAATGCCCCGGGAAACCATCTCGTTATAGTCCCTCCAAAAGTCATCCGTGTTGAGGAATAGAAATACCCGTCCACCGGTCTGGTTACCTATAAAAGGTTCCTGTTCCGGTTTTGAGGCCCTGACTAACAGGAGGGTTGTTCCAACCGAACCAGGCGGAGAAACCACCACCCAGCGTTTATCCTGCTCCGGCTGGTAGGTATCCTCAACCAGGGTGAAATGAAGTTTTTCGGTATAAAAAGCGATGGCTTCATCGTAGTCTTTGACAACCAGGGCAATATGGACAATGGACTGTTTCATCGTTGAAATATCAACATTATTAAACACGGCTTGCCGGTTGCTGCAAGACTTTCACTTCCTGGTTGATGCGGTCGCTCAATTGACCGTGGGCGACCTCCAGGTCATAGCGGACCTGCATGTGCATCCAAACCGCCGCGCTGGTGCCAAAATAACGCGCCAGCCGCATGGCAGTGTCGACTGAAATTGCACGTTGTCCATGAACGATTTGACTGATCCGAATAGGGGTGACGCCAATATCATGCGCCAGCCGGTATTGAGTCAGGCCTAGTGGCTTCATGAAGTCTTCAAGCAGAACTTCACCGGGATGAATGGGAGAAAGCGTTTTGTTCATGTTTATCTACCTCTACGAATGATAATCAACAATCTCGACGTTCCTGGCTTTATTGCCAACCCAATCGAAACAGATACGCCATTGGTCGTTGATACGGATACTATATTGACCAGACTTGGTTCCTTTCAATTTCTCAAGACGATTGCCCGGAGGAGCGAATAAATCCTGCAGATCTTCGGCATCGTCAAGATAGATCAATTTCCTACGGGCAGTGCGTTGGATTTCTTTGGGCAGCTTCGTGGACACACTGCCAAGGAAGATTTTCTGGGTCTCGCTGGACGCGAAGGATTCGATCACGCGACAATAATATCACGAGACGATAATGTTTTCAAGCCCCCATTTCCAACCTGAATATGCAATCAAGTGGTCAGTCTCGCCCAGGCGCAGGGATTAGCGAGACTCCTTGATATTATCGCACGAATTATAGAAAACTGAGCCGATCTTCGAGCGGCTAAGAGTCTGTTTGCTGCTTGTCTCGCGAACCATGCTGATTTGTTGGGCAGGATGGGTAGCACACGCTCATCGTCCCGAAGGTTTTTCGAGCGACCAGATACAACGGCGCAAACCTTCGGGACGGTTTTTGTAGCTTTAGGCAGGTGAATTAGGCCGCGGCCGGCTTCCTGACGATCAGTTTGGTATACAGCCACGAAAAGGTAAAGGCCAGCGCCAGGCCAAAGAGCATATCGGCAATGTAGTGCTGTTTTACGAACAGGGTGGAAGCCACGATCAGCGCCGTCCAGATGCTCAGCACAATTCCCAATGGCTTATTAACCTTGACCCAATGGATGGCCAGGATGGTCGAAAGGGAGGTGTGCAGGCTGGGGAAATCATTGAATCGGTTGTCTCCGGCATACACTTGCGAAACCATTTTTGAGAAGATATCTGTTGCTTTTGCCATTTCTGCTTCCGGGCGGACGACTGCACTTTGCAGGAAATAGTAGAAACCATAGCTGATGAACCAGACCGTAATCATGGCCAGGCAGGCTGACTGGAAATACTTGGTGCGCAGGAGCAGGAATAAGATCAGCGTGGCATAGATGTAGGGTTGCAGGGAGTTATACGGGACGACAAAGACCGGCACCACCGGGATGGCCGAATCGAGGGCGGTGTGCAGGTTGAGCACCGCCGGACCATGGTTCAGCAGGTCATATATCAGGCTTGTAAAGTATACGCCCACTGCCAGCAGCAGGCTGAAAATGGCATTCTTCCAACCGGTATAAAAAATCCCCTGTCCGAAAATACGCTGCAGTGTTCTTTTCATGGGGTCACCTTTTATGACAAGATTTTTTGCCGGGCTGAAAGCCGCGGCTGGCTGGCTGAAGGGAAGCTCCTCAACCTATGTTAACACGCCCACAAAGAAAAGGATAGGTTCCTGGTTGCATATTTTTGCTGCAAACCATTTCACACTTCAACAATCCAATTGAAGAAGATTATATGCAATAGACAGATCAAGTGCTGGAATAGGGACAGGCAACACGGCTGGAGGGAATGTCCCGAGTTTGCCGAATAACCCGGACGCGCGGCAGGTTTTTTGGTATGATGTGGATATGGATACCCAAGCTTCCCCCCAACCGATCCGCCTGAACTGCCGCGTGCTGGTGGAATTGGTGGACTTATCTGGAGAGGTTGAGCCGCGCGAATTCACCATCGTTACCGCCAAGCAGGCCGATTTCAAGAGCGGCCTGTTGGATGAAAATACGCCGCTGGGGCAGTTTCTGCTGGGCCGGCACGCCGGAGAGAACATTCCTTACCCGGTGGGCGACCTGAAAGAAGTGCGCATCCAGGCGGTGCAGGCCGGGGCTGGAACAATTTCCTCGGAAGCCGCTGTAAAGAGGCGCGCGGCCGTCCAGAAAGCCGCCGACCAGTCGGAGATCACCAACCAGATGATCTTTGCCACCGCCAGCGGAAGCAAATGGGGTGATTATGATGTGGATGTGGATAAATTGCTGAAAGACGAGTAAAGGACCCATCCGGAGGCCGTTTTTCCTGACCCGCGGCTTGTCAACCCCTTTTGGGTACATAGGCGGAAAACAAAAGCCCACCTGTGAAGGAGGCTGCTGTGACCGACCCGAGGCTTGCCATACCCTTTTGGGTACGAAGGCGGAAAACCTTTAGTGACCGACCCGAGGCTCGAACTCGGAACCCACTGATTAAGAGTCAGTTGCTCTACCATTGAGCTAGTCGGCCAAAAGTGTAGAGCCTGACTCGCCTTTTGACGAGTCAGTTGCACTACTTTTTGAACGTTTTTACGGTTTTTTGGAAAGGCAACTCGCGAATCAGTTGCTCTCCCTTTTCGTTAAGGTTCTGTGAACAATATTCTCTTCGCGGGCGGTATTATACCGCGAAGAGAATACGTGTCAATAACTTTTCTTTTGGTAATTTTACGCTCGTTTTCGCTCGAATTTTATCAGATTGCAGAGTGGTTGCATGAAGGTCATTTTCTCGAACGCAGCAGGAAACAATTATTGTTTTCAAGACAATTTCATAATGTATTAAGGATTGATGTGGCGCGGCATTCAGCAAAGCGCCTATGTCGTAGAGTAAACAGCCGCCACATAATCCAGAGTTGAACTAAGCCGAGCGCAGGGCTGGCAAAGCTATTTGGA
>JBEKEB010000118.1:0-11767 GCA_050014055.1 Anaerolineales bacterium | reverse complement strand
TGAGGGGGAAATGAAAGAAAAGAACAGAAAGAAGGACAAAACCTTCGGGCAGGTTCACCTGGTCACCCTATCTTCTCCTTCAGGGCAAACGCGACGGCTTCTTCGAGCGTCATATCCCGGCCGGCAGCCTCGGCAGCTTGAATGGCCGACTTGTCCATTTTTGCGCGGATGGCAGCCAGATCACGCTCAACATCGGCCTGCTCGTTCGTAGGGCGAGGGGCGCCAATCGTTGCGCGCATTGAGTCAGCCCAGGCAAAGAGCGATGCGGCGCATTCCGACCGTCCTTCCGCCAGCGCCAGGCTTGCCAGCCCTTCGAGAACAAAGACCTTTCCAACTATTCTCCCGATGTTACGAGACAAGTTAAGGCTATCCACGAATTCGATACGTGCGAGAGCAGTTTCGCCCTGCCTCAGAAAAAGATAGGCAAGCATTGCGTGCGTCCAAAAACCCTGGAAAATGACACCGGTCTCATTGCTCAATGCAATACTTTCCTCGAAACGGGCGCGCGCTTGCTGCCAATCGCCCTGCCAGAACGCCAGCCGCCCAACCGTAGTCAAGGTGGAGATAATATCGAATTTGAGTCCCAATTGTTGTTGCATTGGCAAGGCTTCTTCGACCAATTTTCGAGCGGTGGCATAATCTTCACTTTGAATAAGCGTATTTGCCAGGTTTACCAATTGTGCGGAAACGGTGATTGGATCGCCCATCTGCCGGTAAAGAGCCAGGCTTTCTTCCGCGAAGAGCCGGCCGCGTTCGGAACTGCAATCAAAACTATCGACCATTTCGCTCAGAATCTCCGCCTGACCAGCTTTGTCACCCAGCTCCCGATACAAGGCCAGGCTTTGTTCCAAAAGCCTTTGTATCGAGAAATTATCTTTTTGGAGGTTTGCGAGTGTATCCAGACAGAATGCTTCACATTGCCGGTCCCCTAATTCGCGGCAGAAAGTCAGACTCAATTCCGCACAGGCGCGCGCCTGGTCGAGCTCTCCCAGGTAACGCAGGTCGGAGGCTTTAATTCCCAACGTGCGCGCACGTAAGAGGGGAGGAACCGGTTCTGCAAGCCGGTCGAGCAAGCGGGTGATCCAATCGCAATGTTCGCGTGTGCGCCCTCGCAGAAACCAGAATCTCCTGATCGGACAGACCAGGTTCAGACCGGCTTCCACGTTATTTGCCAGGGCCCATTCCAGGGCCAGGCGCAGGTTGTCAAGCTCATCATCCAGCTGCTTCAACCATAGCACCGCATTTGCACCCTCCAGGCCCGCCGCGGCTTGCCCAGCCAGGGAAACGAAATGTGCCAGTTGCCGGCCGCGGGTTGAGCTCAGCTCGCCTGCCTCCAGCAGTTTCTCCTGCCCATACTGCCGGAGGGTCTCCAACATGCGGTAACGCAGCTCCCTGCCCTTCCTGCGCTGCATCTGCACGAGGGATTTGTTGACCAGCCCGCCCAGCAGGTCCGGAATACTGGCTTCAGGAAGCGACTCGTCCGCGCAGACGGCTCTGGCAGCCGCCAGGCTCCAACCGCCCGCAAAGACAGACAGCCGTCTGAGCAGATTCTTTTCTCCGTATGTGAGCAACTGGTAGCTCCAGTCAATGGAGGCGTGCATGGTCTGCAAACGGGGAGGTGAAGTGCGATCACCGCCGCTCAAAAGGTGGAAGCGGTCCTCCAACTGGGAAGCGATCTGTTCTACATCCATGACCCGCAGACGGGCAGCGGCCAACTCGAGCGCCAGGGGGATGCCATCCAGGTGTCGGCAGATGCCTGTAACGGCTGCGGCGTTTGCCTCGTCCAGCTCGAAATCGGGCAAAGCTACCTGGGCCCGGCGGGTGAACAAGTCCACGGCGGCATACTTAGTAAGTTCTTCCACGGCGATCTTTTCACCAGGTCCGGGAAAGGAAAGAGACGGAACGAAATAGGTACGCTCGGCCTCGATTCCGAGGGCTTCGCGGCTGGTGGCCAGGATGTGCAGGTCAGGACAACCCCGCAGTAAGGTGTTGGCAAGGGATCCGCAGGCGGCCACCAGATGCTCGCAGTTATCCAGAACCAGCAACAAGTTCCTACTTCGAAGGGTATCCACCAGTACGGTGAGAATGGGCAGGTCACGTTCTGAGTGCAGGTCGAAGGCGGCCGCCACCGTTTGCGGGACCAGTTCCGGGTCGGAAAGCGAGGCCAGTTCCACCAGCCAGGCGCCCTGTGGGTAGCTGGATTGCATTTCGCCGGCCGCCTGCAAAGCCAGGCGGGTCTTGCCCACCCCGCCCGCCCCCGTCAGGGTGAGCAGACGGTAGACTGGATCTGCCAGTAACTGCCGGACCTGTTCCAGCTCGACCTGCCGGCCCACGAAGGGTGTCAGGGAAGCCGGGAGGGCATGCGGCTGGAAGCCCTGGCTGGTTTTGGTTTCCAGCAGGCCTAGTTCCCGGGCGCGCCGTATGGCTGCTTTGCGGCTATTGACCCCCAGCTTGGCATAGATCTGGCGGGTGTACCATTTGATCGAATTGGGAGAAAGGGTCAGGGCCTCGGCAATCTCGTGGCTGTAGAGGTCGCCGGCCAGGTGTGCCAGGATTTCGCGTTCCCGGCGGGTCAGAGGTTCCACCAGGGGAGTTGGTTGGTTAATAGACAAACCGCCCATGGATGGCCCTGTGCTTGCAGCAGAAATATGTGCCTTTTTTCCGGTCATGCCACCAACCTTGTTTGAGAGACATGATCAATATATGCCCGGATATCCCAGCAGATTATAAACCTGTAATTAAATCCTGACTTGCCAATTATCCCTCCAAAAATCCATCCCAAGAGGGTGGAGACAGCATAGGTGGAAATGAGTATCCTATCAATATTTCAATTCTTCTTCCCGTCGTCAGGCGGGAACCAATCCTTATGACAGGAGGCTAATATGTTACTCGTTGTTGGTGCAACTGGAATGGTCGGCAGTGAGGTCTGCCGGCTGCTGGCATCCAAAGGGATGCCCTTCCGCGCTTTGGTGCGGGAAACTTCGGACCCGGCCAAGGTCGAACGGCTCAGGGACCAGGGAGCAAAGATTGTCAAAGGAACCCTGTGCGATCCGGCTTCGCTCAAAGCGGCCTGCCAGGGTGCCAGCGCAGTTATCTGCACTGTCTCCGCCATGCCGTTCTGCTACCTGCCAGGAGCAAACGACATCCAATCGGTTGACTTAGAGGGGGTAAACAACCTGATCGATGCCGCCAAAACGAACGGTGTAAAGCAATTCATCTACACTTCCTTCTCCGGCAATCTCGACCGGGATTTCCCGCTGCGTAATGCCAAGCGGGCGGTGGAGCAGCACCTGAAGGAAAGTGGGCTGGTCTATACCATCCTGCGCCCGAGCATGTTCATGGAAGTCTGGCTGACCCCGGCGGTCGGTTTTGACGCCGCCAATGCCAAGGCGACCATTTACGGAACCGGTGACCAGCCGATCGCCTGGATCACGATCAAGGATGTGGCCCAGTTCGCGGTCGAAAGCCTGACCAACCCGGCTGTCCGCAACAAGGTGCTGGAATTGGGCGGTCCGCAATCCATCAGCCCGCACCAGGTGATCAAACTCTTCGAGAAAGCCAAGGGCAAGACCTTCGAGGTAACGTACGTCTCGCCCGAAGCCTTGCAGGCCCAGTATGACGGCGCGACGGATCCCATGCAGAAATCCTTCATCGGCCTGATGGCCTGCTATGCAGCCGGTGACCCGATCGAAATGCGCGCGATCCAGAAAAACTTTGGATTCCGGCTCACACCTGTCAAAGAGCACATCGAGCAAGTGATCGCAACGGCCTGATGGGCGCTTCGTCGATGATCCTTCCGACATGAAGCCAACATAATAATTCACCGCAGGGCAGGCCGGGAGCGCACAGGCTCCTTGGAAATCACTGGGGTGAGAGGCAAAATGGAGGTTTGGGCGGGCCAGGCACCCTGCAGGATTGCTGCTCGACCCGCCCAACACCGCCTATCTTCGCCAATAGCAATTCCCGATGAACCGGCACAGAGATTGACGACCACTTAGGAGCAAGTATGAAACGGTTCTGGTTCTTCTCTTTGAGTCTTCTGTTCTTCCTGGCAGCCTGCTCTGCGAAGGGTTCATCTCCGATGGCCACGCTGAATTCCAGCGGCGTGCGCACCTGCGATTATCTGCCTGGGCAATCCCGGCCAGCGCAAATTCCCCTTGACAGCCCCCAACCCGCCGTCAGTCCAAGTCTGGCACCGCTGACGTTCACTAAAACTCCACCGGATGCAAAGATAATTGCCTATCAAATGCTGATATTTAATCAAATTGTCAAAGATATCACTGAGCATTACTTTTCGCCGGAGTATAACGGCGTGGATTGGAATTCCCTCCAGGCGAAATACAAGCTCCTGATCCAGAACGGGCTGAAGCAGGCCGATTTTCCCCAGGCCATGCAACAGATGGTAAGCGAGCTGGGTGATGGCGAGTCCTCTTATGTGAGTCCTGTCGGCCAGCCAACCCCCACACCGGCTCCGGTCAGTAATTTTGTCGGTATAGGCGCCTCCTTTTACACTTTCACCGAAAATGGAGAGGACACCTATGTTTTAACCTGGGTATATTCCGGAAGCCCGGCTGGACAGGCTGGTCTAAAGAACCACGATGCCCTCCTCAAGGTGGATGGCGGTCCGTTTCTAGATGAAAACGGCGCACCTCGCACCCGCGGTCCGGAAGGATCGTCGGTAACGATCACCGTGCAGACGCCCGGTCAGGTTCCCAGAGATGTGAAGGTGGTTCGCCGCGCCATCGACCTCACTTCGGTGGTAGATTACTGCCGGGTGACTGGGACGGCCATTGGTTATATCCGATGGTTTGATATTAACAATAGTGATACGGTTGCCCAAACGGTGGAAGCGCTCAAGCAAATGAGTCTCAGCAGCCCTTTGCAGGGGCTCATCATCGATCTCCGTCAGAGTAATGGTAGTAGTGATTATGATTTGAATAACCTCCAATCCCTGGTAGGCTTGTTTACCAGCGGCAATTTGGGCAGCTTTATCGCCCCGCGTGGGGATTCGACTCCGCTTGTGTATACTGCCAGCCAATCCGATATCTCCGGTTCACAGAAACTCCCTCTCGTCGTGATTCAAGACCTGAGCTCAGGCAGCATACCATTGATAACCGGCGTCCTCCAGGTAAATGGCCGTGCTCTCATCGTCGGCCAGACTGCCGATGGTGAAGTATATAATAATTTCTGCAATGATTATGTAGATGGTTCGACTCTTTGTATCGCCAATGAAGTCTTCCAACCGGTCGGCAAAACACCCGATTACTGGAAAAAGACCGGGGTTGTCCCCGATGTACTCGTAAATGGCCGCGGGGACCAGTACACCGTAGCGGATGATCCCTACCTGGCTAAAGCCGTCGCTCTGTTAATGCAAAAATAGAATTGTTTTGGATAAATGATTCAAACAGATGTGGGTGGTCGGTATTATGGAACTAATTAAAGATGATCCACAAATCCAGAAAGGCGCATCTGACCGATCCTTCCTTGACCAATTAGCCGGGCAGACTACCGGTCCACTGACAATGATCTTTCGCCTTTATCAAGGGGGAGGCCCGTTTCTGAACGATGCCGGATATTCTGAAGGAAGACCAACTGGAAATGGTGAAAATCTAGCTTCTCAATAAAAAGAGCAATCATGGATTAGGAGTGAGATTTATGAAAAATATCTCATGGAAAAATCCGAAGGGGCTCCTGGATGGCTTGCTGGCATCTATGGCGGGTCGGATTGCATTCAAGCAGGTCATACCCAGCGTGGCGGCAGGGTTCGTCAGCGGAATGATCGATATCAGCTTTGAGATTTCCTTCGCTGCTTTAATCTTTTCCGGTCCACTGGCCGGCCAGGTAAACAGAGGGATCGGCCTGACTCTCTTTGGGGCGGTCATCATCAGTACTGTGGTTGCTCTTTTCAGTTCCTTTAAAGGGACAATTGCCATCCCCCAGGATAGCCCGGCGTCGATTCTTGCGCTGGTCGCCGCCGCTATAGTGACCAACATGGGTGTCACACAGATGGAAAATCAAACTTTTTATACCGTCGTTGCAGCGATTGCAATGACAACATGCATTACAGGAGCTATTTTGTTGGCATTTGGGTGGTTCAAGCTCGGCAGGCTGATGCGCTTCATACCTTACCCGGTTGTTGGTGGTTTTCTTGCCGGTACGGGATGGCTGCTGGTACAGGGAGCAATAAGTGTCATGGCAGGCACTCCTTTAGGTCTTACCCATCTCGGCTACTTGTTTGACACGAGAGTGCTGGTCCAGTGGATACCAGGTGCAATCCTGGCTATCCTGATGTTCCTCATTCTCCGGCGAAACAATTCATTTTTTATCATGCCCCTTCTAATTGTGGGGTCGATTGTTCTTTTTTATAGTGTTATGCTGTCTGCGCATACATCCATCGCCGAGGCGAGCGCACAAGGTTGGCTGCTCGGACCATTTTCCCAGGAGGGGTTGTGGCAACCACTAAATCCCGGTGTTCTTGCCCTAGTAAATTGGAAGGTGATTTTCGGGCAGATGGACAAGATCGGAACGATTGCCTTCATCAGCGCGATTGCCCTATTACTCAATACCACCGCGCTGGAACTGGCGATCAGGCAGGATATCGACCTGAACCGGGAGCTTAAGGTCGCGGGGATTGCCAATCTTCTTGCGGGTCTGGGCGGCTCTCCGGTGGGTTACCACGCACTCAGCTTATCCACCCTTGCCCATCGAATTGGGGGAAGAAGCCGCCTGGTCGGCCTCACGGTCGCGGTTTTCTGTGGAGGAATGCTATTTTTTGGCGCCAGTCTCCTATCTTATTTTCCAAAAGTGGTTCTAGGCGGTTTGCTTTTTTTCCTGGGCTTATCATTTCTGGTCGAATGGGTCTATGACGCCTGGTTTCGATTGCCTCGCATCGATTATGGTCTCGTTATCCTGATTTTAGCAATTATCGGTTTCGCCGGGTTTCTGGAAGGTGTAGCAGCCGGCATTGCGATCTCCATGATTCTATTTGTCATTAACTATAGTCGGATCAATGTTATTCGCCACAGCCTCACAGGCGCCAACTTCCATAGCACGGTTGACCGATCTGTAGCTCAGCGTCAATTGCTTAGCTCAATGGCTGAACAACTAAAGATATACCAACTTCAGGGTTATATCTTCTTCGGAACTGCCCAAAGCCTGCTCAATGAGATACGCAGCCAAATCATGAACTCCGATCTGGCACCCTTGCGATTTCTCGTTCTAGATTTTACGCGGGTTCCAGATCTGGATTCTTCTGCTTCGTCCAGTTTTGTCAGAATGAACCAGTTAACCGAAACAAAGAATATACAGCTCATTTTCACTCACCTTACTTCGCAAATGCAGTACCAACTCGAACAAGCCGGGCTTATTTTTAGTAGTACGGGCCATACACAATTCTTTCCGACCTTGGACAATGGCCTTGAATGGTGTGAGGATCAAATCCTTATAGAAAAAGGCTATGATGTTTGTGAAATCCCCGCCTCCTTGGAGAAACAACTCGAGCAGATATTTACAAACCAGGCAGATGTGGAAAGATTTTTAGGTTATGTTGAAAAAGAACAAGTCGATTCTGGCAGATCTATCATCCACCAAGGGGATTCGTCGGACTGTCTTTACTTTATTGAATCTGGCCTGATCACAACTGTATTGGAACTTCCCGATGGGAGGAACATCCGGTTGAGAAAGATGACCGGCGGCACTACCATCGGTGAAACAGGCCTGTATCTGCGGAAAGAGCGTACCGCCTCCGTGACCACGGTTCAACCATGTACACTTTACCGTCTATCTGCTGAAGCGATTCGGAAAATGGAATCTGAGGATCCGGAACTTGCAGCGGCTTTCCACAAATGGATTGCCTGCCTGATGGCAGAGCGATTAGCTGATACCAATAACACAATCGCAGCATTGATGGATTGAATGAGATCAGATATACAATGGTGGGCTAATTGGAGATGGTATGACGCCTAATAAAGCGGATATACAATGTGCATCATGCACTACAGTAAATGCTCCTGGTGCGAAATTCTGCCAAAATTGCGGGCAGCCGCTGACCCGTCCTTGCCCTCAGTGTGGAAACTCGAATTCTCCTGAGGCAAAATTTTGCAATCAATGCGGCAGCAGCCTGTCTCTCGAATCTTTACCAGCCCATGAGGATCGTTTGGCAAGCCTGCAGCAGGCGTTGCCGCAAGCTCTCCAGCATAAAATCCGGGTCGCCCAGGCCCGGATGGAAGGGGAGCGCAAGCCGGTCGCGATCCTCTTTACTGATATTGTCGGTTCCACCTCTCTGGCCGAAGCGCTTGACCCGGAAGAATGGCGAGAGATCGTAACCGGCGCACACCAACTGGTGAGTGAATCCGTCTACCGGTATGAAGGCACGATAGCCCAATTGCTCGGAGATGGGGTTCTGGCCTTTTTTGGAGCACCGATCATCCACGAAGATGACCCGCTACGGGCCGTGCGGGCCGGGCTGGAAATCCAACAAGCCATGCTGCTTTACCGGCAGAAGATCAAACTAAAAGTGCCCAATTTCCAGATCCGATTGGGGATCCATAACGGGCTGGTTGTGGTTGGTAATATTGGGAATGACCTGCACATGGAATATCTGGCAGTCGGCGACGCGGTCAACCTGGCAGCCCGGCTGCAATCCCTGGCATCCCCGGGCAGGATCCTGATCTCAGAAAAAACCTACCATAGTATTTCCGATTCGATTGATTGCAACGACCTGGGAATGGTATCTGTCAAAGGTAAGAAGGAACCGGTTCATATCTACCAGGTCGAGGGGATCAAGAGCGAGGAATCGGGAAAGTACGCCATTCATGCGGACTCAAACCCAATGGTTGGGCGGGAAGTTGAGCTTGCCAATCTACAGGAATTGACCGCGTCAGTCGAGGCAGGTATTGGGCGAGCCGTGCTAATCGTCGGAGAACCCGGGGTGGGCAAAACCCGCCTGATCATGGAATGGAAGTCCAGTTTTGAGAACGCGGAAAATAACCTGCACTGGGTGGAAGGTCATTGCCTATCCATTGGGCAGGGTAACGCGTACCATCTGGTGATTGATCTCCTGCGTTCCCTCCTGGGGGTTTCGGCATCAGCCAGCGAGGCTGATACCCGCCAAGCCTTGCAAGTATTGATAAAAAACCTATATCAAGAAGGCGGGCTGGATGTTTATGAGGCGCTTGGGCATCTCCTTTCGCTGAAGCTCGAACAAGAGGCCCTGGCACAAATCCAGAGGTTGGACCCTGTCTCACTCCGGGCTGAATATGTAAATGCTTTGAGAAGACTGTTCCAGGCGCTGGCTGCCCGGAAACCGCTGATTATCTTTTGCGAAGACCTGCATTGGGCAGATCCTTCTTCAACTGAAATCCTGACCCACTTGCTTCCGCTCACCCTGGAAGCGCCGGTGTTTTTTTGTTTCACCTCCCGGTATGAGCAAGACGCGCCGGGCTGGCAGCTGATAGTCGCTGCAAAGGCAACAATCGGAGCTGGCTTGGCAGAGATATACCTACAACCATTGAATGAAACAGCCGCCAGCCAAATGGTTTCCGACCTGCTCGAGAACCGCGATTTTTCGGAAGAGGTCAGGAGTCTGGTATTGGAAAAGGCAGAGGGCAATCCATTATTTGTAGAGGAAGTGATCCGAACTTTAGTTGAATGCGGGGCATTGGTCCGTAAGGAGGCAGGTTGGGTCACGAGTTCAGAGCTAGACGCCCTGGAAATACCGGACAACCTTACACGTTTGGTTCTGGCCCGGATCGACCGCCTGGCTGACGAGCCTAAATATGTCTTACGGATTGCATCTGTCATCGGGCGGGAGTTCATCGTGAAGATCCTTGAACAGGTATATTCAAGCAGCCCGACACCCGGCCAGGAAAAGATGATCACTCATCTGCATACCCTCGAGTATGCCAGCCTGATACGGATGACCATGGAACGCCCGGAACTCCGGTATTTATTCTATCATGCCATCATCCATGAGGCGACTTATGCCGCCATGCTCAAATCAGATCGGCGCACACTGCACTGTCTTGTAGCTGAGACGCTGGAAAAATCCTATCCGGACCGCCTAGAAGACCTGGCAGCCACGCTCGGTTTTCATTATATGAAAGGAGGTGTACCAGTTAAAGCGCTTTTTTACCTGGAGGTAGCAGCTGATGTCGCCCGGTCAAAGTTTGCCAACCGGGAAGCGATCGAGTTATATAACTCTGCCATCGAGATTATCAACCAGGTCCCTGAGGAAGATCCACAGCGGATAGAATTGCTTCCGAAAAGGTGGAAACTTTACGAAAGCCTGGGCGATGTCCACCACCTGATAGGGCAGCAGAAAAAGGCCCAACTGGCTTACCAAGCCGGTTTGGACTGCACTGAAGCCAAAGATATTCTCCTGACCGCTCGCTTCCAACGTAAAATTGGAAATAACTGGGTGTTGCAGCATAATTGGGATGAGGCTATGCAGGCCTATCAAGATGCAGAAATTACCTTGGGCCCGGATCAAGATGAGGCCGAGGTGAATTGGTGGCAGGAGTGGACCCAAATTCAAACGGATCGGATGCTGCTTTATTATTGGGAAAATCAGCCTCTGGAAATCAATCGATTAGCGGTTCGAGTCCGACCGATTCTGGAGCGTTATGGATCTCCGGTTCAAAAGGCAGGTTTTTACCGGGGGCTGGTCATGGCGAATATCCGCCTGGAACGCTACAGGATCTCCGAAGAAATCCTGGCGAATATGCAGGCTTATCTTGCCGTCCAGCAGGAAGTAAATAACCCCAGCGATCTGGCTTTTGCTTATTTTTTGCAAGGGTTTATTTTTCTTTGGCATGGTGACCTGGACCCGGCCGAACAGCAGATGCAGACTGCACTCAAACTGGCCAAGCAGATTGGGGATATAAGCGTGGAATCGCGCTGCCAGACCTATCTGACGGTTTGCTGGCGGATGCGTGGCCAAGTTGAGCAGGTACAACGAATCGCTGTTCAGAGTGAAGAGACTGCCAAGAGTGCGGGAATGCCTGAATATATCGGTACGGCCCGGGCGAACCTGTCTTGGGCAGCCTGGTGTCGGGGTGACCTCGCAGATACGCAAGCGAAAGGCTTGGCTGCCCTGGATCAATGGGGAAAAATACCAGCGGGTCACGCTAGTTGTGCTTTTGAATGGACGGCTTTATTGCCGTTGATGGCTGTGGCGGTTGCAAACCGACAACCTGACCAGGCGATCGGCTATGCCAGGGCTTTATTGGATCCGGCAAAACAAAGGTTACCGGATGTGCTTGAGAAGGCTCTGGAAACAGCCATCCGCTCCTGGGAAGAGCACCCTTCGAATGCGAACCTGGAACAATTGAATGAGGTCTTAGCGCATGCCCGGAAGAACAGGTACCTGTAAGAAACAAGTCAAGCAGAATAGTAATCGCCTCAAATACTGTTGACTATACTCAATTGACTTAGAAGCTTCTTCTACCGGAAGGCTGGATCCGAAACTGGCCAGGGTTGTTGGAAACGATTATGGATGTATCCACGGTGGCATCTTGGCGAAGGTAGAAATCGCCAAAGCTTATTTTCTTATCACCAGAACACCGATAAATACAAACTGGATCTCGCTTTGTGGCAGCATTTCGAGCGACAGAGTTTCTGACCGACGTAAATGACGATGAAGTTCGTAATCGAGTAGGAGGCGGCGGCTAACCGCCTCCTCTCACACCACCGTACATGCGGGTCCGCATACGGCGGTTCATCAAGCAAAGCGCAGTTCTTGATACCGTTTGCTAATGCTCTTCAGACC
>JBEKEB010000117.1:0-11843 GCA_050014055.1 Anaerolineales bacterium | reverse complement strand
AAAGCCGGTTTTTCCCTTCCAAAGTAGGTTCTATAACTGTATGCCGAACCCCCGCACCCAACACAATTATGCGAGCAACCACGACAAACGGGTATAGACCAATGAGGCGGCAAACCCGGGCCGAAGAGTGCTCCTTTCGGTTCCAGTAGATCCAAACGAGTAAACTCGAATTCATCCAGATCGGCGCTGGGCTCCATTAACGGCATACGCTCAATTTCCCCTCTGTCATTTCGGAAAGTTAGGTTCGGCACTCCTTCCAGTTCCTGATGTGCTTCGAGCGCCCTTAAGAGCAACAAGAACGGCTTCTCGGCCTCGCCTCGGATGACAGCATCTACGAATTCGTATTTGCAAACGATCTCCTCATCAAAAATAGTGGAAGTAAGTCCTCCAAGGACTATGAAGGCTTCCGGATGCAGCTTTTTGCACAACCTGGCGATTTCGATTGCTCCCTGAGAGTGAACGCACCAATGCAACCCGATCGCATATATTCTGGCTGAGAGATTGGCGATATGCGTCTCAACGTTAAAACTTTCGCTGGTGATCATGCGCTCATCGATGTTATCCACGAGCACCTTGTATCCGTTTCGATCAAGGTAATCGGCGATGCTGAGCATTCCGATGGGTGGTGTCATGAACTGGCTGGTGCTCTCACTCACCGTCAATGCGATCGGCCCGTAGAATATGGCTTTCTCCCGGAAGTCATAAATCGCTGGTGGATGTATCAATAGGACATCGTAGTCCATCAACTCTCCTGTCTGGCCTATTCGTCATACCCGGCAGTAGCCAGCGAATTTAGACCCTCTACACCAATGGGATGTCCCCCAGGCTCACATCCTTCGCTGTGTTGATATCGGCTATTATCTTGGTCTTGCCAGCTGCCTCTATCTTCAGCGAGAAAGTGCCTACCTTCAGGCCATCTAACCAAAAGTCGCCCCAGTCGTTTGTGATCGCGCTGGCGGTGTCATCACCGCTCAGGGTGCAGTTGGCGCCGATGACCACTTCCTTGGTAACCGGATCATAGACCGTTCCGGCAATAAACCTCTTGGGCAGGTTGAGATAGTATACCCTCGGTTTGAGGCCATACTCGGGATGGAGTATCTCAGCCTTGGCGATCAGGTCTTTAAAGTCCTCTTCCTCGCCGAACATCATGGCTCCCAGAATACAAGCGTCCACGCACCTGGGTTCCTTGATCGGCCAACCTCGGTCCAGCAGGTGAGCGCAGCCAGTGCACTTTTGGGCTATGTTGAGCGTTTCGTTAAAGTAGATCGCACCGTAAGGGCAGGCATCCATACACAGCCGGTGTCCACCGCATTTCGCCGGGTCAATGAGGACCAATCCATCCTCCCTCTGACGAATGGCATGGGTGGGGCAGACCTTGATGCAGGGGGCATCCGCGCAGTGCATGCACAGCTCAGGGACGAATGAGCACCTGACCTGGGGAATGGTGCCCCGGGTATATTCTGTTACCTTGCTCCAGAACTGTCCCGTGTCCGGCTGCGGTCTGGCATAAGGCATCCAGTCGTTACCGCAATGCTCATCCTTGCAAGCAATCTGGCAGCCATAACACCCGTTGCACTTCGCGATATCGATGACAAAGACTTTCATTTTGGATCTCCTCGTGCTATCGGGGGCTTAATCGTCGGAGCTGCTGACAACCCAGCCTGTGAAGAGCGGACCATAGGCCGGGTCATAGTTCCTGGCAAATGCATCGGGGTATTGCTTCCGCCAGGCCTCCATCTCATTCGCGGTGACCCTGGCAACCTCAGCCAGATAGCTCGTTACCGCCAGACCCATGGCGTTCTTGGAAACGCCCATGTGTGGGGCGATCAAATTGTTGGTGCCTCCCCGATTGATCTCCGCTACAGCGATAAAGTCAATCCCTCCGCCCTTTTCCATGGCGACCGCTCCTGGAATTATTTTTTCAGTCAGTATCGCCACCCCAAGGATGATGCCTCTTTCGTTGAACAACTTGACGATATCGCCTTGCTCGATGCCCCGCTTCGCCGCATCGCTGGGGTGTATCTTGACTGGCTCGTACCAGTAACCGTCCGGACCTGGGACTTTGCTTATTTCCCTTACCCATGGGATATCGGTACACTGCTGGTGCTCTCCCCAGGTTCTGTTACTCGACATCACGAGCAAAGGATATTTCTTGGCTCTCTCGCCCTGGAGCGACTCATCGTGGGTCCAACCTTCGGAGGCGGGACCGCCGATCACATAATGGGCTACCGGCCCCCTCTCTTTGTCGTTGGGGAATTTCTCGGCCAACCTCTCAGAGTAGAACTCGATCTTGCCCGTTGGCGTCTGTAACGGGTTCTTCTCCGGATCGTTGTAGAACGCCTCGGACGTAGGTTTGGCATCCTGCCAGTTGGGATCGATCGGCTGGCAGAAGTATCCCTGCTTTGAGAAAACCTCCCAACTGACGAGATTCGTCCAGCCCGATTTGTTAAAACCCTCTTTGACCCAATCCTCAATGCTCTTGCCCCGGGTCCACTCATCGTAAAAATTCAACTTCTTCGCTATCTCACAGACAGCTTCATAATCGCTCTTGGATTGCCCAATGGGTTCGATGGCCTTACCCTCCAGGTAAATGCCGTCAAGTTCCGCGGAATTGGCAGTAAAATCGTACTTCTCATGTTTAGTGTTGATGGGCAGGATGATATCTGCGATATTCGTCCCTGAATCCATCCACGGGTGTTGAACGAGAATGAATTCCACCTTAGGGTTTTGCAAGGCTTTCCAGGTGGAGTTCCCATCCATACCAGCACCGATGATAAAGCCGGGGCCATCCGACCACAGCATATGTACCTCGGACTTACCTGGAAAAGGATAGGTCCGCTTGACGAATTGAGTTTCCGTCCGAGTCATAACCCCACCACCGTACCATTCAACAGGTGGATTTTGGATTGCCTTGGTTATTTCGTTGATAGGAATGAACGGTCTGTCCGTGTCCCACTCCCTCAGCACTCTTCCATTCAGAGCCTTGGTCAGTAGTGCGGGTTGCGCATCCATGGATGGCTCTACCCCTCTCGCGAATCGCGGCGGATTCACCGAGGTGGGCAGAGGTATTCCTTTGAGTTGGTGAACCCCTGGCCTACCCCACCCTTGCATGGCCAACAGGTAGGCTTCGAGCCGCGCCGCCTCATGGCAGTAGGGCGCCCTCTTCAGGCCGCCTCCATCCATCTTGTGGCATATGGACGTTCTGTTTTTCGCAAAGTTCCTGGCCAGGGCTTTTATCGTCCATTCCGGAACCTTGCACAAAGGGGAAGCCCATGCCGGCGTCTTGGGCACTCCATCCTCTTCGCCCATCACATACGACTTGAACTTATCGAAGCCGGCTGAGTGTGTTGCCAGATAGGCTTTATCATACGTATCTTCCTTGATCCACGTATAGGCGATCGCCAGCTGCAGGGCGGGATCTGTGCCGGGTAGCACCGGGATCCATTTGTCCATATGAGCCTGGGCCTCGGAATTTACGTCAGGGCAGATGTATACATGCTCTATACCCAATTCGCTCGAATAGTACAACAACATGTCACCGATATGCCCGCGCGGGGAGTTCCAATTCTTTGCCCCACCATCGCTTCCCCAATGCAGCATCAGTTGACAGTTTTCGAGCGTATCCTTCATGGTCTGGCCCGTCTCCTGGCCGAACACTTCAAAACCCCATACATGTTTTGCGCCCCACGCGGAGCCTTCCCAGCTGGCGGGGGAACCTGCCCGCTCGGTGTGGAATTGCCCATATTTCGAATAACAGTAGTAGCCCAGGAACGCGTTGTTTATTCCATGGTCCTTGTGGACCATCCCTTTTTCCCCATGCGGAGACTGGATGGCGGTGATCGCCGAAGGTCCGTATTTCTCGCAGAGTCTCGTGATCTCTTTGCCGATGATGTCCGTGGCCTCGTCCCACGATATTTTTTTATACTTGCTGGCGCCACGGTTTTGGGTGTTTGTTTTCGCTGGGTCGCCGCCCGGTTCCCAGTCCACTCTCTGCAGGGGATATAGAATCCGGTTGGGCGAATAAACACGCTTCTTGTAAGCCAGGGCATACGGAGCCAGAGGCGATTTTGTGGGCGCAGTCCAGGTCTTGCCTTTAATGGTGCACGTGAAGGGTTGGATACCTGTTATATCATCATGCCATGGTCTCCGCCTGACGATTTTGCCATTCTTGACGTCCACCGCCGCAAGCTGCCAAATTTCTTCGAGGAATGTCTGTTCTGGTTCTAGGGCAGGTGAAACGGCTGGAGATGCCGCTGGTGCTGTCTTGGCTGCTGGAGTCGCTGCGGTTGGCGCTTTGTTTTCTTTCATTTTTGTCTTCTCCTAACCCGGACGAGCCGGAAGAGGAATGATTTCACCACAAAGGTTTCATGAACGGAGTTCACCCCGAAGGATGAAAACCTTCCACCGGAGTCCGAAGTCTGGAGACTTCGGACTCCGATAACTATTTTCATGGCAGGGCACGACGGTAGGTGAAAAATCTTTTCACAAAAAAATAGAATGTCACTTGAAAGGTACTAAATTGGATGAACAGAGCTTCGCTGGAAAGCGTGAAGAAATGCTTCAGGACTTGCATACTAATGGATGGCATCTTCAACGTACTCATTCTTGGATGGTTCGCATCCGTCGGTTATTGATCCATGGGGAAAGAAATTCGAAAACTACGTGGCTATGTTCTAATTTGGATGTACGGTTATCGCCTTCCGTGCTGCGAAGGATTTCCGTTAGGCTCTTGGTCAGCACCTGCCACCGCGCTCGATCATTAACTATACTCCACCCATGGGTGAGCGACAACGATCCCAGGTACCAACCAACTCTTCACATTTATTCTAACACTATTTGCTTTGAACTTGGATTCCACGTCTGAACACTACTCCCATTATTTTCATTTGAAACAGGCAATCGTTTGAACGAAACTTCTCCCGGTTTAGCATAGTTTTTCCCATTTTGCCTCCAATTTCGCGATAACCTTAATAAATTCGGACGTTCAAGATGGTTTCTGGCCAACCGGCTTTATAGCAAAAACAGGCTGGAATGTCGATGAGATATTGATCAGGCCAGCGATTTCCGGCGCTCTTTCTGGAAATTATCCATGGATTGCGCCAAATCTCGCTGGTTGTAAAGCCGCTCTGTCACCCAGCCACCCGGGTTGATTGGCGGCCAAGGCTGGGCCGGGGTGTGCAGGATGATGTCAAGACGAACGCGGAAATCGGCGCATTCCTCGTCGTACAGGTAGTTGATCACTTCCAGGATGGACCAGGCCTGCGGGTCCGGTTTCCAGCGCGCCTGATCGTCGGAAATGCCAAGGGTCAGGCTGTGGATGGTCCCGGCGTGGGCTGCCATCTGGTCGGCGAAAAATTTCAGTTCCATGGGTGCTCCTTTCTTTTGGTGGATATAGTTAATATCCAATCCGAAAATTCAGGAGGAGTCAATAATTTGAATGGATGCTGTCGCGTAGTAACTTGTCCCTGTAAGGGATAACCGATTGGTGGGAAATCGTTTTTATTACAATTGCACCCCTTTGATTATCTTCGGATGAATTTGGTATTCACGGTTCTTTGGAAGGGGAATTATCGGATACCCTTAAAATTGATTCTCCCAACTATTTTTGAATAAAAAACCATTGCGAATCATAATGATTATGAGCTAAAGGTGGATTCTGGGAGGATTACTCAGAAAAAATTAACGGGCTGAAAACAGAATCGTTCTTAGAGATTTTGTACAGACTATATGACATGGATCATTCCGAGAAATGAAAAACCTTAGCGGCCATCTTTCTTTGAGACGTTTTCTCTAAGTTGCTTGATTAGCTTCGAACGCTCAGCTTTTATTTAGGGTGTGACATAGATATCATAAAGAATTGTTCTCAATGTCTCGATGATGAGCCGTAGATTTTTTGAATCCCACTCTTCCCATGATTGTTCATGTATCTTGTCACTAGTCATTTGCTGTATTTGTCCTACAATATCAAAAAGTTCGGGGTCCGATGTAGGATACTTTTCCTTTAGTGCTTTGATTCTATCCTCGTAATGTTCGCCAGCAACTTTTTCTAAAACCAAAAGTTCGTAAATCGCCTTTCTCATACAAGCAGAAGCACCCGTCATAAAATTCATCTTCAGACAACCCTCAGCTTCTGAAATTAACTCTCGAATAATTTTAGGTATCCTGCTATCAATAACAAAAAACGATGTCGGGACAGAGTAGAAGATTACGGAATCTAAATCCACTTCTATATTAAAGATATAAGATTTGTATCCCATGGAATAGCTTGCTATGTCCTCATAAGATAAGTGCATTGATATATTCCTACATGATGAACATTCAACCAAGTATACATAACATTTTTTTCTGTGGTCCAATCAAAAATGCCTTTACTAAGAAGTTTGTAATTGACGTTGTTTCGGTTACAAAAAGGACAATTGTATACTGACGTATCAATGAAGTACTTTCGGTCAAGATAAGCCTTATCTTCCATAGAATACTCCTGTCTAATCTTTTCTTTCCATAGGCACTTTTATGTAGAAAAGTGAAGGATCAATGGGCGAAATTGAATGAAATTTTGAAGTTTTGTAAATTGTTACATCAGAATGGGGGCTACTGATCCCCTCTGGTAAATGCTCACTTGGAACAGCATTTAGGACTGCTAATAATGTTACATAGTAATCTTTTTCATATGAACCCATATAAGGATTTTCGATCTGGCCTATTAGATGGTTTTCACAGTCGTAAACAACCAGATACATATGGTTCATGCCAGGAAAAACCATCTCAATCTTGTAGGGTCCTTCCTCGATCTTCTTTGATATTATATTGTTTGGATTACCCTGATACCTAACCGGAATGTAAATTGCATGGTGGTCTTGCACGGTTTTTAGAATATCATCAAATAAATCGGATTTGATTCTTCCTTCCCGTGGCAGGTCTAAATCACCAAGCATTTCCTGTACACTAGCAAGCTGTGTTTTCATATTGCTTGCTTCGTCTTTGGTTGCAAGCAGTTCTTTTTCTAGTTCGGCTATCTTTTGCTTATTTTGCGCTTTATCTCCGGAAAGGCTTTCAATTCTACCAACTAAAAACTTTTGTCTATCAACTAATTCTTTCGCCTCAACATCTGGGGGATAGTTTTGGTTGTCTTGTAGTTTCCTCTTGAGCGCTTCTAACTCGTCTCTCAAAAATTCTATATGTTTCTGATATAGGAACATGCCTATACCACCAATTACTAAAAGCAAGGCAACTACTGGTGGCCACCCAACCCAAGAAGATATTGAATTGTAAATATCCATACAGGTCTCTTTATAAATTGAAATCGTATGCTTACCAAACCACTAGTAACCGAGATGCATGTCTCGATTGCTATAAACCCTTAGATATTAGATTATATATCATTCTAAAATATAAGAAGTCCATCAATTTTTCTGACATACTCTTACAACTTTATTTATTAGGCCGTCCTAATTTAGTGCATTGATGGCGTCATGATAGGTTGTCCCGCGCTGATCGTGTAGCGCAATGGTAAGCGCTCTGGTAGAGAATAGAACAACGGCTCATACAAAAATATCTAGTACGAGCCATCCTATCAACACCATATCTGGGGGAAAAGACGGGGTTTACCCCCCGTTTATACCTGGTGAGCATGCAGATGCTCGACCTCTTAACCAATGGTCCAAACGCCCCTGAAGAAAACGACTCTTCAGGGGCGTTTCCTCCATCCTGATCCCCGATCCTCTATCCTTTATCCCCTATCCTTTATCACCTATCCCTTATCACCTATCCCTTATCACCTGCTCCCTACACTACAATACTCACCAGTTTCTTCTGCACCACGAGCACCTTCTTCGGCGCGCGCCCATCCAGGTATTTCTGCACCGTCTCGCTCGCCAGCGCCGCCGACTTGATCGTTTCTTCGCTGGCATCCGCCGGGAATACCAGCCGGTCGCGCAGCTTGCCGTTGATCTGCACCGGGATGGTGATCTCGTCCTCCCGCGTGGCAGCCTGGTCCACTTTGGGCCAGCTCTGCGTGTGGATGGAGTAGGGTTTGCCAATCACCTGCCATAATTCCTCGGCTATGTGCGGGCAGACCGGCGCCAGCATCAGCAGGTACAACTCCACTGCCTCGCTCCATTCACGCGTTCCAACGATACCGGCTTCCTTCGCCCGGTACATTTCATTCAGCAGTTCCATCAGGCCGGACACGATCGTATTGAACTCGAACTGCTCGAAGTCGTGCGTCACCTGCCGCAGCGTCTGGTGGACTTTGCGGCGCAGGTTCTTCCGGGTTACCTCAATCGCCTCCTGGCGGGTCAGCATGCTATCGGCAATCTCTTCGTCAGGGGTTTCCAATGAAAAGAATCCCAGGGGTGTCCGGGCCGCCGCCTTGACCTCGGCGGTTTCCGTCACCAGCGCCCAGGCACGCTTCAGCCATCGAAAAGTGCCTTCGATGCCGGTGCGGTTCCAGGGTGCGCCCATGTCCCATTTGGCAAAGAAGATCAGGTAGGAACGCACCGCGTCCGCGCCGTAACGCTGCACAAGGTCGTCCGGGGCGGTCACGTTGCCGCGGCTCTTCGACATTTTTTCGTGGTCCTCACCCAGCACCATGCCCTGGGTGCGCAGTTGCACCATTGGTTCGGCGCCTTCGGTGATCTGCATGTCGCGCAGGGCCTTGTGGAAGAAGCGCGTGTACAACAGGTGCATGGTGGCATGTTCGATCCCGCCGGTATAGGTATCCACCGGCATCCAGTAGTTGTACTCGGCCTCGTCGAACGGACCCTGATCGTATTTGGGGGACAGGTAACGCAGGTGATACCATGATGAACACATGAATGTATCCATCGTATCGGTCTCGCGCACCGCCTCCTCGCCGCACACCGGGCACTTGGCATTTTTCCAGGTCGGATGCAGTTTCAGCGGGCTTTCCCCGGTCGGTTTCCATGCCACGTCCTCCGGCAGCAGCACCGGCAGATCCTCTTCCGGCACCGGGTTCCAGCCGTCCTTCTCGCACCAGATCATCGGGATCGGCGCGCCCCAATAACGCTGGCGTGAGATCAGCCAGTCCCGCAGTTTATAAGTGACGGCTTCCTTTCCAAACCCCTGCCCTGCCAGCCAATCGGTCACTGCCATGATGCCGGGGTTCTTGCGGCCTTTTTCTTCATTGACCTTTGTGCCATTAAACTGGGCCGAGTTGATCATAATCCCGCCGCCAACATAAGCCTCTGCCATGCTGTCACCGTCCAATAATTGTAGGGGCGGACGGCCGTCTGCCCTTACAGGCTGGATGACCGGTATGATCTGCAACCCGAACTTGCGGGCAAAAGCGAAATCGCGCTCGTCGTGCGCTGGCACTGCCATGATGGCGCCGGTGCCATAGGTCATCAGCACGTAATCGGCGATCCAGATCGGGATCTTGGCGCCATTGACCGGGTTGATCGCATACGCGCCGGTAAAGACTCCCGTTTTTTCCTTGTCGACTGCCTCGCGCTCGATATCGGATTGGCGGGCAGCCTGTTTTTTGTAGGCCTGGACCGCCTTCGTTTGGTCGGGTGTGGTTAGCTTGTCTACCAGTGGATGCTCCGGGGAGAGCACCATGAAGGTGGCGCCCCACAGCGTATCCGGGCGCGTGGTAAAGACTTCCAAGCTGTCCCCTTGCTCGGTCTTGAAGAGTACCGAGGCGCCCTCACTCCTGCCGATCCAGTTCGTTTGCAGGGTCCGCACGCGCTCCGGCCAGTCCATGCCGGCATAGTTCAGCAGTTCGTCGGCGTACTTGGTGATGCGGAAGAACCACTGCTCCAGGTCCTTCTTGATGACGGGTGTGCCGCAACGCTCGCAGTGCCGGTCGTCGCCCCAGACCTGCTCACGCGCCAGCGTGGTATTGCAGTGCGGGCAGAAATCCACCGGCGACATTTTGCGGTAAGCCAGCCCGTGTTTGAATAACTGGATGAAAAACCACTCGGTCCATTTGTAATATTCCGGGTCGGCCGAAACAGCTTCCCGCCGCCAGTCGAACATGGCGCCCATCGAACGCAATTGCTTGCGCATTTTCTCGATATTCTTATACGTCCACACCTTCGGATGGATTCCGTTTTTGATGGCGGCGTTTTCAGCCGGCAGGCCGAAAGCATCGAAGCCGATCGGGAACAGGACGTTATAACCATTCATGCGCATGAAGCGGGCGCGTGCGTCCACAGGCGTCATGGCATACCAGTGACCGATGTGCAGGTCGCCGGACGGATACGGCAGCATGGTCAGCGCGTAGTGTTTGGGTTTTTTGGTATCGATATCGGAATGGTACAGCCCGTCGGCTTCCCATTTGGCCTGCCATTTCGGTTCAATTTCCTGAGGTATATAGTTTTCGCTCATTCTTTTTCCTTGCTATTAACAAAAATCCCTTCATCCACTCAGGGACGAAGGGTTGCCTCCGCGGTACCACCCGGATTATGCTCTCTGATAGTCACCGGATAATTAGTCTAATAGCGCTCGTTACTATGCGACTATCTAACTATCCAACTATCAGACCTGCATCTCTCTTTTCGCGCTAACGGGCGTTCCCGGCGCTGACTACTGAGGGTTCACCAGCGCAGTCTGCCTTGTGCTCGCCGCAGGCAAGCTTGGGGCGGCAGGCGAGTTCAGTCTTTCATCCTGGTTAAGGATCGGGCACTCCCGCTGGGTGCCTGGTTGGGCTTCCACCTCGCTCTCCCAACTCGCTGGCGGGACGACCTACTATTCCTGTCCTGACTCTTTATTGTAGTTGCGATCGTAGTTGCGACTTTAGTCGCTTGTAATCGCTTGTCGTTGCGATCGTAGTTGCGACTTCAGTCGCTTGTAATCGCTTGTTGTTGCGTTTGTAGTTGCGACTTCAGTCGCTTACACTTGCACCTTTTATCGCTTGTAGTTTCGCTTGTAGTTGCAACTTTAGTCGCCTGGAGTACTTGGCCTGATTATAACACTTGAGCGACCAGCCTCAGCTGCAAGCTGGCGGCGGGAGTGGAGAATTACGTGGGCTTATTTTGTCCGCTCAACGGTGAACCGCCGGTCTCAGGGCAAAAGGCCATTAAAGCCCCGCATGGGGAAACTCCCTTGGGGAAGCCCCGTAGGGGCTTACGCGCTGAGCCCGGACATTCATGTCCGGGCGATATAGATTGCAAGCCCATCAATCTATCCAATTCCTGACGGCTAATCGCTAAGAGCTTCAGTGGACCCAGAGAGATTCGAACTCTCGACCTTCTCAATGCCATTGAGACGCGCTCCCAACTGCGCTATGGGCCCGTTCTTGATTTATGATTGTGAATCGTTGATTGTGGATTATAGATGTATACGCCCAATCACCAATCTTCAATCATCAATCTACAATCCCAACAATCCTGGTGGACCTGGAGAGATTCGAACTCTCGACCTCCTCAGTGCGATTGAGGCGCGCTCCCAACTGCGCTACAGGCCCGTTTATGGGCGTGGGGTATTCTACCTGAGGCAGGGATGGATGTCAAGGCGACTCTCCGGTTGTTCAGCTTTTAACCTGTCTCATAATTTTCCTTCGTTCCCGCTTGTCCCGCGATGCTGTTCCGCGGGATCCTGGTAAAAGTTTTCTTCTCTCCTCTCTCCCCTGCCCTCATTATTTTCGCAAAAAATGCTTAAGAATCAACCTAAACCTCTTTTTATTCCTCGTTTTCCGGAGGATCAATTCGTTCTAAACGCCCTCCCGACGCAATTAATCCCCCATATATAGTGTCGCGGCCCCTGCTTGTCTTATTAGTGAGGGGGGTGTATACTAGAGCCGAGAACTGACTAGCAGGAGCAAAGCGCATGGAGAAACAACCTCGGCATCGACCGTATCGCCACTTTGAAAAACAGCAGCG
>JBEKEB010000116.1:0-12025 GCA_050014055.1 Anaerolineales bacterium | reverse complement strand
GGATTCAGCCTCCCGACGCGCCGATTGAAGCAGTTCAGGCATTTCTTGGATGTTCAGAACTTCGCGCATGCCTTTCCCACCGCCTCCGGCGGCTGCCTTGATGAGTAGTGGAAAGCCAATACCTGGAGCAATGGCTAATAACTCATCATCCTGAAGTGGGCCGGCACTCTCCGTTCCAGGTACTATCCGCACGCCTGCTTTAGCAACCGTAGCGCGTGCGATGGCTTTATCGCCCATGGCAGTGATTGCCGAGGGACGGGGGCCGATGAAGACTAACCCGGCGTCTGCACATGCAGCTGCAAAATCAGCGCGCTCAGCAAGGAAGCCATAGCCGGGGTGGATTGCATCCACAGAACATTTACGTGCAATATCTATGATCCTGTCGCCGCGCAAATAAGAATCACGTGCCTGGGATGGCCCGAGCAAATAGGCCTCGTCTGCATACCTGACGTGCATAGCGTGCCGGTCAGCTTCGGAATAGATGGCAACTGTCTTGATGCCAAGTTCCCGGCAGGCGCGCTGGATACGGACGGCAATCTCGCCACGATTGGCGATTAGCAGTTTTTTGAACATTCTAAATCTGGGGAATTACGCTCAACTTTTTTTCGCCGACAAATTCAGAAAAGAATCGTAGTTGTAGATTGAGTTGTTCGGCGAAAAGTTGCTGGCCAGTGGTGGTGAATAGTGGATTCTCCTCGCGATACTGTTCCAAACGCAGTATACGTTCGCTTAGTTTTGCAGCCAGTTTGCCATAATCGTTTATATCTGAAAAACACCATTGAAGAATGCGGTAAGGCCCAAAGCGGTCCACGTTATCAGCATCGCTGACGATCTTCGCTTCGAGGGTATTAGGGTCGTCTTCATCCACGTGCGATGCAATAGAATAGCAGATGTTCTTTATTCGTCTTGGACTGTAGCCAAGGCTTTCCACTAAGGGCCGGGCTTTTACTGCTCCAATACGGCCATGTTCCCGGTTGTTTTCGGCGGTGGTATCGAACCAAGCTATATCGTGCAACAGGCAGGCTGCTACAACTGATTCCACGTCCACCCCTTCATTTTCAGCTATTACCTTGCCAAATTGTGCCACGCGCAGCGTATGCTGCCAGCGATAATCTGCGCCTGACAAATAGAGTTTGAGGTTGTCTTTATCTTTTTTGGAACGCTTCTGGTAGCTTTCTTGCAAATAGGCCTGGGTAAAATCGGCGATTCTTTGAATGCGGGCGGTGGTTTTGTTATTCATTTTATTTTTTCCTGAACGCTGGCAATTTGCGCTTACAAGGGAATGTTCGAGTGTTTTTTTAACGGGTTGGAATCGCGTTTATTCTTGAGCATCTCCAGAGCGTTGATTAATCTCGGGCGAGTGTCGCCGGGCTCGATGATGTCATCCAAATAACCACGTTCGGCAGCCACGTAAGGGTTGGCAAATTTTTCGCGATATTCACTTACCAGTTCCTTTTTGCGCTGTATGGGATCGTCAGTTTTTTCCATTTCCTTGCGCATGACAATGCTGACAGCCCCATCTGGACCCATTACGGCGATCTCGGCACTTGGCCAGGCCAGGTTCACATCGCCGCGCAAATGTTTGCTGGACATGACAATATATGCCCCGCCATACGCTTTACGCAATACCACGGTCACTTTTGGAACCGTCGCTTCGCAATAAGCGTGTAATAATTTTGCGCCAGAACGGATAATACCACCATGTTCCTGCTGCGTGCCAGGCATAAAGCCGGGTACATCCACAAAGGTGACTACCGGGAGATTGAAAGAATCGCAGAAACGGACAAAGCGGGCAGCTTTCTCGCTGGCGTCAATATCAAGAACACCTGCCAATACCTGTGGCTGGTTTGCCACCAGACCAACCGAATGGCCTCCCAGGCGAGCAAACCCGATGACTATATTCTGGGCGAAAGCTTCCTGAATTTCGTAAAATTCGCCACTATCGACCACGTGACGGATAACTTCCTTCACATCGTAAGGTTTCCCGGGATCGTCCGGAATAATGGAATCGAGCGTCTCATCTGTGCGCAATGGGTCATCGCCGTTCGGCAGGAAAGGCGGATCTTCCATATTGTTTTGTGGCAGATAGCCAAGCATTTTTCGGATGAGATACATCACATCTGCTTCGCTTTCAGCGGTCATATGGCAGACGCCGGATTTTTCGGCATGAACATCCGCTCCGCCCAGTTCGTTGGCAGTCACTTCTTCATGGGTGACTGCCTTAACGACGTCCGGACCGGTCACGAACATATTAGAAGTGCCACGCACCATGAAAACGAAATCGGTCAGGGCCGGTGAATAAACGGCGCCACCGGCACAGGGCCCGAGAATGGCCGAGATCTGGGGGATGACACCGGAGGCCAGGGTGTTGCGCAGAAAAATTTCCGCATAGCCTGCCAGCGATACCACACCTTCCTGAATACGGGCGCCTCCAGAATCGTTCAACCCTACCACCGGGGCACCATTCTTGAGCGCCAGATCGAGAATTTTGCATATTTTGCCAGCATGCACTTCACCCAGGCTGCCGCCAAATACTGTAAAATCTTGCGAAAACACATATACCAGCCGCCCATCGATGGTTCCCCAGCCGGTTACCACGCTGTCTCCCGAATATTTTTGTTTTTCCAACCCAAAATCGTGGGTGCGATGCACAACGAAAGGATCGGTTTCGTGGAACGAACCTTTATCCAGCAACAAGTCGAGGCGTTCGCGAGCGGTTAATTTGCCCTTTTGGTGTTGCGCCTCGATCCGTTCAGAGCCACCTCCAAGACGGGTGTTGGTTTTACGGTCACGTAATTGTTGGAGTTTGGGGTTTTTGCTCATAAACATCTCTCTTAAAAAAACGCCTTGTCTTGGTTGACATCAGAATCATAAGGATTATAAGCAGGAAAGCAAGGTTAGCAATCAGTACAAACGGCCAATTGGCGTGCGGTTTTTGCATAACCAGCCGGTCAAACCAATACCAGGCGGAATAGCCAATTGTGCCGACCAGCGCGGCTGCCCACCCCCAGGCTTTTCCCAGCCAAAGTCCCACGAAGAGCACCAGCCCGAGAAGCAACCAGAGACCGCTGCTGATAGCGATATAAAGCGGGTGAGCACCATATTTTTCCAGCGTCTTCCAAAAGAAAATTGTCTCACCAAGGCGTAAGCCATTCCAGACTATGGCGAAAACAATAATTATTGCAAGGCATGTTACTCCTACAGTCCTTTTTCTCATAGAAAAGTTATAAGGATTTGTCCGGTTTGGTGGTAATAGAAGTATGATCATCCTTCTTAATCCAAAACCAGATGACAATACCAATTCCTATCAAGGATAATAAGGCACCGAGATATACATCCCAAGGGCGGTATCGAAAGGCATAGGCATGTTTGCCGGATGGAGCATTGACCGAGAGCCAATCACCTGCAAGTAAAGTTTGTGATTTCCTATCCACCCAGGCATACCAACCACTATATTGATAGTCGAGCACAGTTAGTATCCCCGGGTTTGGCGTGTTGCAAGAAACATTAATTTCGCCACCCAAGGAAACAGCCGAACACTTTATTATAGAATTATTTTCTGTTTTAACGCTGGCGTACAATTCATCCGGGCGAATGATCACATCGAAATCTTTTAATTGGGCCACGATTTGCATGGTGTTGTCCGGATTACTTGTGAAATCAATATACCCGGCCAGGCGCTGACGATCTTTCCAGGTCACGTGGCGGTCCCACATAATAACCTTACGGTTCTCATCCAATAAAGTTGGAAGCCAGTTCGCAGGAGCACCGACCCATTGCGCATCGTTTACTCGCGCATAAGCAAATTCATCCGCTTGAATTACATTTTGATGAACATTGAGATAATTCTTGTCAAAAGGAATAACATTCGTAAATGACAAGATTAAAACAGGAACGAGGATAAGCCATTTTACAGTGATAGATTTCCCCTTTTCATCTTTTTGGCCATTTACCAATGATAGTTTTGGCCATTTCAAGTCGAATAGCCGGTCCGATCCCCAGGCTGCCATCACCAGGATTGGTGGAACCATTAAGCTTGAGGAATCACTCATGGAACATAATTTTGTCAGGAAGGGCAGGTGAGGAATCAAAAAAATGTATATTTCCCGGCTGCTGAATACCAGAGCCAGTAAACTCGATAAATAAATTGCACCAAAAACTTTTTTATTCTTTTGTTGAAATACAAAATATCCAGCTATAACCGCTAAGATTATCGGAGTCCAATCTATGAAATTAATATGTGAATAAGGGAATGTGTCCATACCCAGATAAGTCTGGCCCATCAAGGCCGAATCTCCAATTACAAGATTCAGCGGTAGATAGCGTATGGGCTGCAGGTCCGGAAGATCCGGGCAGGAGTCTTTATCACTGTTGGGGAGAAAATGGGCGGAAGGAACAATCAGCAAGCCGCATAATAAACCGGAAATCAAGAGCGATTTGCCAAATGCGATCCATTTTTCCTGCCTTTTCTGGCCAGTCTCAAACAATAACCACAGAAAAGCGGGAAACCAGGCCAAAACAACTCCCAATTGGATATAACCTTCCCCGGAAAGCCAGGTTAATGCCATTAGAATAGCCAACACTGCAACACGTCTATTGGTGGGCTGTTTGGCAAGCCGTAAAACCATCGGGAACAAGAGACTTGCTGAAGCGATCGAAAGCGCTAATACAATGTTCCCGGATTCCAGCCGCCCAATGAGATATCCTCCAACAACGCCAAACAAGGATATCCAAATCCTCGACAATCGCCTGACTTCCAATTCCTTGGCAAACCACCACATGGAAAAACCGCTCATGATCAAACTAACTATAATAATTATTTTTGATCCATTTATTACGCCCCAGATCAAAGTGGTCAGGATCACCAATGGGTGTAAAACCGCACCCAGCAAGTCGGCAAAAGCTGGCATGCCCCCGTTTAATTGACCATTCCAAAATACGCAGGTTCCACATTTGGGCAATAAATTCCAGACATAATGCGTAATTGTAACCACATAATATTCGTATCCATTTGGATGGTAATCCTGGCGGAAATCCAGGTATGGAGCGGCCATAAAAAAAGCCAATATTAGCAGTGGTATCAACTCGGCCGCATATTCGTACAAGTGTTGGTTTGGAATCAACCTATGAAAAAATTGTTTCATGGGCGAATGTAACTTTGCATCCGACCTATCGGTTGAAATTGATAATGAACCTAAATCCTGTTTTATATTTCCCGGATTTTCCATATCATTAAGCCCCTTTTCAATTACTATTTTGTTTTTTTTCCTGATTTCCAATTTTCTTGACCATTTTATCAGCAGCCCATCTAGAAAGAGGACAATAATAAAACATGCGATAATAACAGCTATTCTAATGGACGCCATTGCAATTCCCTCTATTCCATGGACAGAAGTAAACGGTTAACTGGTTTTGCTCCATTATTGCATATGCTCATATGAGCATTGGATTGGTATGTTCAAGTATAATCGATTTAATCCGGACGTTGAGCCTGGGCTGCAATATATAAACGGGTGGGTTGGAAATCTGGCTCGTTGCGGGCATACTTACTTTGTTGCCATTTCCACCCGGAAAATATGATTTTTTTCCTTCTAAAGGCGAAAGGTGAAGAAATTATTAAACGAAGGACTGCAATTTGAGTGGAAGATTACCCATTTTGCTGATTCGTTGCTGATCCTTACAACGGCAGGTTTCTTTGATTGATTTCGTGGTTCGTCCGGCTAAGCGGCAAGACTTTCCGGAAATTCGTAATCTGATTCATGAGGTGCACATTAACCCGACCGGACTGGACTGGCGGCGCTTCCTGGTGGTAGTATCGCCCGATAATACTGTGCTAGGGTGCGGACAGATCAAGCCCCATTTCGATGGGTCGCGGGAGCTGGCATCCATCGCCGTCAAGGAACATGTGCGCGGCCAGGGTATAGCAAGGGCAGTTATCCAGGAATTGCTGGCTCGCGAGTTCACGCGTCCGCTGTATTTAATGTGTCGTGCCCGCCTGGAACCGTTATATATCAAGTTTGGGTTCCGTGCAATCGACCAGGATGAAATGCCCGTTTATTTTCAACGCATCAGCCGGGCCGAACGGATATTTAACTCGAAAGTGCAGGCAGAGGACCGGTTATTGGTCATGCGGTTAGAAGGCACTGTGGAAATTATATCTGGATTGATTGAAGCAGGAAAAATATGAAAACAATCCTGAATATAACCTACGGAGTGTTAATTGGTTTGCTGGCGGCTGGAATCATCTGGCTGGCAGTTTCACCTCCACGCGGCGAAGAAGTAACATTGCTTCCGACCGCCACTCCAGGAATGTTGACGGTTTATGTCAGTGGGGCAGTGGCAACACCAGGTGTGTATAACTTGCCGGAAGGGAGCCGGGTGGAGGCTGCGGTCACTGCAGCCGGCGGCCTGCTCCCCGGCGCTGAAGCGAACAATATCAACCTGGCAATGCTGGTTACGGATGGCCAGCAAATAAATGTCCCGGGAATTGTGGATACCAGCCATGTCAATGCCGGACGAGTAAATATCAATACAGCTACGGTGGATGAGCTGGATGCCTTGCCAGGGATAGGACCAACGACGGCGCAATCCATTGTGGATTATCGACTTCAACATGGCCCCTTCCAGGTCATACAAGAGATCCAGAACGTTCCTGGTATCGGCCCTTCCACATTTGCGGATCTCCAGGATTATATAAGTGTAGGCCCTTAACATGCCTTTCGATCATTTCAACTTGATCGCCGGGTTCTACGACCGGGCAGGACCGTTTCGGGTTTCCGAATTGTTGTTAGAATTACTATCCTTATCCCCTGATTACCTCCTGCTTGATGCTGGTGGAGGAACGGGGCGTATCTCGGCGGTAATGCGCAGCATGGTAAAGGGGGTGTTCGTGGCAGATCCCTCGCGAGGTATGACTCGCCGTGCAGCTGTTAAAGGGCTTTCAACGGTTTGCACTAGGGCGGAATCACTCCCTTTTCCATCCGGGAGTTTTGACCGTGTCATCATGGTGGATGCGTTGCATCATGTTATCGATCAGCACCAAACTGCGCACGAACTATTCCGTGTGCTTGTTCCCGGCGGACGTATTTTGATCGTCGAACCGGATATCCACCAATTTATGGTCAGGGTTATAGCCATTGGTGAGAAGGTACTCCTGATGCGCAGCCACTTTCTCTCTGGCGATAAGATTGCGGATCTTTTTACTGATCTTAAAGCAAAGACTAGTGTATATTATGAAGGATTAAATGTTATCTCATTTGCTGAAAAGGTAAGGTGAATGTAATCTGTGTTTGGTTAATGGGGTGCTACAATCACTTAGACAACAATATGCAACCAAACAGAAAGTAGATAAACAAAAGAGGAGGCTCAAATGGACGAAAAGAAATCGAAACTCAGAAGAATGGCCGTATGGACTATCGTTGTCTTTGCGGCGATATTTGCGAGTGTTTTAGCAGCACTTTGGATGGCTCTTTACAATATGGGAACCGTGTCAGCTTCCGGAGCAGTCGGACAGGCGTTTGGTTCGGGCTGGCCGATTCTGTTGATTGACTTGGTTTTATGCGCTGGCGCCTTTTTCGTTTATCGATACTTTCTGAATCGCCAGAAATAACATCTGGAATTAAAGAACCGGTGCGACCATAAGGAAACACCGGTTCTTGTTTTTTTCATTGAGGGGGGTCTCTTTGTTTAAAGCGTTATAACCTTACCAGCCTGCCATTGCGCCGTGAGAATATCTCCCATTCCACCAATGATCCCAATTCTAACCTTATCAACCAAGCCGAGATAGTTTAGGCAGGTCGAACAGACGATCAGCCGCACGCCTTTTTCTTCTAACAACCTGAGTTTTTCAATGACTGGCGATCCTTCTACCACCAGATACACACCTTCGGTGTAAAAACAGATCGCTGCGGGAAGTTCGGATTGCAAGTTAAGTAGTTCCAAATATTTGCCAATCAACGTGAGCTGCAATTCCTGCGGACCCTTGCCCATTCCGTTGTTATTGAGGATCAAAACGGTATCATCCATGGACATTATTCCTCCTGATTCGAACCTTCATTAAATTCCTTTAGCAATACATGCGCCTCTTGGGCTTTTTCTTTGGGAATAAAAATCTGGACGCGTCCCAGCCCATCCACCATGACCGGGAACGCCGAATGACCAACCGACTCCTGGATAAGTTCCACGTCCACCCCGTTTGCCTCCAGGTAACTTTCGATCAGTTCAGCTTCCAGGCGACCCTGGACTTCGATTAGTCTTTCCCATTTCATTGTATCCATATCAGTACCTCCGAGATTATGGCTCATCGGGGATCATCGTGATACAAGGGAGAGATGGGAATGTTGTTTTGGCGGGTTTCGTCTTTCCAACAGCCATCCCCTTTTCCCCTTTTGCACGGGTAATTCCCAAAGAGCCACTGAAAGTAGATTATCCCAACCATTTGGCGGTTGCACGCGGCAATTCGCTTAGCGAACCAATCCGTACCGTGCAGGTTGGCAAAGATTCGATAAATAGTTTTCCGTATGCCTTTGTGAGCACTCGCCGGTCCAGAATAGCAACCACTCCCCGGTCGGACTGGGTTCGGATGAGCCGCCCAAAGCCCTGGCGGAAGCGCAGGATGGCCTCAGGCAGGTGATATTCGTTGAATGGGTCCTCAAAGGTTTCAGCACGCGCAGCTACAAGCGGGTCGGATGGGACGGCAAAAGGCAGCTTGACAATAACCAGCACCGAAAGAGCTTGACCTGGAATATCCACGCCTTCCCAGAACGAACGGGTTCCCAAAAGGACGGCCCTTTCAGAACTCTTGAAGGATTCGAGCAAGGCATTCGGTGAGGCACCCTCGCCTTGTTCGTAAACATTGATATCCTGCCGGGCCAGCGGGCCTTTAATGTTATTGGCAGTACGCTTCAACTGGGCATATGAAGTAAATAGAACCAGGGTCCTGCCGCTGCTTGCTGAGCACAGGTTGACGAGGGTCCGTTCTAGTTGTCCCTGGTACTCACGTGCATTCGGTTCGGCGATATCGTTTGCTATATATAAAAGTGCGGCAGTCTCGTAATCGAAAGGGGAGCCCAATGCCAGTTCATCGGCTTCATCGGCAGTCAAAATATTGCGGATGTAGTTGAATTCCCCGTGCGTGGTCAGTGTAGCGGAGGTCAGGATGACGCTGCGCTTTTCATGCCAGAGATATTTCTCGACCAGCGGTCCCACCCGGATGGGAGCCGCGTTGAGCGCCAGGCGGTTGTTGTTGGGGTTGACTTCCACCCAATAAACGTAATCAGTGGCTGGTTCAAAGATCATCGAGCCGACCATGCTTTCCGCTTCAGTCAGGCGTCTGTAAAGGTTGCCAAGGTTTCCAATGATATCTTCAAGTGTTTCCAGCCCATCCGAATATAGTTCGGTTGCGCCTTTCTGAATTTCCCCGAGCAGTGCCACCAGCAAAGCCAGTGTCTCGGTGGCGGCACTCCAGGCCATTTCCACGGCATCCCAGCCCGGCTGTGTGCGTGTGGCTGGCAGGATGCGCTCCTGGTAGGCATAGGTGCTGACCGGCTGGCCTTCGCGTTGGAGCGAAACAAACTCGCCCATTCCATCAAAAAAGATTCGCACCTGTTCCTGCAGTCTCCAGACCAGGTCGGTGGCACGTTCGATTTTTTGATTCAACAGGGCATAAGCGGACGGGCGGATCTGGTCACGCGTCGTGGCGAGCAGGTTCCCCAGGATGCCAGAGCTGGAACCACCTGTCTCGCGAATCAAACGCTCCATGTCAAATTGGGTGAGGCGGAAGGATAAGGAATCGGTGGTAGCGGATTCAAGGTGGTGACCTTCGTCTATGATGACATGCTCGTAATCCGGCAACACGCGGTTGCCAACTGCCACATCTGTTAAAAGAAGGGCGTGGTTGACCACCAGAATATGGGCATTTTGCGAAGCTTGTTTGGCTCGAAAAAAAGGACAGGCTCCCCCGGTGCGTTCCAGACAAGTCTCGCTGGTGCAGGCATCATCTTCCGCAGAGATGTGAACCCAGACTTCCCGCTCCGAGGGACCGGTTAAATTGATCTCGGTGCGGTCGCCGCTGGCATCTTGCAGTTGCCAGACCAGCACTTTTGCCAACACACGCATTTCATCAGCATTGGCCGGCCCGCGCTTGCGCAAAAGTTCCAGGCGGCGCGGGCAGAGATAGTTGGACCGCCCTTTAAGTACCGCCGCCCGCAGGTTCAAGCCGAGGGCTGCACACAAATCGGGGATATCCTTTTTTATCAGTTGATCCTGAAGGTTAATGGTATTAGTTGAAACAACCACACGGGTATTGTTCATTAAAGCGAACATGGCTGCCGGAACAAGATACGCGAAGGATTTTCCTACACCCGTACCTGCTTCAACCATCAGGTGCTGCCCGAATGAAAGAGCATTGGCAACCGCTTTCAACATTTCAACCTGTTCCGGACGGTACTCATAACTCTCAAAATAGCGGGCAAAAGGCCCGCCGTGTTCCAGAACGGAAGCGGATTCTTCCGGGTCTATCGGGAGGGGTTCTTTAGGAACCTGAATGGGTGGCCCTTTACGTCTTTCCGCCTCATCTGATTCGGACAAGGTGCCAACCGGTTCTCTTTTAACTCGTTTGGCTGTGATGCCTTCATGTGAGCGTGCTTGAAGCGCTTGCTGAAAAGCCCAGGAACCGGCCCACTCGATGGGTTCGCTTTGCCGAACAATTTCAGCCAGCAGATCGATCGGTAATTCCTTTGCCTGGATTAATAACCGTTGGTATACACCGTGGGTGGCGCGGGCGTCATCCAGCGCACGATGGGTAGCGGGAAGTGCAATGCCCAGTTCTTGGACGAGCGAACCCAGGTTGTACCGGTTGGCTGAGGGCAGCAGAACTGCGGCCAACTCATAAGTGTCAAGGCGTTCGTTCAATTCAAATAGTTTGTATTTCTTGAAGAACGAGAGATCGAATTGGATATTATGTCCCAGGATAGGGGAATCGCCGATAAATGCAATCAACCCATCCAGTACATCACGAATAGAGGGGGCCTGCCGCACCATTTCATCTGAAATACCGGTCAAGCCGCTGATAAACTCCGGGATGTGGCGGCCTGGATTTATAAGAGTGGAAAACTCATCCTCAACCCGGTTGCCATCGAAGCGGCGTGCCCCAATTTCGAGGATAGCATCCGTTTGCGGGTCGAGGCCGGTGGTTTCAAGGTCCAGTGCGACAATGGAAGACATAATAGAACAATTGTACTATTATTCTTCTTTTCCGGCTTGTGGGAGAGCGGCGCGGATGGTGGAAAGTGTCACCTCTCCAAGGGCTTTCTCCTTGCTTTTCTCTCGCAGAAAATCCTTGAGTTCCTTGGGGGTGAGGGCCGGCAGGGGTGCATCCTCCACTTTCAATTCGACTTTGGGATTGGCAAATAATAATGCAGACCTGACTTCCGGAATTTCTGTACCTTCAGGAAGAATGCGCTTCAGGTAGCGTTTGGCCGAATCGATCTCTGCCTCGGATTCCAGGTCAGGGCGGCCGAGGTTTTCCTGGCCGAACAAGCGCATATAGGATTGGAGGAAACCGCCGCCTTTTGCCCGCCAGCGTTTTTTATCATAAGCAATAATTCCGCCCTGAAAATTAGGCATGATCGTCCAAATGCCAGCCGGGCCGACCAGCAGATGCGAGACAGGGGTGACATAATGATAGATGGTGAATTCCCTGCCCAGGCCTTTCAGGCTTTTGTCGACAATTTCGTCCGGACGCGGCGTGTGCCCCCAACGATTAGTAAAATGAATTCCGATCTGGGACATCAAGAAGCCAACCAGTAAGGCAACAAGGGAATATTCGAACTTGGTTGGATACTTAAATGTAATGAAAAGACCGAGCCCGAGAACAACCAATGCACCCAGGCTGGTATATTGCCCGATTTTCGCGTTACGTTGAACTAACTTGATATTGGTGACGGATTTCATTATTTGCCCTACTTTTCTCTTAAGGATTGTTCGATGGCTGTGCGGATTGAGACCAGTACACCGGTCTCGACCG
>JBEKEB010000115.1:0-12045 GCA_050014055.1 Anaerolineales bacterium | reverse complement strand
AACGCCGCCATGATTGCCCGGCCAGGCACATCCCGGCTGATCAACTCGAGGCGGGGGTGGTGGCCAGGGTGTTGGAAGATATCCTCACGCTTGAGAACTTGCTGCGGATCCAGGCAGCTCTTAAAGACGAATGGGGTAAATTACAAAGGGAATTGAGCAGCGCCCAGGCAGATGATCAAAAGAAGCTAGCTCTGGCTGAAAAGCGGATCCGTAACATTACCGCTGCAATTGGCGATAGTGGATCCACTAGAGCCTTATTGGATGCCTTACATGTAGCCGAAGCTGAGCGGGACCGGCTCGAATATAAGCTCGGGCATTTGCCGATCGCACCGGCCGGGCTGGATCTCCCCCGGATCAGCCTGGAACAAATTGCTATCAGCCTGAGAAATAAATTGAATGGTGAAAGCCTGGATGAAAAGAAGAGCGTCTTACGCCAGGTAATAGCCCGCATCCTGGTGATCAGGAATGATACGGAGATCCGGGCACTGATCGAGTATCATCTTCCGGAAATTAATATCCCCCCGCAAAGTGGGGGGGACATTAGTAATAATGACAGCGGACCCGACGGGATTCGAACCCGCGATCTCGGCCTTGACAGGGCCGCATGTTTGGCCGCTACACCACGGGTCCAGGAGCGGGCTGAATATACCATAGGCATTTTCAGGCGTCAAGGCGCACCAGTTCCAAAGAGTGCTGGGTCGGTGGGAGTCTGGCCAGTAGGGTCGTAAACGTAAACAAATTCCCCTACCTTTGCCCAATTAAATAGCCAGTGCGCGTCACCGGGGGAAAGGTTGACGCAGCCATGGCTGAACCGATATCCAAACCTGTTATGCCAATATGCTCCATGCAAAGCGCGCCCTTCATCAAAGTACATTGTCCATGGTACATCTTCCAGGTAGTAAAAATCATCCTGAACGCTATTGCTCATGGTAGTTGCTTCGAGTTTTTTCTGGATATGGAACAGACCCGGGCGCGTCCAGAAATGGTCCACGCCTGTGGATGCCATTGTCGCAAAGATAAGCTGGTCATTCTGGTAGACTGTGACAGTCTGTTCGGCCAAATTGACTTCGATCCAGCGCTCACCTGTCACACCTTGTGGTGGCACAGAGTGAGGGTCCACTCTACTTACATTAACAGCATCAAGCCACTCAGAAGGCGCCACCAGATCCCAGGTGATACCATCCACCTTCTGTGTGTTATAAATCTGGACAACATTAAACCGATACCAGGTATTGCCTGTCTCCGGGCTGCTCAAACCCGGCGCGGTGCGGGATTTGACTGTGCCCAGAACCCATCCGAAGGAATTGCGCGGCGAAGAGCTGAACAGAAGTCCTTGGAAGGGCGGGTCGAACTTGCCCAAGCGGCCCCCTTCCGCAGGTATCCAATAGTTCGAGAGTAATTGGTAATAAGATTCATTTCCAACCGGTACGGCCGAACCTTGATAGGAAACGTACAAATCTTTACTTGGGTATAATATTTTAGAGGGTTGGTTTGCCTCGGCAGCATCCAGTGATGAATAAAGCGAGGCTCCCGCGTCGGTTACTTTAAAATATTGATAAGGAAGATCATTTAAACTTTTATCAGGCGAATAAGCCGGCAGGGGCAGGATGGGATAGGGTATGCCTTGTGCGGCGATTTGGGTTAAATAAGTCGAAGGTCCCAACGGAAGGCAATCATCCGGCGTGGTGGAGTAGACTCCCGGAGGACAGACAATGGAGCCGGCATCCGGCTCCAGGTCAGAGGAGGCACTACCCTGAGCCATTGCAGTTAGATTCCAGGATGGAAGCAGAGATACCAGTAAAAAGAGGGAAAGAATGGTCCGGCGCATGAGTGTTTTATTCATAAACTGAAAAGTGATTATAGCATGTTTCAAAATAACCAATTTGTTTGGAGTAAACGGTAGCCAACTTGACACATAATGCTGCCTGTGCTACATTTATCAAAGTGCCATTATTCTATTTAATCGGTTGAAAATTCAGGAGGCAATTTGACCAAGAATCGATCTCAATTGATGGTAGACCGCCTGCGCGAACTCCAGACATCCTCACCTGATACGGAGGCGTCGGCTGTTGTCAGTGTGGACGGCTTATGTATTGCCTCCGCCCTGCCACAGGGGGTGGAAGAAGACCGGGTTTCCGCAATGTCGGCTGCCATGCTCAGCCTGGGTGAACGAATTGCTTCAGAGCTGGGACGTGGGAGCCTAGAGCAAGTTTATATCAAAGGGGAAAAGGGGTACGTCGTTCTAATGGCGGTCGGTGAAGAAGCTGTCCTGACAGCATTGGCGCGCGAACATTCCAAGCTTGGCCTGATTCTCCTGGATATGCGGCGTGCGGCGGAAGACTTGTCGAAATTGATCTGAGGCAGTAAGAACTATGGAGCTTATCCCAAAAAGCGGTTTCTATTATGCCAACAAACTTGCCCGTATCACCCTGCAAGCATACGAAGAGGTAATGGGCAAAAATGGTCTTAATGCCATTCTTCACCTGGCAAATTTGAGCAACCTGATCGATAACTTCCCTCCCGATAACCTGGAGCGCGAGTTCGACTTTGCGGACTTTACAGCAATCCACGTAGCGCTGGAAGAAATGTATGGTTCTCGAGGCGGTCGTGGACTGGCTCTGCGAGCCGGGCGGGCTACTTTTAATGATGCGCTCAAGAACTTCGGCGCAATGGCGGGCGTTGGCGATATGGCCTTTAAAGTATTGCCGCTCCAGGCAAAGATTCGTATAGGACTGCCTGCGGCGGCGAAAATCTTTTCTCAAGTTACCGACCAGATTACCACCGTGGATGAAACGGATGATGCATTTATATGGATGATTCACCGTTGTCCGATTTGCTGGACCCGTAAAAATGCTGACAAACCAGTTTGTTATATCTCGACCGGTTTGCTGCAAGCCATGCTTACCTGGATTTCAGGCGGCTTGGAATTCCGCGTAATTGAAACCAAGTGCTGTGCGGTTGGCGATAGCGTCTGCGAATTTGTCATTCAAAAAGGCCTCATTCCATAACTTGTGGTACCCATTGGAGGGTTGCAGTCCGGAAAGGCCGGTTTTGCTTCGCTGGAAACTATTTAGTATTCCCAAAAAACAGAAAAGACATTAGGAGCACCCTTGCATATTGCTGTTATCGTTCCAACTTATAATGAAGCAGAGAACCTACCCAAGATGGTCTCCGCATTATTTGGGCTTCCCTTGGATCTGGAAGTGCTGATTGTAGACGATGCCAGCCCGGACGGCACCGGTCAGAATGCGGACGACTTGTCGGCGATTCACCCCGGACGGATGAGCGTCATTCACCGGAAAGGCAAGTTGGGACTTGCCACGGCATACCTCCAGGCTTTCCAGACTCTATTCAGAAGCAATGTTGATGCGATTGTTCACATGGACTGCGACTTCTCGCACGACCCAGCTGTGCTGGTTGAGATGGCAAAGCTATTGGAGAGCTGTGATGTAGTCTTTGGCTCACGCTATGTGCCGGGGGGCAGCACCGATATGCGCTGGTCGCCTTTTCGAAAGGCGCTCTCAGCTTGGGGCAATTTTTACGCCCGCACGATCCTCGGTCTGCCTATCCGAGACGTGACAGGCGGATTCCGGATGTGGCGTCGAGAGGCACTCCAATCCCTGCCACTCGAGCGGGTTAAATCCAGCGGGTATGTGTTCACGGTAGAGATGGCCTACCTGGCGGATTGCCTGGGAAAAAAAATATGCGAAACGCCGATCTATTTTGCTGATCGCCGGTGGGGTAAGTCGAAGATGTCCTTCAGGATCCAGGTCGAAGCCGCACTGCGGGTCTGGTCCGTGTTGTGGAATTATCGGGATTTGAGAAGTAAGAAAGAATAAATGAAAAGGAAGCGGGGGAGAAGGAAGAAGCTATCTTTATCGGGCCGTATCTCTGCTTAATTCTACATCACAAAGCTTGCGCCATTCTTCCAAAGAGAGAGTTTCTGCCCGCCGCATTGAGTCAATTCCGGCTCTGGCGAGCAATTTTTCTGCGGCGACAGGCGCGATCGCAAGACCTCCCGAAAGGGAATTTCGCAACGTTTTCCGTCTTTGCGAAAATCCAGCTCTTATCAGTGTAAAAAATGTATTCAACAAAGGTGCAGGAATGACCGGTTCAGGCAGGATTTCCACATGTAGAACAGCGGAATCCACTTTCGGCGCGGGATAAAAGGCTTCTGCCGGGATATAAGCCACGATATTCGGGGTCCCGTAAACCTGCACGCTCAAGGATAACAGACTCATCTTTCCGGTTTTAACGCAAATCCTTTCGGCTACTTCCTCCTGCAAGGTCAGCACCAACCGACGGGGGTGAAGGTCACTTTCCAGTAGATGGCGGAGAACGGCCGAAGTGATGTAGTAAGGGATGTTGGCAACCACCAGATAATCCGGCGATTTCATCAAGTCAGCGGGATCCATCCTGAGAATATCGCCCTGGACTAGGCGGACATTCTGGTATGGTGCAATGACCGATTCCAACGCCGGGAAGAGGGCTTTATCCAATTCAACGGAAGTGACGCTATGGGCTGCCAACGCTAGATAGCGGGTCAGATTGCCCAAGCCGGGACCGATTTCAAGAACATCATCGGTTGAAGCGATGTCTGCAGAGGCAATAATAGCCTGCAAGGTGTGATCATCCTGCAGGAAATTCTGTCCCAGCCCTTTGCTGGGGCGCAGGCCATACTGTTTTAGCAGTGCGAGGATATCCAATGGGGGAAGCGAGATTCCGGTCATGGCAGTACGGTGACAAGATTGGCCGGGACGGGAGTCAGGAAGTAAACGGTAACATTTCCGTAGATGGGCTGGTAGTCTGCATCAGTGAAGCCCAGATCCACCCAGAAATGACTGCCAGCAGGGCCGCCGCCCACATCGCCCACCGTGGCGTAACCGTACCCCGGGATATACAGCTTATCGAACCCAAAAGCAAGGTACCAGGAGTAAACCATTGCCACCGTGCCGCGCTTCACTGGCAAACCGCTGGATGTGCCGTAAGAGCACTTGGATGTGCCCGACCGGCAAGGCGAATAGGAAGTGGCCAACAAGGTTAGAACCCGGTAATACTGGATGGTAATACCATCCACCACGGCGGAACGGATTACCACTTTGGTTCCGTACCCCATGATACGATCCTGTGGAGGGCGAACAATGCTCTCGCTTTCTGTTTTTTGTGAAACCTGCACGCCATCCTCGCTGGTAGTGCGTACACGCGTAACAGCCAGACCTGGCTGACCGACCTGTACCAGCGCCTGTTGATCCAATTCCAGGTCCGCGGAAGGTTCGGTGCGGGTGGCGGATGGAAGAGACTTCTGAATCAAGGCAACGGACTCCACCACGCGTGTAACCCGTATTTTGCCGTCACCAGGAAGAGGATCAGTTTCGGGCGGGGAACTAGAATCAAGCCCGATGAGAGGGATACCAACTTCGGCCAAGGCCCGCCCCACACTGGAAGCTGAGGAACGAACTGGCACCTGCGTTCCATCCACCGTGACCTCCAATTTTTGAGATGGCCGGTAGGTAACGGTCAGCGGACCTTCGATGGGGGTTTCAGCTGGAGGGTCTATCCGGTCGGCGGAATAGAGCGTGTAGCCAGCGTCCACCAGCGCCTGTCCGATAGACTGGGCAGAAGTCTGGATTGTTTTTTGTCCATCCGGTGTAACCAAGGTCAATGCTATAGCGCGACGGATGATAAGAGTGTAGGAAGCAGCATCCGGGAGGGAGGAATCGAGAGGAGCTGGGGAGCCAAGGTACAACAGGCGGTCATTCGCAGCAAGAGTTAATTTCGCCTCAGAGAGAATCTTTTCCGGTATGTGCTCTGAAGTAATGACGGTATATGAATGACCATCGGCGAGGATAGTAACGGATGTTCCGGCCTTCTGGCAAGCGGAAAGGATGACCAGGAGCAAGGGAAACAACCAAATGATTTTCTTCATATGAGAAATTATAGCCGATTCGAGTAAAATCAAGACATGCCGGAACTTTTATCCAGCCATACTAACCCCCTTGTGAAACAAATCCGGGCTTTGCAGCAGCGTAAGGGACGCGACGAGACCGGTCTTTTCCTAGTTGAAGGTATCCATCATGTAGGCGAAGCGATTGAGGCGAGCTGGAGTATCGAGACGCTGGTTTATGCTCCGGACCAACTGACCAGCGAGTTTGCGCGTAGTTTGGTGGACTCGCAATCTCTCCGCGGCGTTCGTTGTGTGGCGTTCACCCCAGAACTGTTCCGCTCTATTACGGAAAAAGACAACCCTCAGGGCATCCTGGCTGTCATCCGCCAACGGCACCTGGGACTGGACGATATCTTACCAAAGCAATTGTATTTTGGCGCGGCGCTGGTTTCCCCGCAAGATCCCGGCAATGTCGGGACGATCCTACGCAGCCTGGACGGAGCCGGTGCAGATGGGTTATTCCTGCTGGACGGGGGTGTGGATCCGTACCACCCTTCATCTATCCGGGCCAGTATGGGGACGATTTTCTGGAAAAATCTGGTACAGACTTCATTCGAAGAATTCGTTAAGTGGGCGCGCGAGAACGGCTACCAATTGGTTGGCTCCTCGGCGCACGCCAAGATCGATTACCGTGCATTCAAGCACGGAGAGCAGCCGCTGATCCTGGTGCTCGGAAACGAACAGAAAGGGTTGTCTCAAGATCAGATGTGGGCCTGTGATATAAACCTATCCATAGCCATGAAAGGGAGAGTCAGTTCGCTGAATTTGGCGGTGGCAGCCGGTATATTGATGTATAGTATATTTGATAAATAAAAATAGGGACGCAAGATTGCGTCCCTATAGGGTGGATAAAGGGTAAATTATCTGGTCAGATTTCGTCTTCGTCTTCTTCCCAATTGTCATCTTCCTCTTCGTCCAGTTCCTCTTCCTCCCATTCTTCGAGTTCCTCTTCCTCCCAATCTTCGCCTTTGGCGGCAGCTTCCTCATTGGGGGAATAGGTGGCACAACCTGTATCGGGGTCGAGTTCGACCGCCGCGGCGCCGCAATAACCGTCATCTACGAATACACAGTCAGTGTAATGGCAGCGGATGCGTGGCATCAATTCCTCCTAATTTGCAGTTTGTTTGACCAGCCGGATGATGGCCAGGATGAATATGAAAGTGATTGCAATTGCCGAAACGACACAGAAGGGGCAAATGGCATGGATAACGTAAATTTCAAGGTAGGTCAAATAGGCTGTGAAGGCAACACCACCCAGGCTGATGCCGAAGATGACCAGCGGGCCATTCTCCTGTGCAATTTTGACACGCGCCTCCAAAAACAAAATACACAGGATGGCAAAATAAGCGCAAATCCCGAATACTGATACCGGGATGCCGCTAATCTCAGAATAGGGGCTGAAATTAACGTTGTGGCAGCCACCATTCCCCAAACACATATGAGGATTTCCAGTTAATTTGTAAATGAGCAGGTAAATGGCATCTGCAGCGCCTAAAATGGAAAGAACTACTGTACTCCAGAAGAGGGCGGGAGAGGTTTTGCTGGCGGGTGTGGTCTTTATTCGATTAGCCATATCTGTACTTCCGAGCTTGCAGGCAGCGATTTTACCCCAGAGGGAACAATCAGTAAAGCATTTGCCTGCACTAATGATAGTAGGTTCCCCGATGCCTGGTGACCGGTGAGGCGAGCCGATAGATGACCTTGCTCTTCCGTGACGATGGCGCGCAAGTATGATTCGCGCCCGTCCGACTCGACCGGTTCAGCCAAGCGGGCTTTTTGCGACGGATGCAGGCGGGGAGTCTGTCCAGAAAGCTTCTCCAGAGCCGGGCGAACAAAAACTTCGAAACCGACATAGGCTGAGACAGGATTCCCGGGCAGTCCAAAAAAAGGAATGCCGTGATATTTTCCAAATGCCAGCGGCTTACCTGGGCGCATGTTGACTTTCCAGAAATCCAATTCGCCATCGGCTTCGACGACAGATTTAACATAATCAAACGCGCCCATGCTGACTCCAGCCGAGGAGATAATAACGTCGGCTTTTTCGTCAATGGCTCGCGACAGGCGGGACCGGACGTCTGCTTCCGTATCGGATGCTACGCCCAACCGAATAAGTTCAACGCCGGCACTTTCTGATAGGGCGGCCAGAATGAATGAGTTGGCATCATGGATTTTTCCGGGTGTGAGAGGGGCTTCCACCGGCAGGAGTTCATCGCCACTAGATAGCAGTGCGACTTTCGGCAACCGGTAGACAGGCGCTTCCGGCAGTCCGAGCATCGCCAGCAATCCAACTTCCTGGGGGCGCAGGCGAGTCCCTGAGGAAAGGACCTTATCGCCAGCGTGCAAGTCATCGCCACGCCGACGGACGTTTTCTCCGGGCTGAAGGGGTTTAAAAACGGCAACTGCCTGCGGCGCGGTTGAACCTTTGGACCGTTCATTGAAATCCGTATCTTCGACCATGACAACCGCGTTTGCACCAGGAGGCAGGGGTGCGCCGGTCATGATGCGGACGCACTGACCGGATTGGATGGGAACGCTCGAATATGTTCCAGCTCGGATATCGTCTGTTACCTGCAGGGTGCACGGAGAGGCGGGCAAGGCATCGGAAATATCTGAAATTTGCAGTGCGAAGCCATCGACGGAAGAATTGTCGAAGAGGGGGAAGTCTGTTCTTGCGGTGATATCACAAGCCAGGACACGACCGCCAAGTTTGGCGATGGACAGGTTGACTGTATCAACAGGTGTGAAAATCGCCAAGATGCGTGCGCGGGCATCAGATACGTTTAACATAAATGTCGCCGTCTCCATAAGAAGGCGGCGACATTATACCATGCGTGAGATAACGGGCAAGGGAAATCTAGCCGTTCTTTTGCTGGAATTCCTTCATGAACTTTACCAAGACCTCAGACGCATCGACAGGTAGTGCATTGTAAAGGGATGCGCGCATACCACCAACTGAGCGGTGACCCTTGAGACCGATCAAATCGTTTTTCTTGGCTTCGCTGGCGAACTGATCTTCCAGTGCTTCGTTGGGCAGGCGGAAGGTGAGGTTCATGCGTGAACGATCCGATTTTGCGTGGCCCCTATAGAAACCACCTGATTCGTCAATAGCTTTGTAGACCAGATCGGCCTTGGTCTTGTTACGTTTCTCGATTGCTGAAAGGCCGCCCAATCCCTTGGCCCATTTCAATACCAGGCCGACGATATAAACGGACCAGCAGGGCGGGGTGTTGAGCAGGGAATTCTCTTCAGCAAGCGCCTTGTAATCGAGCAAATTAGGCAGGTTGGCCGGGACCTTACCGAGCAGGTCCTCGCGGATAATGCAGATGACCACACCGGCAGGACCGGCGTTCTTTTGAGCCCCGGCATAAATCATAGCATATTTGGAAACGTCAATCGGATGGCTGGCAAAATCAGAGGAGGCATCGCAGATGAGAGGGATACCTGCTGGTGGAACAGGTTCGGTAAAATACTCCACCCCGTGAATGGTTTCGTTGGAGGTGAAATGCAGGTAAGCGGCTTTCGGATCCAATTTTAAGTTTGCCTGAGCAGGCAAGCTGGTAAAATTTTCTGTTTCCATATTGGCAGCAGCTTTGGCAATGCCCAGTTTCTGGGATTCTTTCAAAGCTTTCTTGCTCCAGGTGCCGGTGACAATGTAATCAGCACTTGCCCAAGCCGGACGGAAGTTCATGGGAACCATGGCAAACTGGAGGCTGGCACCGCCCTGAAGGAACAGGATCTTAAAGTTGTCCGGGATCTTCAGAAGGTCACGCAGATCGTTTTGCGCATCAGCAACGATGGCTTCGAATTCCTTGGAGCGGTGGCTGATCTCCATTACCGACATGCCGGTTCCTTTATAATCGAGCATTTCGGCCTGAGCCTGTTGGAGGACTTCCAAAGGCAATGCAGCCGGTCCGGGGTTAAAGTTGTAAACGCGCTTGGTTGGCATTGAATATCTCCTTTATGAATCAATTTGGGGGATTATATCCGTGAGTCTTAATTATCACAATATGGTTTGAAAATTTACAACAATGATTTGATAATAATGATTGAACTAACCTTCTTGACAAGAACATTTTATGAGGGTATTATATGACAAATGTAAGACGTCTAACATCTAACATCAAACATCAAACATCAAACATCAAACATCAAACATCAAACAATTGATGATAAGAAGAACGCTTTCAAGATAAATATGTAAGGTCTGTTTGGATCGGAGAATTACTATATTTACCTTGCTGGATTATCTGTGTGATTTAACGAAGCTATCACCTCCGGTGCAGACCGGTTGGATAGGAAGTTTGAATAAAAAATTAATGAGGGAGTAAAACAAATGAAGACCACATCTTTTCGAGGTCGAGATTTCTTAAGAGAAACAGACTTTAGCCGTGAAGAAATAGAAACAATTCTAAGCGTAGCCGAAGATCTTAAGAGAGACCGCGCCATGGGGAAATACCATGATGATTTGTTACGTGCCAAGACTTTATTCATGATTTTCTATAATCAATCGTTGCGCACCCGCAATTCTTTTGAAGCTGGCATGACACAATTGGGAGGGCATGCACATTACCTGGATCCATCCAAGATTTACACTCCCGCCCTTGAAGGTCATGAAATAGCGTACACAACCGAGCGTGTATCCGATGTAGCACGCGTTTTAGACCGCATGGGCGATGCAATCGCCATTCGTTGTTACGGTGATCCTGTAGATTGGGAGTACGGCGGAGCACATGCAATGTTGCAAGAGTTCGCCCGGTGTGCTGAAATTCCAGTTATCAATATGGAGGATGATGTTTATCATCCTTGCCAAGGTCTAGCTGACATCATGACCGTAAAAGAAAAATTCGGAGGCTTTAAAGGTGTTAAATTTACCATGTCTTGGGCTTACTCTCCCAGCGTCCATAAGCCTCGAGCCGTGCCACAATCCGCAATTTTATATGCGACTATGATGGGTATGGAGGTTACACTGGCGCATCCCAAAGGTATGGAACTCGACCCGGAAATTCTGGGGCAATGCGAAAAATACGCTGAAGTGAACGGCGGCTCTTTCCGCACCTCCAATAATTTTGAAGAGAGCGTCCGAGGCGCACATGTTGTATACCCGAAAGCATGGTGCGCTACGCCGATCTTCCTAGCTCCTGTTGGGGAAAGTGATCCCAAGAAAACCCAAGAAATCTTCGACAAAAACAAGAATTGGCTCTGCAATAACGAGGTAATGGAACTAGCAGACAAGAATGCCATTTACCTCCATTGCCTGCCCTGCGATCGTGGTTTTGAAGTAACTAATGATGTTGTTGATAAAACTTCTGGTGATGGTTGGACTTCAGCGGTATTTGATGAGGCAGAGAATCGATTGCATGTCCAGAAAGCTGTCATGAGTCTAATCATGTAATTTCACCATAATTGTTATGGAGGAGTACCATGGCTTCTAATCCATTTACGACTTCAAAATTTTCCTTGGATACGCGTTCTTTGAATATGCGCGTTGAAGAGGCATTGGAGGAGCTTGTTAATCGCTGCAAGCCTGGTGATAGGCTTCCTTCAGAAGAAGAACTTGCCCGCCAAATGGACATATCACGAGGAACTCTCCGTGAAGTCCTACGAACCCTTATCGATCGTGGCGTAATTGTCAGGAAACACGGTATCGGCACATTCGTGAATGACAAACAGACACTAATCGAAAGCGGGCTTGAAGTGCTGGAAAGCTTGGATTCAATGGCGGAACGCTTGGGCTATCAAATCTCCTTACGCGATGTAACCATTCAGAAGAAGGGGGCTGACTCAGTCACTTCCGAGCATCTTAATATTCCTGTAGGCGACCCTGTGATTGTGGTTACTCGCACACGTTTTACAGATGATTTAATTCTGGCTTATATGTTAGATGCGATACCCCTTTCCCTGATTGACCAGGAAGATTTCGAGAAACAATTCGCTGGTTCAGTGCTCGATTATCTGCGGGGCCACTTGAGTGCTCAACCTTTTTGGGCGCAAACCAATCTTCAAGCCATTCATGCCTCAAAAGATCTAGAGAAGGAGATGAAATTGCCGCATGGATCCGCTCTGCTTCTCATGGAAGAGAAGTTGTTTTCTGCAAACAACCA
>JBEKEB010000114.1:0-16063 GCA_050014055.1 Anaerolineales bacterium | reverse complement strand
CTTCACCCGTTTTTGCGCAAATCGGCAACTCCTTCCTATGGCTTTATCGATAGTTGGATGATCTTTAACTGCCGATGTTTTATTGTTCAGTATACTTGAGCTAATCTAACATTGTCGAGCTAAATACCCTATTATTATCCATAATTTGCCATCCCCCAGAGGGCGGAGTGCGAAAAGGCCAGCAGCCCGTATGGTGCGCAGGGTTGAACGCGATAAGCTACTTTTGCACCAATTCCACGATCAGCGTATCCAGTGCCAGGTCGAGCGGCACCTGGCTCGTCTTTGCCCCCTCGTCTATTTCCAGCAATGTATGATAAATGGATTCCAGCGCGGACATGGAAAAGCGTCCAGCCTGGTTGCAGACCTTCTGTGCCACAAAATCGCGCAATCCAAGCGCATTCTGCACAGCCAGGGCTGTGGCATGTTCATCCAGCATTTCACGCGTTTGCAGCAGCAGGCGGAATTGGCGGATGACCATGCCCCATAACTCGAAGGCTTCTTCATCTTCCAGCAATTGGTGCAAAATATGCTGGGCCTTTTTCCCATCCTTTTGGCCGAGCGCGTCCACCAGTTCGAAGACGCTGCCCTGGGCGCTGACGATGCTGACCTTCTCCACATCCAGCAGGCGGATCGGCCGTTCGAAATTAACATAGGTCAACAGCTTGGTGAGTTCCTGGGCGGCGCCGCGGGTGTCTTCCCCGACCATCTCGGCGAGGCGCGCGGCCGCGTCCGGTTCGATTTTCCCGCCCTGCTTTTTCGCCTCCGCCTCGATCCAGCGCGGCATCTCCCAGTGTTTGGGCATATTGTAGACATGCACCCCGGCGTGTGTTCCGGATTGCGAAGTCCCGGTTTCCGCGGAGTAGTTCCGGTTCTCGGACGGGGCACGGGACGCGGCCCATTTCAGCAGCCAGTGGTCCCGCTTGAGTTCCTCATACTCCACAAGGATAATGGTTGTGGATGGTTGGGCTTTGTCCAGCAATTCGAGGAATTTGCTGCGGACCGCTGCGGATGGAAAAGCCGCCAATGGATGCACCAGCACTACCACCCGGTGCGTTGCCAGGAAGGGCGCCGCGTTGACGGCGGTGTTGAGCGTCTCGAAATCCAGGCCGAGGCGCCCATCGAAGCGTGCAATATTCATGTCTGCGCTGGCAGGGTCGCCTAGGCCCGCGCACAGCCTGGTGATGTGGGCGGAAATCGCGAACTCGTCGTTGCCATGCAGGATGAGGATCGAGGGAGTCTCTGACATTATCCTCGCGTGATCACGCGGTGCAGGGAAAACCGCCCGAAGCGAATCGGGAAAATATCCACAATCGACAGCCCCTGCGGGTCGCCGGATGTGGTAATGTGCTTCTGGACTTGCGGGCCGAGCGGTACACTCAGGATGACCCCCAGTGTAGCCAGGGTGATCACCAGCGGCAGGCGCGCCAACTGGTCCCGTTTCGTTTTGGCCCCGGCCATACCCAGCCAGGCCAGCAACCCGGCCACCAGGCCCGAGACGGCAAAATTCGTCCCGCAGTTGGGATGGATTGCCAGGTAGTGTTCGCCGTTATTCATGCGGGAGAGCGCCTGGGCAACCACCTCACGCACCTGGTCGGTGGGCACATCTCCTAGCAGGAAGAACCCGCCCGGGAATGAATATCCGGCCATGCGTCGGTATGGAAAACGCTGGGAAAGCAGGCTGATGGTGGCATGTTCCAGCCCGTGGTTGCGGCGGATGCGGGAAAGGATGGGAAGATCGAGAATGGTCATGGCTGTCTCCAATCTGAAAAGATTATACCTGTAAAAAAGACTTCCGAAGTTTTTGAAACTTCGGAAGTCTGCTGCGGAGACCGGTAGATTAGCTTGCTGTTGCGGGTACTGCTTCGCGCGCTGGCGCTTTAGTCGCCTGGACAAAGCCAATATACATCAGGATCACACCAATCAATTCGGACAGGTAGAGCAGATCGGGCAGTCCCATGGAAACGAAAGAACCCGCCAGGGCTGGAGCGATTCCCCCGATGGCGATTAGTACATTTCCGATCATGCGGTTGAAAAGGACATGTTTGCGGAAGAAAATGATGGCCGAATAGATCGCTCCGCCGACCAGGGTCAATGTGCCATACGAGTTCAGAATAATTGTCAGGGCGATGGTCAGGCCGCCGCGTGTCAGGATATCTTTATATTGGGACGAGATTGCCCGGGTCGTATCATAAGATGATGCGGCAGCCGTGAGCGGGGCGGATAAAACCAGGAAGGCAGCCACCAGCGACACGACCGCCAGAATCCCGGTCAGGGTCCAGGCGACGCCGTGCTTGCGTACCAGCAAGTGGACGGTACCCTGCCCCAGCCATGCCGCGGTCAACATGGCCCCGCTCAGGTACCACAGTTTGAGGATTATTCCGTTGAAGGAAAAGGCCAGCCATACTTCCGCCAGGGTTCCGATGCCGAAGAACAACAGGCCGATGGACCATAGCAGCAGGTGGGGGCCATGCCGATACAGAAAGCGACGAAAGACCGCCACTGCAAAAGCGAATGTGACCAGGGTGGAAAGAACGGGTATGTAATGCATATGTCTCCTATTATTTGTTAATAACCCTTTTGATTCTGAATTTCAGGCAGGCTAAGCCATTCTTTTTCTTCGAGCGATCCTATTTTTCATTGGGGCGTTCTGTCGCCAACAAAACAGGATTAATGTATCACACGTCCCGGCATTGTCAATGTAGATTTATGTAGATTTTAACTGCGCCACATAAAAACAAGATAAGTAGCACAGGCAAATAGGAACAAGCCGGTCGTTGGACCGGCTTGCAAATCTTGTAACGGTAGATGAAAAAGGTAAACACGGCTTTGTTTTAAAGTGCCTCCCTGATAATCGCCGCTTATCCCGGGCCGGTTTATGCTACCTTGCGGCTCGGCGGCGGTATGGGAAACGCTGGGAGAGCAATGGTATGGCAGTGTGTTCCAGCTCGTGGTTGCGGCGGATGTGGGAATGAATGGGGAGATCGAGAATGGTCATGGCTGGCTCCTGTCATGGTTCAGAAAGTTTAGGAATCGCATAAAAATTCATTCCGTCACCCAAATCTTCAATGACAATGGGCCTGCGTTCCCGGATGACCATGAAGGCAATCCACATGTCGCCAACCGCGCCGGCTGCGTTGACCACCATGCCAAAAACCACCAAAGCCAACGCGCCGGCCGGCAATATTACCACGAGAACCATGCCCAGGGTGGACAGGAGTATGAGCGGTGCAAGAGCGATGACCGGATATTGCTGGCGAGGGAAGAACCAACCGGGGGCGGCGGCAAAAGCGTACCCTCTGCGTAAGCCAAACACCGGACGGCTGCGTGAGTAAATCCAGAAGAACGCTCCGTGGACCAGTTCATGTGCCAGAATAACAACGGCTGTACAGGCTAGCATTTCCAGGACAAATTGGAGCACACTCGCGTTCCCCATGGTGACACTCAGACCTTCCAAAAATCCGGACTGGAAGAGCGCGCTCCGAATTTGGATCGTATACCACACGAAGAACCAGCCGAACACGAAAAATAGAAGCGTCCCGGCAATTTGCAGAATCCAAAATGCACGCTTGTTTTTTAGCAGGTTGATTGAGAAAACCAGGGTGGCATTTTCAGGGCAGGCATTCGTGGCGACCATTACGCAACTTTCCTGCCTTGCGGCAGTTCGCGCTGGACACCGAATGCCAGTTCCAGCGCCTGCTGGACCGAACGCGCCTCCACCACTTCGATATCCGTTGGCCAGGGTTCGCCCTTGCGCAGGCGCTTGGGGACGATGGCGGACTTGAATCCCAGTTTGGCAGCTTCGCGCAAGCGTACCGGCATCTGCCCGGGCATGCGCAGTTCCCCGGCCAGGCCGATCTCGCCGATCAACACCGTGTCGGCGCGTACCGGCAGGTCGCGCATGGAGGAAGCCACCGCTGCGGCGATCGCCAGGTCGGCAGCCGGCTCGTCGATCTTCAAGCCGCCCACCACATTGACAAAGATATCCGCCTCGGCCAGGTTCAGCCGGACTCGCCGGGTCAGCACCGCCGCGATCATCAGGAGGCGGTTGTAGTCCACGCCGTTGGGTGTACGGCGGGCGTTGCCGAACTGGGCCGCGCTGGTGAGACCCTGCACTTCCACCAGCAGCGGGCGGGTGCCTTCCATGGTGACGGCAATGGCAGACCCGGCCGCGTTGACCATGCGCTCGGCTAAAAATGCCTCGGAAGGGTTGGTCACTTCGGCCAGGCCGCGCTCGAGCATCTCGAAGACGCCCACTTCTGCGGTGGCTCCGAAGCGGTTCTTGACCGAACGCAGCAGGCGGTAGGCCTGGAAGCGGTCGCCCTCCAGGTAAAGCACCGTATCCACAATGTGTTCCAGCACGCGCGGCCCGGCGATGGTGCCTTCCTTGGTGACGTGCCCGATGACAAAGACTGCCGTGCCGGAAGACTTGGCCAGCTCACGCAGCCGCGCCGCGCTCTCACGCACCTGCGAGACCGACCCGGCCGCCGAGTCCATCTCGGGGATGTAGACGGTCTGAATGGAGTCGATGATCAACAGGTCCGGTTGGATCGCCGCGACGTGTTCGAAAATGGTGTCCAGGCTGGTCTCGGTGACCAGGAACAGGTCCGCCGGGAATTTCGCTTCGGAGGCCAGGCGGGCCGCCCGCATTTTGATCTGCCGCTCGGACTCTTCCCCCGAAACGTACAGCACCCGCAGCCGGGAGGCCATGCCGAGCGCCATCTGCAGCATGATCGTGGATTTGCCGATGCCGGGGTCGCCGCCCACCAGCACGATCGAGCCGGGCACCAGGCCCCCGCCCAGCACGCGCGCAAACTCGCCTATCGGGACGGGTATGCGTGCCTCGGCGTCTCCGCTGACATCGGACAGGCGGCGTGGGATGGAACGCCCGCTCAGCCCGCGCGGGGCGGTCTTCAATCCGCTGGTAGTCTCGGCGACAATCTCCTCAACCATGCTGTTGAACGATCCGCACTGCGGGCACTTCCCCATGAATCCGGCAGAGACGCGCCCGCACTGCTGGCAGACGTAACGGGTGTGGGTCTTGGTTTTAGGCATGCAGATATTATACTCTCCGTAAATAAACCTTATGCTATACTTTGGGGGATGAGCGCAGCGACTTTCTTTGAAAAACGCGGCAAACCATTCTGGATCAGCCTGGGAGTTGCACTTGTTATTATTCTGGGAATTATTGATTATAGGAGCGGAACTGAGCTAAACATTTCGCTATTTTATTTGATCCCAATTTTACTTGTGGTTTGGTACACAGACGGGCAGATGGGGCTGGTGTTCTCCATTGCCAGTACGTTGGTAGGGTTCATTGCGAAATATTCCGCCGGGCAGACGTATTCCAACCCTACAATTTACGTTTGGAACACGGTATTACGGCTGGGCTTTTATATGGTGGTCACTTGGCTGGGCGTGACTATGAAAAGAACCTACACGGGTAACCAGGAGGTGGCCCGCACCGATTACGTGACCGGGGCGATCAGCGTCCGCTACTTCTACGAACTGGCCCAGAATGTAATTAGGCGCTCTCAGCGTTTCCAGCATCCCTTCACACTGGCTTATATTGACCTGGATAACTTCAAGACCGTCAATGACCAGCTTGGGCATAGTACCGGCGACAGGGTCCTGCGGGCAGTCACCGATGGCATCCGCCGGCAGGTACGCAATGCAGATACGCTGGCCCGGCTGGGTGGAGATGAATTCGCCTTGCTCCTGGCGGAGACGGATGACGAGGCAGCCAAAACGGTCCTGAACAAAATCCACGCCAGCCTGGTGAATGAAATGTTGCGAAATGGCTGGATGGTAACATTTAGTGTGGGTGTGGTGACCTTCAATGAAGCCCACATAACGGTTGATGAAATGGTAAAAATGACAGATAACGTAATGTACTCTGTGAAGGTCGCCGGAAAGAATGGGGTCAATTACAGTATCTACCCGCGCTAACTGTCCTGTTGACCCCATCCACCCGGTACAATAGTGCTTCCCGAAAAGGCTTGGGTGTGGCAGCTTATGCCTCAACGACTAAACGCGTTGCCAAGGTTATGTATTCTACTGGCAAGAATGCAAGAAAATTCATAAATAGGATTGGATATGTTCAAACAAACCTTAAGTGGTACCTGGCAATTCCGTCAATCTGGCAGCCGGGAGTGGCTGCCGGCCACTGTACCGGGCGGCGTTCATAGCGATTTGCTGGCCCTGGGGCGCATCCCTGACCCTTTCGTGGCCGATAACGAGAAGAAAGTCCAGTGGGTGGCGGAAAGCGATTGGGAATATCGGCGCAGCTTTACTGTGGACATGGCTTTGTCTGGTGAAGAGCACTGTAGCCTGGTATGCGACGGCTTGGATACACTAGCCGAAGTTTCCCTGAATGGCAGGCTGCTCGGTAAAACCGATAACATGTTCCGGGGTTGGGTCTGGGAAGTGAGCGACCTTCTGAAAGACGGCCGGAATGAACTGCGCATTCTCTTTCGTGCTCCGGTGACTTATATCAAAGCCAGGCAGGCAGCCAAACCTCTGCTGGGTGGCGGGGACATCCCGGGCGGCCCGCATCTGCGAAAAGCTCCCTGCCAGTGGGGCTGGGACTGGGGTCCCAAGCTGCCGCCAATCGGCATTTGGAAAGACATCCGCCTGGAGGGCTACAGCCAGGCAAAGCTCGAAAATGTCCACATTCGCCAATTCCATGTGGAAGGCAAAGTGACTATCCGCGCAGAGGTCGAGATCCAGCAATGGAAGCATACCGATCTCCATGTGACCATGAAGGTTACCTCACCGGATGGGCAGGTACAGACGGTCAAAGCCGGACCGGATCAAGCTACCGACGACTCTTTAATCTGCAATCTCCAATCCTCAATCCTTAATCCTCAATTCTGGTGGCCGAACGGGTTTGGAAAGCAGCCGCTTTACCGGGTGGTGGTGAGCCTTGAATCAGGGAAAACCGTTCTGGACCAGCGCAGATTCCAGGTGGGATTGCGCACCGTCGAATTGCGGCGTGAACCGGACGAATGGGGCGAGTCTTTCACATTTGTAGTCAACGGGGTGCCCATCTTCATCAAAGGCGCGGACTGGATCCCGGCCGATTCCCTGCCGACCCGCATCAGTGATGCCCATATGGAACGCTTGATCGGGGATGCGGCCGCGGCCCATATGAACATGCTGCGGGTATGGGGTGGCGGATTCTATGAGGAAGAGCGCTTCTACGACCTGTGCGACCGGTATGGCCTCCTGATCTGGCAGGATTTTGTCTTTGCCTGCGGCATTTACCCGGAAGATGACGCCTTTGCAGAGAACGTGCGCGTGGAGGCAGTCGAGAATGTGCGACGATTGCGCCACCGCGCCAGCCTGGCATTGTGGTGCGGCAATAACGAGATGGAGCAGGGTTGGGTGGATTGGAAGTGGAACGACCCGGATCAGGCAGCCGTCCAGAGCCTGAAAGCCGGCTACGACCGCATGTTCCATCATCTGCTGCCGGACGTGATCGCGGCAGAGGACCCTGACCGGCCTTACTGGCCCAGTTCGGCCTCCTCAGGCATCCCGTTTGCCAACCCGAACGGTCAGCAGCGCGGTGACACGCATTATTGGGATGTCTGGCACGGGCGGAAACCTTTTACAGCCTACCGCCAACAGTTCCCGCGTTTCATGAGCGAGTTTGGCTTCCAGGCCCTGCCGCCCTACAAGACCATCCAGACCTATGCAGAGCCCAAAGATCAGAATATGACCTCGTACATTATGGAGCATCACCAGCGCTCCGGCTCAGGCAACGGCCTGATGGTCAGCCAGATGACGGATACTTTCCGGATGCCGAAAGATTTCCAGAGCCTGGTTTACTTGAGCATGGTTCTGCAGGCCGAAGGCATTCGCTATGGGGTGGAACATTGGCGCCGCCATCGTGAACGCGTGAGCGGAACGCTGATCTGGCAATTGAACGACTGCTGGCCGGTGGCCTCCTGGTCGAGCATCGACTATTTTGGGCGCTGGAAGGCCCTGCATTACGCCGCCCGCAAGTTCTATGCCCCCATCCTGCTGACGGTGGAAGACAAGGCCGAGCTGATGGGATTGTTCGTCACCAACGACACCACCAAAGCCTGGACCGGCGAGGTGCGCTGGTCGCTGGAAACCCTGGCGGGCAAGCGGCTCGACCAGGGCATCGAAAATATATCCGCGGCGGCGTTGGCAGTGACACCTGTCCGCAGCCTGGATTTCAGCGGGAAGGTCCACGAAGAGAACTGCCGCCAGGTTGTGTTTGTCGCTGAACTATGGAAGGGCAGGAAGTTCCTGGCACGCCAATTGGCCACCTTCGCCCCCAATAAGCATCTGGAGCTGGCGGCAACACAGATCGAGACCAAGGTCTCCATCGCGGGCCAGGACCTGACTATTAAAATAAAAACAAACTGTCTGGCGCGCTTTGTGGAGTTGGAATTGGATGGAGTGGACGTGGTCTTCAACGACAACTACTTCGACCTGCCGGCCGGGCAGGTTGCAACGGTCACCTGCCCGCTGCCTAAGGACTGGACGCTCCAACAGGCCAGGACAGCGCTGCGGGTGCGCTCGCTGGTTGACAGTTATTAGAAACGTAATAGTTCTTCCGGCTGGTTGTTATTTTGGATGAATGCGGGATAATAAGGACTGTTTACAGTCCTTTACCCTTGGAGACCCTATGGCCCTCAATCAACCCACCTCTTTGAATTGCCCTACCTGTGGGGCACCTCTGGATGCCGATGGAACCAGCGCGGTGGTACGCTGCAAATTTTGCGGCAACACTTCCATGCTGCCAGGTACACACCCCAGCCAGGCCGCTGGACCAGTCGGGGCCATGGATGAAATCCAACGGTTGGCGGGAGCCGGGAATCTGGCTGCAGCCATCGAACGGTACCGCCAGGCGTATGGCGTTGATGAGCAGGAAGCCAGTGCCGTTGTCGAAACCCTCCAGGGGGGCCGTCTGGCGACTGCCTCCGTGCCGGGCATGCGGGCTCCGGAGGAATTGACCAGGGCGCTGGAGGATGTGCAGCGTTTGCTCAAAGCCGGGGATAAGATCGGAGCCATTAAAGTCTACCGGGAGCATTTCGATGTCGACCTGGAACGCGCCAAGTATGCCGTCGAACAGATCGAGGCCGGGCAGACGCTCCAGCCTGAAACAGGCTTCCAGGCATTGAACAGACCAATGCAAGCCTCCCAGCCGACGCGTTCAGGCGCGCGAACCAGTGGCATCATTGTTGCGATCGTTCTACTCTTCGTTGCAGGCCTGGTCGGTTTTATCGTGCTCATGTCGGGCGGTGGCATTGGTAAACATTATGATCCCGAGATCCCACTCATCCTGGTGCCATCCGGTGCGTCGGCCGCTCCGCAGATTGCCGGGGTGTTTTACAATCCCGATGCCGACACCCGTTCGATCGGACTGGTCGATCCCGCAACCGGCAAACTGCTCTGGCAGGCCGCCAAGTTGTCAGGAGTTGGGAACCCCGAGGCCGTTGCCTCCGGCCCTGATTTGATCTATGTGGCCAATGCCACAGATTTGCTGGCATACCATAAAAGCGATGGCAGCCTGGCATGGCAGGCGCAGATGCCCGACAAGTTGAACTACGGCGCTTCCACCATCCTGGTAACGGCCGGGCGGGTGATAACGAATAACGCCGACCAGTCCATCCAGGCTTACGATGCCGGGACCGGGCACCAGGTCTGGACCAAAAGGCTTGCGGGCAATGACCAAACCCTGCGCTTGATGGGTACCTCGCTGGTGGTGATGGATTATACCGACAGCAATAGCGACTATGGCCTGTTATTTCTCGACCCGGCTACGGGCACGCAGCAGAATGTCATTAATCCGACCTGTACTAACAATAACTCGACTTCCAATTTGGATATCGATTCCGAGCTTCTCTACGATCAGGCCGGGAATGCCCTTTACCTGATCTATGATTCTTCCTATGGGTGTGTGCAACGCCTGGATCTTGCCAGTGGAAAAATTGCTTGGGAAGCCGATAGTCAGAACGATTTCAGCCTGACGCCGGATGATTTCCAATCCCTGATGACTGACTCTACATTGTATTTTAACAATGGGAATGACCTGATGGCTGTCGACAAATCCAGTGGAACCATGAAAGTATTGCTGACCAATCCTGACTACGAGCTGTTGCCGCTGGCCATGGCGGGTGACACCCTGATCGTGCGCGCCCGCCGGACGCGCGGAACTGAAATATTCCAATTGTGGGGCGTGGATGCCGCTTCCGGAAGCCAGGTCTGGCAGGTGGATACGCAGGGTTCTTCGCCAATCGATCCGCCCAACGAGATGGCCGGACTGATCGATGATACCAGCTCGGGCTGGACCTGGAGGCTGACCTCAACGGGTCTGGTGGTCGCCCAGTTTCAAGCCAAACCCAACCAGCTTGTTCTGGAGACTTTCAACCCTTCCACCGGCGCCAGCTTGAGCAAACAGGCGATCCCCTTGAAAAATATTTCAGGTGATTTTTACGCCATCCCCACGGTATTCGGTTGGGTGGGCAATATTGCTTATTTAGCCATTGAAACGAATATTTACACCCTGGACGTCACGACCGGCCAGTTAAAGGTCCTTTACTAAAAGCCATCGGATTATACAAGCAGAGAGAGCGCAGGTGGTAATTCTGCGCTCCCTTTTGATAACAAACATTTCTCAATTCAAACTTGCGTAATTCCTGTCCAGCTGGAATAGAAAATCCTTGGGAGTCCCTTGCAAAAGGATTTCCGTCCGTACGGCGCGCGGCAGGCGTTGGAGTTTCAGATACTGCATGGCGTGCTTGCGGAACAAGATCAGCCCCTTGTGGGAACCATAAAACGTCACGTTCCGTTCCAGGTGCTGGCATACCATCTGATGGACCATTTCCGGAGTCACCTGTGCCCGGTCGAGACGGGAAAATATCCACGGGTTGCCAACCGCCGCGCGACCGATCATGACCGCCTCACAGCCGGTGTACTGCTTCAGGCGGTCAATATCTGAGGCCGATTTCACATCGCCATTTCCGATGACCGGGATTTTTGCAGCGGCTTTCACCTCGGCAATTGCATCCCAGTCGGCCTGCCCGCGGTAGCCCTGCTCTTTTGTCCGCCCGTGGACGGCGATGGCGGCGCCGCCATTCTCTTCCACAATGCGGGCAATTAACCTATAGTTGCGCTGCTCTTCCCAGCCCAGGCGGATTTTGGCGGTCACTGGCACCTCCAGCGAGGCGCTCAGCTTGCGGAAAATGTGGGCAACTTTCAGGGGTGAACGCATCAACCCCACGCCAGCGCCCCGGTTGGCGACGGTTTTGGATGGACAGCCCATATTAATATCAATGATATCGGGGGAAAGATCCTGAATCCGTAGAGCGGCCTGCAGGATCTCATCCGGATCATCCCCGTAAATCTGGAAGACCACCGGCCGCTCCGGTTCTTCGTAAGTGAACCTGGGCAGCATATGCTCGAATGCCCGCACGATGAATTCCGCCCGGACGAATTCGGTATAACTCATGGCCGATCCCAGCGCGCTGCACAGCGACCGAAACGGCCAATCCGAAAAACCGTCCATGGGAGCCAAAATGGCATCCCCGTAAACCGGAACATTGCCCACCCGGAAGGTGGGCAAAGAGACAGGCGCGCGAGCGATGGAAAGAGTTGATTCCATGGGTAATTCCGGTAGGTAACGACTTTATTCGCGATGATTGCATTGTCGACGAATAAAGTTGTTACTGTGGGTTGACTATTTCTTCAGTCTATCAGCAAACTTGCGCCGGATCCTGGCAACTTTGGGGGCAATTACAATCCGGCAATATGGCTGGAAAGAATTATTCTGGAAGTATTCCTGATGGTAATCTTCGGCAATGTAAAACTGGTCGAACGGTTTAACTTCGGTGACGATCGGGTCATCCCAGATTTTTTCTGCACCGATCTCCTGAATGACTCCTTCGGCAATCTCCTTCTGTTCCTCATTATGATAGAAGATGGCCGAGCGGTACTGTGTCCCGACATCATTGCCCTGGCGATTAAGGGTGGTCGGGTCGTGGGCGGTGAAGCCGGTATCTCCGTTACAGACCTGAGCATAGCTCGGGCTCTGGACATGTCCACCAGAATAACCCGACTCTACCGTTTCCACACCTTTTAATTCGTCAAAGACGGCCTCCAGGCACCAGAAGCAGCCGCCTGCCAGTGTGGCTATTTCAGCTTGTTTACCCATAAATATCTCCAATAAAGGTTAAACAGAGGCGCAGCATTGCTGCGCCTCTGCCAAATCAATATCTTTAGACGACCGGTTCAGGTGTTTTTTCTTCCACCAGCGGGGCACTCCTCAGCACCACTTCGCCTTCGACGACCTCGACGAGAACGGTACACCCCTCGCAGAAGGTGCCAGCCAGCAAGGCGTCAGAAAGCGGATCCTCGACTTTTTGCTGGATGACGCGCCGTAGGGGCCGGGCACCCATTTCCACGTCGAAACCGGATTCGGCCAGCAGGTCCAATGCTGATTCAGTGGCAGTCAGCTTGACTGCATGTTCTGCCAGGCGTTCCGTGACCTTGTTCAGTTCGAGTGTGACGATCTGGCGGATGTCATCCTTATTAAGCGAGCGGAAGACGATGACGCTATCCAGACGGTTGATGAACTCCGGACGGAAAACCTTCTTAAGCGACTCGGTCAACTTTTTTCGCATTTCTTCGTAAGATTGGCGCTCTTCGATCTTTTCGTCGCGCTTAAGTTGGAAGCCAAGGGAAGTTTGCTTCTTGATTTCTTCCGCACCGACGTTGGTGGTCATCACGATGATGGCGTTACGGAAGTCCACGCTTCGGCCCCTGGCGTCGGAGAGGTGGCCTTCTTCCATGATTTGCAGAAGCATATTGTGGACTTCGGGGTGGGCTTTCTCGACCTCGTCGAAGACCACGATGGAATACGGACGCCGTCGCAGGGCTTCGGTCAATTGACCCGCATCCTCATAACCGATGTATCCCGGAGGAGCGCCTACCAGCCGGCTGGCAGTATGCCGTTCCATGAACTCGGACATGTCCAGCTGGATAAGGGCTTCCTCGCTGCCAAACATGAACTTGGCGAGCGCCTTGGTCAGCTCGGTCTTGCCGACGCCGGTGGGGCCAAGGAACATGAACGAGCCAATGGGACGCTTGGGATCCTTGAGACCGGCCCGGGCTCGCCGGACTGCCTTGGCGATGGACTGGATGGCTTCCTTCTGCCCGATAATGACTTTCTCAAGTTCCTCTTCCATCTTGAGCAAGCGCTTAGACTCTGCCTCGGCAATCTGCATGACCGGCACGCCGGTCCACATGGAAACCACTTCGGCGATATCTTCACCGGTGACGACCGGGCTTTTGGCGCGTTCCCAACTGGATTTCATCTGTTTGAGCTGTTCGTTCAGGTCGGCTTCCTGGGCATCCCAGGTGACCACATCCTCCGGCTTGCCCTCTTCCTGCGCCAACGCCCGGTTGGATCGCACGCTCTTGAGTTGCTTGTAAATCTCCTTGGCTGAAACAGTCGCCCCGGACTTGTACATTCTTACGCGTGAAGCGGACTCGTCAATCAGGTCAATCGCCTTGTCGGGCAGGAAACGGTCCGAAACATAGCGGGCTGAAAGCTGGGCGGCGGCTTCCAAAGCCTCGTCAGAGATGACAAGGTGGTGGTGCTCCTCGTACATCTTGCGAATCCCCTTAAGGATTTCAATGGTTTCTTCGACCGTGGGCTCTTCCACAACAATTGGCTGGAAGCGGCGTTCCAGGGCCGCATCGGATTCGATATGTTTACGGTACTCATCCAACGTGGTGGCACCAATGCACTGCAATTCACCGCGTGAAAGGGCAGGTTTAAGAATGTTGGCCGCATCCACAGCCGAACCGGCCGATCCGGCACCCACCAACATATGGAATTCGTCAATGAACAGGATCGACTTGGTGGACTTGAGCTCGTCAATGACGCGCTTGAGCCGCTCCTCGAACTGGCCACGATACATGGTACCGGCCACCAGCGAACCCACATCCAGTTTCAGGACGCGTTTATTCAATAACGGCGCGGGGACGTCGCCGTCAGTGATGCGCTGGGCCAGCCCTTCTACGATGGCGGTCTTGCCAACACCCGGTTCGCCGATCAGCGCCGGGTTGTTCTTGGTACGGCGGGCCAGGATCTGGATGACCCGCTCGATTTCGGTTTGTCGGCCGATGACCGGGTCCAGTTTGCCTTCCTCGGCTAGTGTGGTCAGGTCGGTGGCCAGTTGATCCACCAGTGGAGTTTTGGCTTCCGTTTTACCGCCCGCCTTGGCAGTCTCTGGTACGGCAGCACCGGTACCGGTACTTTCCTGCAGGACGCGGCGGGTCTGGCGGCGAATCTGGTCGGGCGTCACACCCAGTTTCTTGAGCACCTCCATGGCCGCACCTTCCGAGCGCACCAGTCCAAGCAGCAAATGTTCCGTACCGATGTAATGATGCCCCATCTTGTGGGCCTCATCGATGGCAAATTCCAGGACCTGTTGGGTATCGGCGGCAAGTTCGATCTTGTCGCTGTCGTAGTCCCCGGCGCTGCTGACGCGTTGAATCATCTCACGCACTCGTTCAATCTCCAGACCGAGTTCGCGCAGGACCCGCCCGGCCACGCCACCGTCTTCTTCCAATAATCCCAGCAGCAGATGCTCCGTACCGATAAATCCCTGATGGGCGCGTTCAGCTTCCTGATGGGCCAGGGCCAATACATGCCGGGCCCGCTGGGTAAAACGTTCCATACTAGCCATATCAATCTCCTGTGGAACGGGATCATATCCCGTTCTACCATTTGGACAAAAAGTATCTGGTTTGATTCTACCAAAAAGCGAGGTGGATTTTGTATGAAAATGATTAGAGTTTATTTTTAGCGGTTATCCCCTTCCCCGCCGATCTTGCCGCGTTCCAGACGGGAAAATAGTTTTTCCAGGTTATATCCGGCCACATCGTCCAGAGACAGGTCGAGTTCGGTGCAGACCTGGGCCAGGTACCACAGCACGTCGCCCAGTTCGCCTTTCAGGGCCTCGCGTTCGGCTTCGCCGATGATGCCACCTTTATCGCGGAAGATCTTCTTGATCTTGCCGGCCACTTCCCCGGCCTCATTGGTGAGCCCGAGGGTCGGGTAGATAACCGGATTCCCTATGGAGGGGTACTTGGCGGTGCGGCGGGATTGGGTCTGGTACTCGGTGAAGTTCATGGTTTCCTTTTATTCTTCCAACAAATATGCCAGCACCCATTTAGTCGTTGCCAGCAGGGCCTCGGTGTGGGTGCGCTCGTAGCTGTGCGAGGCGTCCACGCCGGGACCGATGAGTGCCACGGCCACATCCCCTCCGGCGGACCAAAATGCCTCGCCGTCCGAGCCGTAGTGCGGGTAGATATCCACTTTATATGGGATGGCGTACTTTTCTGCCAGCGAACGCAGCTGGTCAGACAGCACATGGTGATAAGGCCCGCCGCTATCCTTGACGCACAGGGAGACGTGGAACTCGTCCGAATTCTGGCCCTCGCCCACTGCTGCCATATCCACCACCAGCAGTTCTTCCACATCCGCCGGGATGCCCGCAGCCGCGCCGTGTCCGACCTCCTCGTAGTTGCTGATGAGCAGGGTGGTCGTCCGGGATGGCTTGAGACCGGCGTCTGCCAGCGCCTTGAAGGCCGCTACTAGCACGGCGACACAGGCTTTATCATCCAGGTGACGCGAACGAATAAACCCGGCATTGATCTCCACACGCGGGTCGAAGGACACAAAGTCGCCAATGCTGACACCCAGGTCAATAGTCTCCTTCTCGGAGGATGTGCGGGCGTCCAGCCGTATCTCAAGGTTGTCAGCAGTTCGTTTCATTTCATTTACTTCTGCGCCAAAAACGTGGGTGGAGGCCTTGGTCAACAGGATCGAGCCGCGCACCGGGTGCCCGAAGCGGGTGAGGATGGTACAACCTTCGCCCTCGATGGTGTTCCAGGCGTAACCGCCGATCTGGGAAAGTTTCAGACGCCCATTGGATTTGATCTCCTTGACCATACCACCCAGCGTATCAACATGGGCAGTGAGGGCGCGCGGACTATCGTCCCGCTCCCCGGCCCAGCTGGC
>JBEKEB010000113.1:0-12111 GCA_050014055.1 Anaerolineales bacterium | reverse complement strand
CCAAATGGCGGAGGAAAAAACTCCCCAACCGGTGGATGCGGCGGGGGAGTTTTTGTTTTAATATAAAAGTGCGCGAAAGATCGAAAGGATCAGCCATGTTCGACCCTATTCTTGTACCGTTGGATGGTTCCCAGCTTGCTGAATGCGTACTGCCGCAGGTAATCGCAATAGGCCAGGCTTTCAATGCAAAAATCGTGCTGTTGCATGTAATGGAGAAGAATCCGTCGGATGCTTCAGCACAATTTATTAATCTATTAAACTGGCAAATCAATAAAACGGAAGCAAACCTGTATCTGGAAAGAATTACTGATCGGCTTGAAAAAGTGGGTTTGCGGACAAAAGCAATCGTCCTGGAGGGGCCAGTAGCTGAATCGATCACAGAATTCGCCCGCAGCCAGGAAATGAAACTGATCATAATGAGCAGTCATGGTTCCAGCGGAGTGAGAAAATCCGGAATCAGCCGCGTCACGGATGAGATAACCCTGAGCGCGCCAACCTCAGTGCTCATCGTCCGGGCGCATCAAACGCAGGAACAACCTTTAAGGCGAATATTGGTACCATTGGATGGTTCCTGGCGGGCAGAATATGTGTTGCCAATGGTCACACTATTGGCGCGCTACCACAATGCACAGGTTCAAATTGTACATGTGGTGAAAACGCCAGAAATGGCCCGGCAAATCCCACCCGCGCAGGAAGATATTGAATTGTCCGATCGTGTGGTGGCGCGCAATCGAGAAGAAGCCCTTCAATATCTCGAGCAGGTTCAATCGGTTTCACCCCTGGCTGCCATCGATGTAAAAACCCACTTGATCATCAGTGATAATGCGCCATTGGCCATCCATGAAATTATCGATCAGGAGAAAATTGACATGGTAGCATTGAACGCACACGGTTATTCGGGAAATGACCAGTGGCCGTATGGAAGCATGGTCAATAATTTTATTTTGTATGGGAAAGTGCCTTTGTTAATTGTTCAAGACCACCCGATTAAAGAAAAAACAAGTCAGGTGCATATAACAGTAAAAGAACATACGCTGCATTTACCTGTTCAGGCGGCCATTACCAGTACTGCCGGAAGGCCAGTCCAATGGCAGAATTTCAACTGAAGGCTCTGGAGATCGATCAACCAGAAATCCCATTGCGGCCTCCCCCAAATGGCGGAGGCAAAAACTCCCCGGCAGATGGATGCGGCCGGGGAGTGTTCGTTGTATGATGGATATAAGGCTGGCAATCCAGCCTAATCTAGTCGTGTATAGGAATGATGCAATCCGGATAATTTATTTTGGAGGTGTAAGATGGAAATTCCTTTAAATGCTACCGTTGAGTGTACCGATGGTGTCTTTGGGCGCTCCGAGTATGTGCTGATAAACCCGGTGATCGACAAGGTAACGCATCTGGTGGTGAGAGAGGATTCCTCCAGTACAGAGTACATTGTACCGGTTGATCTTATGGATGAAACGATAGCCGACAAGATTCGACTGCGCTGCAGGATGGCAGAGCTGAAGAAGATGCCTCCTTTTATCAAAACGACCTTCATCGAAGAGAAGGTGCCGGATATGAAATTCAATTATCCTGGTGGATTGTATGGAGGAGGATCATACTTCTACTTGCCCTATGTTGCTTCTGAAAGGACAGAATACAAGGCCACGGAACGCCAACAAATCCCACCGGGAGAGTTGGCTGTACGCCGTGGTACCCGCGTAGAAGCAACGGATGGCTATGTGGGCCGCGTCGACGAATTCGTGGTCAACCCGGAGAACAGTCACATTACCCATTTGGTGATGCGAGAAGGGCATTTGTGGGGAAAGAAAGAGGTAATCATCCCCCTTTCAGCGGTGGGAGATACCCACGATGATACCGTGTTCCTGAAACTTGATAAGCACCAGATCGAAGCCCTGCCATACTTTGCGCTGCAAAGGCGTTGGGCATGATAGTTCAGGCCGAAAGGAAAATTATCGGATCATGAACCTCGATAAGACTATCCGCGTAGGCCGCGGCAACTCAAGGTGGTATCCCCAATGTAATTCAGTTGGTTTTTCTCCATTGCTTTTTAGTGTAGGACAAGTGCAATCGAAATCCTCCAAATCGTTTTGGAATGATCATATCTTCCAAATCAATCAAATGTACAAAAACTAATAAGAAAAGAAAGGAATCGAAACCATGTCAGTAATAACCATTTCAAGAGATTTTGGCAGTGAAGCCGAATACATCGCCGAAAAAGTCGCCCAGGCTTTAGGGTACCATTTTGTTGACAAAGAATTTTTCGGCACGGTACTCAGAGAATATGGGCTGGTGGAGTTTGATGGAGAATACAATGCCCTGCCTGGTTTTTGGGATAAAACAGTAAATGAGCACCGCTTTGAGCGCCGGGATGAAGTAGTACATATGCTCAACCGGGCCATCCGGGCCGTGGCACAACATGGCAATGCGGTCATCCTTGGACGAAGCGGTTTCGAGGTCCTTGCTCCGTTCGCCAATGTATTGCATGTGCGCTTGCAGGCTCCCATCTCTGTGCGGGTCGAACGCGTGATGAAAGAACTGAAGATCCCCCAGGAAGAGGCCGAAGATTTTTTGAAAGAAAACGATAAAGTTCACGTAGCTTTTACCCACGAATATTATCAAATGCCTTGGGATGCCATCCATGCCTTTGACCTGGTTATTAATACCAATAAAATCCCCCCTGACCTGGCCGTGACCTGGTTGGTCGATGCAGTAAAAGGCTTGGGAAGCGCCCAGAAGCTTGGCAAACCTACCCTCAGCTCATTGCAGATCGACCCCATTTTGAAAAAGTCTGTTACCGATGCGCTTAAATGCACTAAAGCGCACAAATGATCAGTGGCTTTAAGCCCGGTCGCACCACGCACCCTCCCCCGCGTGGCGGATATAAATTCCCCCCAGCAGATGGATGCAGTTGAGGCGGTAGCGCTGTTTTATTACCAAGTAAAAAATGGATCGGTGCGTTCGCGGCGGCATTGGCTGGGTTGGGCACACTGGTGTCTGAGGGCGGCATTGGAAAGAATGCGCCCTTATTCTGAGCCCGGGTCTGTGATGGGTTGGGATTTTTCGGCGTTTAATTGAACGAGATGCGCAACGCCAGGAACGCATTAATGATTTCGCCGGACGCCGGCCGGGTCACCGTCCGCGTTTTGCTCATTGGCAAGGATTGGATGATTGTAAAGACGGGTTGCCGCGTTCTCAGCATTGGCCCGGCCAGTGAAAAAAAGAATTCCAGGCACTCTCCCCATGGGGATGTACCCTCCGCTGGCGCAATATGAAATTTGGTACTGGTGCAAATGTCGGTAAAAAGATTTCTGAAATATAAAGTAGGCCGAGTAACAACAGCGAACATAAACGAAACTCGAAGAAAGAAAGGATTACTACAATGCTAAACAAAGCCAAAACTTTAAATGGTTACAAATTGAACAGCCGCGACGGTGAAATCGGAAAGGTCAAAGAATTCTACTTCGATGACCAATTTTGGACGATTCGGTATCTGGTTGCCGATACAGGCGACTGGCTGACGGGCAGGCAGGTGTTGATCTCCCCGTATGCGCTCGGTTTTGTAAATAAAGAAGAGCAATTTATCACCATCGATTTGACCAAAAAGCAGATTGAAGGCAGCCCCTCCTTGAATAGTGACAAACCCGTTTCGCGACAATTTGAGGAGACTTATTATGGGTATTATGAATGGCCGATTTATTGGAACGGCTCTCACACATGGGGGTATCATCCCTACATTGAGCGTGACCGCGAAAAATGGAAAACATCTAACAAAGGTGGGAAAGTATGGGATTCACATTTGCGCAGTACTCACGATGTGAGTGGCTACGACATCCAGGCCACAGACGGTAGGATTGGTCACGTTGAGGATTTTTTCGTGGATGATGATACATGGGCGATTCGTTATCTGATCGTCGATACACGGAACTGGTGGCCGGGGAAAAAGGTTCTGATTGCACCGAAATGGATCGAGCGCGTCAGTTGGCGCGAATCGAAAGTCTCCGTCAACCTTTCCCGCGCGACCATCAAGCAGTCACCGGAATATCCGCAGGAATCTCTGCTGACGCGGGATTATGAAACGCAACTGCATCGCCATTACGGTCGCCAGGGATACTGGGTTGATGAACCGGCTGACAAGGATTTTTTTGGTTGAGGCAAAAACGAGAAAAGTCTTTCTATATAAAATAAAGAGTAAAAAATAATGAATGCACACACAATATATTTCATCGTATTCGCCATTGTTCTAGTACTTGCAGCTTTCGCCCTCTGGCGGCGCTGGGGTATTAAGCGCTTCCCACTCATCGTATACGTAATTGCGGTGGCGGTCGTTTGGGCGGTTGTGCTGGGTATCACGTGGTTTTTGGGCAATATGGCCCGCTTCCAGACGTTTGCTTTGGTATGCTTAGGCTTTGCGCTTGGGATGCTCGCCATGTATATTGCCGTGCATGTCTATAAATCGTAAATTTTGAATAGAGGATTGAAATGAAAGGAACATGTCTGTCGTGCTTTACATTGTGGTGATGATTGCCGTTGTTGTTAGTGTAGATTTACTGTTCTTTAGGAATCTATTCTGGGAACGACTGGCATCGAACATCGGCATTGTCTTGGTGTTCGTAGCCTTTTATTTTAGATTCCAAAAGAAGCGTAAGCTATGAGCCGCGGTACCCGTGTTGAGGCAACCGACTTTGCTAAGTTGGCAAAGTCGGCGTTCTCGTGCAAGGCTTTAGTTTTATCTTAAAGCCTCTTTGCTCGTAGTCTCAACAATCATGTTCTGTAATTTCTAGTCATAAGCCCTCGAAAAATTGATCCGGTCATTCCGGCCAGGGAATTTGCTTTCCGTATTCAATCAATCCGTAGACGCTATCAGTTGGTAGAACAATCAGAATTCCATTTCCCGGCTTATTCAGATCGCCAGCAATCTTTTCAGTCGCTGAAATAATATACCCTACCAATTCATCGCGAATGATAGTAAACATCGTCCGGCTTAATCCCTGGTCGTTACTGTAAAAATCGCTCAGGGAGGGCATCAAAGGCAGGTCATCGCGCAACCCGGGAGACTGGTGAATGCGACCCATATCCGTGCTGATATATTCGGCTGCTTTTGATGCCAGCAGGATAACTACCAGTTCAAAGGCAAGCTGTAGAAAGGGAGACATATAACAGAAAAGTTTATAATATTTTTTTAGTGAAGAGGCGCACGATTATGATAAACTATATCGGTTTTACTATTTCTTCAAATTAATTCTTGGATTAATATTATATGACCTTAATAATCCCATGGCTGACCAATATTAAGAATAAACCCGAAAGGAAACCTTCCCTTACTTCTGATAAAGAAAAAATCGTGGAACGGACGGAGATCCAGGAATTCTTTGATATCCGCCAGCAGCGCCGATGGATCTTCCCACGGGCGGCATTGGTCGGGTTTGGTGCGGGATTGGTAGCCCTGCTTTTCCGAGCCGTACTGACCGGCGTGGATGCCTTAAGAAATGGATTGATCACGTGGGCACAGCGCATGCCGTTATGGGGCTGGATTTTCCCAATCCTGTTCGGTGCGCTTGGTGCTGGGATTTCGGTGGCTATTACCCGACGGTACGCTCCCGAAACCAGTGGAAGTGGCATCCCGCATCTTGAAGCGGTCCTTCACCGTTTCCGCAAACTTGAATGGAAACGCGTTCTGCCGGTCAAATTCATCGGAGGGATCCTTTCCATTGGGAGCGGAATGGCGCTGGGGCGTGAAGGCCCGACTGTCCAAATGGGAGGCGCGGTCGGTGATGCCATTTCCAGATGGTTGAAAGTGTCGCCACGCGAACGGCTTACCTTGATATCGGCAGGCGCCGGTGCTGGGTTGGCGGCCGCATTTAACGCGCCCCTATCAGGTCTCATGTTTGTGCTGGAGGAAGTCCGGCGTGATTTTCAACCGATGGTGTTTGGGGCGGTTTTTATAGCGGCGGCGATTGCGGATATTATCGTGCGTATCGGCGCAGGCCAGTTTCCGGTCTTTGCGGTGCCAAGCTACCCCTTGCCACCACTGACTTCCCTGCCAATATTTGCGCTGCTGGGAGTAACGGCGGGATTATTAGGCGTGCTCTTCAATCGCGGTTTGCTGACTGCCATTCGTCTTTATGCTCGCCTGCCCGATCGCTTTGTGCTGCCAGCTGCTGCAATAACAGGTGGAGCTATCGGACTGGTTGGATGGTTTTCTCCCAGCATGATCGGCAGCGGAAATTCATTGGCAGAGTCGGTTTTAAAGGGAGATATGCTTCTTGCTGCCATCCCGCTTTTCTTTGGGATTCGATTTTTGCTTACTACCAGCAGTTACGGAAGCGGCGCTCCGGGCGGGATTTTTGCACCCCTGCTGGTGTTGGGTGCGCTGATCGGCTTGGCAATTGGACAAATTGCACACGACCTGGCGCCAGCCATTGTACCAATTCCAGCAGTTTTCGCAGTCGTGGGAATGGCAGCGTACTTCACCGCGATTGTGCGTGCTCCACTCACAGGCATTATGCTCATAATCGAAATGACGGGAAATTATTCCCAGATGCTGCCGCTGTTGGTTGCCTGTTTCTGCGCATACGCAGTGGCTGAAGCCCTTAAAGATTTACCAATTTATGAGGCTTTGTTGGAACGCGATTTGAAAAAAATTGGGGGTAAGTTCTTCCTGGAAAAGCCCGTGGTGGTAGATTACACCATCTCAATGGATGCACCTTTTGCAGGCCGCGAAGTCCGTTCCTTGGGGCTTCCCGCCGGTTGTATTCTCGTGCGCTGTTCCGATGGAAAACGCGAATGGGTCCCCAAGGCCAACACCCGTCTGGAAGCTCAAATGCGGATTACCGCGGTGATCGCGCCGGAGGCTTTGAAGGGGCTCGAAATCCTACGTAAAGGTTGCGAGACGATAAAAAAGACAAAACGGGCGCGTTCCCATTAAGGACCTATACGAAGGCATGCTTGCTGTTGCCAATCGAAGGTCGAACGGGTTGATCTTCTGAATATGGTCGATCTGCGTTGCGGGGATGCGATCGCCCTTCCTTACCCGGCAGAAATATTTGATGCGGTATTTTCCAGCTTCACGCTGGAACTGTTCGACACCCCGGGCCTGCCGCAGAAAGCCCAGGCGCGCCTGTTCACGCCGTTCAGCCAGATCGACCATGTCCACGATCCAGGACACGGGTTGGGTCTTTCGATCGTTCACCAGATCGTCGACAAACTGGGCGGCCAGGTGGGGGTGGAAAGCGAGTTGGGCCAGGGCAGTCTTTTTTTCTTCACCCTGCCGGCCAATCCCGCCACAGAAACAGCCTATCAAAGTTAACCCGGTCCTTTGGGAACCACGGGGGGTCAAGGGGTAATAAGGGGGTGTTTCTCCACATCTTCCCCCTCTTTTATGGGAATTCCCAAAAAACCCAGATTAAATACTCATTTCGATCATGGAGCCAAAATTGAAGCCATTCAAATTTCTATCGATTTCCCTTGCGCTGGTGGCTGTTCTTACAGCTTGCAACCTATCGGGCCAAGCCAGTTCGCCGGGGCAAATAACCGGCCAAAATCCAGTCGGGGCGGTTGCCACCACAACCTTGCCGGTCAATGCCACCCAGACCGAAGTGGCAACCAATACCCCAACAGATACGCCGACGCTGATCGCCTCGCCGGTGCTTATGACCATCGTACCCAACACGCCGACCTGGTCTGTCTATAATTACACCTGCGCACTGGCGACCGGCGGCGCCACCATGACCATGAACCTGGCCTGGAAGGATCGCTCCAATAGCGAAGAAGGCTACCGGGTTTATCGGGATAAGCAAGTAATCGCAACCCTGCCGCCTAATTCCACAACGTATGTGGATATCGTTTTTATCGCCGCGGGAAAGACTGTGAGTTATTCGGTTGAAGCCTTCGCCCAGAACTGGCAATTTAGCACACCTACGGTCACTTATGGTTGCCAGTAAAGGAAAACCATGCCTCCCCCAAGTGGCGGAGGTAAAAACTCCCCAACTGATGGATGTAGCCGGGAAGGCTTTGTTATAAGATTAAGTACGGGTGTATTCCTTCGCGCATTCCGGGCGCATGACTTGCCAAAATTAAAAAAACATCCGACATATTTTGATGTTCACGGCAAGGAAAAGGAAGCCAATCATAGTGCAAGGCTGGCAGGCTACAACTTTTTCCCAACCTAGACACACAGGGCAAATAAGGAGTAATGAAGCATGGCAAATACAAGAAAGCAACTACCCAAATCGCCGACCGGCATCCAGGGGCTGGATGAGATCACCGGCGGCGGATTGCCGAAAGGCCGGCCGACGCTGGTGTGCGGCCCGACCGGTTGTGGCAAGACACTGCTGGCGATGGAGTTTCTGGTGCGCGGCGCCACGCAGTTCAACGAGCCAGGCGTCTTCATGGCGTTCGAAGAGACCGCCAAAGACCTGACCCAAAACGTGGCCTCACTCGGTTTCGACTTGAGAGATCTGGTGAGGCGCAAAAAGATCGTGCTGGATTTTGTGTTTTTCGAACCTGGTGAAATGGCAGAGTCGGGCGAATACGACCTGGAAGGCTTGTTCATCCGGCTGGGGCATGCGATCGACTCGATCGGCGCCAGGCGGGTTGTGCTGGATTCCATCGAGAGCCTCTTCTCGGGCTTACCCAACCAGCACATCCTGCGGGCGGAACTGCGCCGCCTGTTTCGCTGGCTGAAAGAAAAAGGCGTGACTGCCATCATCACCGGCGAACGCGGCGATGGCACCCTGACGCGCCAGGGCCTGGAGGAGTACGTCTCCGACTGTGTCATCGTACTGGACCATCGCGTCAACGACCAGATCTCCTCCCGGCGGCTGCGGGTGGTCAAGTACCGTGGCTCGACGCACGGCACGAATGAGTATCCGTTTCTGATCGACGAAGACGGCATTTCGGTGCTGCCGGTCACCTCGCTGGGCTTGCAGGAAATTGCTTCCACGGACCGCATCTCCAGCGGCATTCCGCGCCTGGATTCCATGCTGGGCGGCGCCGGTTATTACAAAGGCAGCAGCGTGCTGGTCTCCGGCACGGCCGGCACCGGCAAGACCAGTGTGGCAGTGCTCTTCGCAGTGGCGGCCTGCCGGCGCGGCGAACGCGCCCTGTATTTTTCCTTCGAGGAATCTCCCAGCCAGATCATGCGCAATATGCGCTCGATCGGGATCGATCTGGAACCGTGGGTGCAGAAAGGCCTGCTGCAGTTCCAGGCGAACCGCCCCACCTTTGCAGGCCTGGAAATGCATGTGATGACCATCAGCAACGCGGTCAAGGCCTTTAAACCGCAGGTGGTAATTTTTGATCCCTTCACCAGTTTCATCAACGGAATCAATGAGAATGAAGTCAAAATGATGGCGATGCGGTTGTTGGATCTAATGAAAATAAATAAGTGCACCGCGTTATTCACCAGTTTGATCTTGGGCGGTTCCGCCTCCGACCAAAGCCAGGTCCACATTGCCTCCCTGATGGACACCTGGTTGTGGCTGGACGACCTCGAAATTGGCGGGGAGCGCAATCGCGGCATTTACATCCTGAAATCGCGCGGCATGGCGCATACAAATCAGATCCGCGAGTTCCTGCTGACCGATCATGGCGTGGAATTGCGGGATGTGTACGTCGGTCCAAGCGGCGTGCTGACCGGCTCGGCCCGCCTGGTGCAGGAGGCGCAGGAGAAAGCCGTGCAGACGTTGCGCGAACAGGAAGTGGAGGGCCGTCAGCTCGAACTGGAACGCAAGCGCAATGTGCTGGAAGCGCAGATAGCCGCCCTGCGGGCCGAGTTTGCGGTACAGGAGATCGCCTCGATGAAGATCATCGGGCAGGAACAAGCCCAGGAGGCCCAATTGGCACAGGAAAGGACCGATATGGGGTTGAGCCGCAAAGCGGATGTGAAATCGAACAATAAAAAAGGAGTCTCAAAATGACAAAGAACCCTACCAAGTCCGCCTCGCCTAAAGCCAGGCTCGAAAAAGAAAAATCAGATAATTATATCTTGCGCCTGTACGTCGCCGGGAAAACCCCCAGGTCGGTGGCGGCTCTAGACAATCTCAAGAAAATCTGCGAGGAACACCTGGCAGGGCGGTACAAGCTCCAGGTGGTGGACCTGCTGGAAAGCCCACAACTGGCGCGCGGCGACCAAATCCTGGCCATCCCAACCCTGGTGCGGAAATTGCCGCTGCCGGTGCGCAGGATCATCGGCGACCTCTCCAACACCGAGCGCGTGCTGGTGGGGCTGGATCTGCGGAGCAAGAGTTGAGTTTGGATTGAAGATTGTAGATTGAGGATTGCGGATTGAAAAATAAGACCTGAAAAAGAGGGTACTGTCATGCCCAGGAAACCTGCGATCAAGACACTGAAACAACTTATCGCTGAAAACGCAGACCTGTGGGCGCGTCTGGACGAAGCCGAAGAGACCTTAAACGCCATCCGCAACGGCGAGGTGGATGCGATCATCGTCTCCGGCGCTCAGGGCGAACAGGTCTTTACACTCCAGCAGGCCGAAGAAGCCTTGCGGATGAGCGAAGAAAAATACCGCCAGCTGGTTGAAGAGATCAACGACGGAGTTTATACAACGGATTACGAGGGGGTCTTCACTTTCGCCAATCCGGCCATGGCGCGCATCTATGGCGTTGCTACCCCGCAGGCGCTGCTGGGCCGCAAGATCCTGGATTTCATCGCGCCAGAGATGCTAAAAGAACTTGGCCGGTCCTTCCGCAGCAAGATGCAGGCCGGGCGCGCGCCGGAATTTATCAACAGCCAGATCGTGCGGCCGGACGGAACACGTGTCTTTATCGAGGACAAGCCCAGCTCGAAAGTTATCGCTGGGAAGGTGGTCGGCTCGCAGGGCGTGGTGCGGGATATCACCGAGCGCAAAAAGACGGAAGAGGCGCTGAGAAATCATGAGGAGTTGCTTCAGAGGATCTTTGACACTCTGCCTGTGGGACTCTGGATAGCCGACAAGGATGGAAAACTCTTGCGCGGGAATCCTGCAGGTGTGAAGATATGGGGTGCGGAGCCCAAAGTGGGTCCTCTCGATTACGGGGTCTTCAAGGGGCGACGACTTCCATCCGGAGAGGATGTGAAAGCGGATGACTGGGCGCTGGCGCACACCATCAGGGATAAGGTGACGATTGTTGACGAACTTCTGGAGATCGATACTTTCGATGGCAAGAAGAAAACGATTATCAATTTCACTGCCCCAGTGCTGGATGCCCAGGGAGTTATTCAGGGCGCGATCGTGGTTAACCAGGACATCACAGAGCTCAAACAAGGGGAGGAAAGGATACGGCGGCAACTTGAACATCTAACCGCCTTGAGCGGCATCGATCGAGTCATCTCAGCAAATTTTGATTTAAAACTCAGCCTTTCAGAAATTCTTAACCATGTGACAAAAGAACTCGGCGTTGATGCGGCTGACATTTTGATATTAAATTCCGGTTTGCAAATGCTGGAATACGGCGCCGAGCGAGGCTTCCGCACCAAAGCCATCCGAAATACGTATATACGGTTGGGCGAGAGCTATATCGACCGCGCCGTTCTGGAGCATCAACTAATCCAAATCCCAGATCTAAGAGAGGAACCTAAAAGCTTACCCTTGAAAAATCGTTTGACGGGCGAGGATTTTATCTGCTACTACGGTGTGCCGTTAATTATCAAGGGACAGGTGAAGGGTGTAATGGAAATCTTCCATCGCGCCACACTTGAACCCGATTCAGAATGGTTCGACTTCCTCAATACCCTGGCAGGGCAAGCCGCGATTGCGGTTGAAATTGCCACGTTATTTGAGAGCCTGCAACTCTCCAATTCAGAACTTTTTCTGGCTTACGATGCCACGATAGAAGGCTGGTCACACGCCCTCGACTTGCGCGACAAAGAGACCGAAGGGCACACTCAACGAGTCACAGAGATGACAGTGAAACTCGCGCGCACCTTCGGCTTGAGCGATGCGGAACTGGTGCAAGTTCGCTGGGGAGCGCTGTTGCACGATATCGGCAAGATGGGTGTTCCGGATGGGATCCTGCTCAAACCCGGCCTACTGACAGACAAAGAATGGGTGTCGATGAAGAAGCACCCTGGCTTTGCCTATGATATGCTTTCACCAATTCACTACCTTCG